>CANGJI010000079.1 GCA_947454135.1 Sphingomonadaceae bacterium
CCTGCGCGCCGCCGAAAACGCCGGCGCCATCGGCAACACCGCACCGCGCCCCCTCCGCGACCCCACCGCAAACCGCACCGCACCACCCATCACCATCACACCACCTGAAAATCTCGTCTCGCCAGGGCCTTCTCCTGCCGATCCGCCGAAATGAGCTTGGGCAACACGCACGCGCTGCCGGCAAAAAAATAACTCTCGCAAGTCGCGGGTTGCAGGAGTAGCGGCGCGCCGATGGATCGAAACGCGACTCAGGATGGCGTGCTGCCAGACGACAGCACTGTTTCCGGCACTGATGCGGCCGCCGCAGCTCAGACTGCATCCGCCCAGCCTCATGACGCCGCGCATGGCCACGAACGCGAAGGCCTTGCCACCCTGGCTGTCGGCGCGATTGGCGTGGTTTTCGGAGATATCGGCACGTCTCCGCTCTATTCGCTCAAGGAAAGCTTCATCGGCCACCACCCGCTGAAGGTGGACCAGACGCATATCTTCGGTGTGCTGAGCCTCGTGTTCTGGACGATGATCCTGATCGTGACGGTCAAGTACGTGTTCATGATCCTGCGCGCCGACAACAAGGGCGAAGGCGGCAGCCTTGCGCTGCTGGCGCTGGTCAGCCGCTGCATGACGGACACGCGCTGGACCTATCTGATGATCATGTTCGGGCTCACCGCCACGGCGCTGTTCTTCGGGGATGCAATCATCACGCCGGCGGTTTCGGTGCTATCGGCCGTAGAAGGGCTGACCGTGGTGCATCCTGCGTTCGAGAAGATGGTGCTGCCGATCTCGATTGCGATCCTGATCGGCCTGTTTGCCATCCAGTCCCGCGGTACGGCAGCTGTCGGGAAGCTGTTTGGCCCCATCATGGTTGTCTACTTCCTGTCGATTGCCGCACTCGGGGTTACCGGAATCATGCAGGCACCGGAGATCCTCTGGGCGCTGAATCCGATCCATGGCTTGCACTTCTTCGCGCTCGATCCGATGCTTGCCTTCCTTGCGCTCGGCTCAATCGTCCTCGCGGTGACGGGTGCCGAGGCGCTCTATGCCGATATGGGCCACTTCGGCCGCAAGGCGATCATGGTGGCCTGGCTCTACATGGCCTTCCCCTGCCTGCTCATCAACTATCTCGGCCAGTCGGCGATGATGCTGCGCCACCCGGAAACAGTCGAAAACCCCTTCTTTCTTCTGGCCCCGGAGACGCTGCGCCTGCCGCTGGTGCTCCTCGCTACAATGGCGACGGTGATCGCCAGCCAGGCGGTGATTTCGGGCGCGTTCTCGGTTTCGCAGCAGGCGGTGCAGTTGGGCTACCTGCCACGAATCCGCATCCGCCACACGAGCGCCAGTGCGGCCGGGCAGATCTATGTCCCGATGGTCAACTGGGCGCTGCTCGTACTCGTTGTCCTGCTGGTGCTCAGCTTCCGCACCTCGGGCAACCTGGCTTCGGCCTATGGCATCGCCGTTACCGGCACGATGTTCATCACCGCCTGCATGTTCGGCGTGCTGGCCTTCATGGTCTGGCGCTGGCCGCCGCTGGTTGCCGGTTTCTTCACCGGACTGTTCCTGCTGGTGGACGGGGCCTATTTCGCATCGAACGTTACCAAGATCCCTGATGGCGGCTGGTTCCCGCTCGTCGTGGCGGCGGTTGCCTTCACCATGCTGACAACCTGGGCGACCGGGCGGCGCATCCTGCGCGACCGGCTCGCCGAGGATTCGATGCCGTTCGACATCTTCCTCGCCTCGGTCTGCCAGAAGGTGCGGCGCGTGGCGGGCACTTCGGTGTTCCTTGCCTCCAATGCGGAAGGCATTCCGCCCGCGCTGCTGCACAATCTCAAGCACAACCACATCCTGCATGACCGCGTGGTGGTGCTGACCGTCGAGACGCAGAACGTGCCACATGTACCGCCTGAAAAGCGGCGTGAAGTAGAGGACCTGGGCCACGGGTTCTACCGCATGATCATCCGCATCGGCTTCATGGACGAGGCTAACGTGCCCGCCGAACTGGGTGCGGAAACGCGCGCGGGCGGGCCGTTCAAGCCGATGGAAACCAGCTACTTCCTCGCCCGCCAGACGCTGATCGCCTCGAAGCGCCCGGGCATGGCGATCTGGCGCGAAAAGCTCTTCGCGTGGATGGTGCGCAACGCGGAAAGCGCGATGGTGTTCTTCCGCCTGCCGACCAACCGCGTGATCGAACTCGGCAGTCAGCTGGAAATCTAGGGCAGCAGTTCCACCACCTGATCCGCCAACCGCGCGACATCCGCGCGGTCGTGGCTCACCAGCAGGATGGGCAGCGCCAGTTCGCTGCGAATGCGCGTTATCACCGCGATGATCGCTTCGCGCCGCGCGACATCGAGCGCGGTGAGCGGCTCGTCCATCAACAGGAAACGGGGGCCCGACAGCAGCGCGCGGCCGATCGCGACACGCTGCGCCTCGCCGCCCGAAAGCGTGCGCGGGCGGCGGCCAAGCAGCGGCGCGATATCGAGGAAGGCGGCAACTTCATCGATACTGATGAAGTGCCGGTCCGGAGGCGCAAGCCTGAAGCCGTAGAGCAGGTTGTCGCGAACGCGGCGGTGCGGAAACAGACGCAGGTCTTGAAACACCATTCCGCAGGCGCGGCGCTCTGGCTGGAGGTCCACGCCCGAAGCGCTGTCAAACAGCACCTCATCGCCGACCACAATGCGGCCCGACGCAGGCCGCAGCAGGCCGGCAATCGCCTCCAGCACGCTCGACTTGCCCGCACCCGACGGACCGACCAGCGCGGTGATCCCCGCCGGCGCAGCGAAGCGGCAGGCAATCGTTCGCTCCCCGCGCCTGAGGGTCACATCGATGTCAAAGGACATGGCTGCCCCTGCCGTTCCCGGAAGAGCGGGTCAGCGCCTCGGACGCCACCAGCGCGCCGAGCGAGAGCACGATGGCCATCAGCGCCAGCCGCCAGACCGCGCTATCCCCGCCGGGCAGCTGCAACGCTGCATAGATCGCCAGCGGCAGGGTGCGGGTCTCCTCCGGGATGTTCGACACGAAGGTGATCGTGGCCCCGAACTCGCCCAGCGAACGCGCGAAGCCCAGCACCGCCCCAGCCAGCACGCCGGGCGCTGCGAGCGGGAGAGTGATCGTCATGAAGGTTCGCAATGGGCCCGCCCCCAGCGTCCGCGCAGCCTGCTCGAGCCGGGGATCGACCGCTTCGAGGCTGAGGCGGATCGCCCGCACCATCAGCGGCAGTGCCATGACCGCAGCGGCGATGGCCGCACCCGTCCAGCGGAACAGTACGCTCAGCCCGAACACGGCCAGCAGGCGCCCGCCCGGCCCGTCCGGCGCGAACGCGATCAGCAGCAGCCAGCCGATCACCACGGGTGGCAGCACCAGCGGCAGGTGGACCAGGCCATCGAGCAGGATCTTGCCTGGAAACCGCAGCCGCGCCAGCACCCACGCGAGCAGGAACGCCAGCGGCAGCGCGCCGGCAATCGCCGCGAGGCTGACCTGCAGCGAGAGCAGGACGATGCCCCATTCCTCGGCGGTCATGCCCATGCCGAAGCCGCCCAAGCTCAGCGCGTGCCGAAGCCGTAACGGCGGAAGATGCCCTTGCCTTCGGTCGAGACGAGGAAGCGGCGGAAGCCTTCGGCCTCGGGGTTGGTCGAAGAGGCAAGGCGGGCAAGCGGATAGACGATCGGCAAGTGGGAGGTCACCGGGATCCACCCGGCGACGCGGACCGCACTCTCCGCCCGGGCATCAGTGGCATAGACGATGCCGAGCGGCGCGGCACCGCGTGCGACCAGCGCCAGCGCAGCCCGCACGTTCTCGGCCCGCGCAATGCTGCCTTCAACGCTGGGCCAGACCTTGAGCCGGGTCAGCGCATCCTTGGCATAGCGACCGGCGGGAACCGCATCGGGATCGGCCAGCGCGAGCCGCCCGCCGCCCAGTGCCGCGGCGAGCGGAAAACCCGGCCGAACCGCAAGGCTCACGGTGCTGCGTACCGGGGCAACGATCACGAGGCGGTTGGTCAGCAGATCGTTGCGGGTGGCCGAGACGATCAGATTGCGGCTGGCAACATAGTCCATCCACTCCTGGTCGGCGGAGAAGAACAGGTCTGCCGGAGCCTTGGCTGCAATCTGGCGAGCAAGCGCTGAAGACGCCGCAAACGACAGAACGGGCCGCGCGTGCCCCTTCCTTGCCCAACTGTCCGCCGCGGCGGTCAGCGCCTCCTGCAGGCTGGCCGCTGCCAGCACGAGCGGCCCGCGGCCTTGCGCCTGCACCGGGGAAGCAACCGCCGCCAGCAGCAGGACGCAGGCGGCAAGGCCATGTCGGATTTGGCGCAGCAGGGGCAGGGAAAGGCGCAGAGACAGCAAGGACGGCTCCAGTCAGCTATATCCCGGGATATACAAGACCGCGGCAAATTGCCTAGAGCGAAATCGGAGCCTATGCTGAACAGGATTGGCGATTTTCCGCTGTCATGTCGCTCCCCCAGTTCAGCCGAAGGCCCGCCAATGCAGTCTATCCGCCACGCCCTTACCCGTCCGCTTCTGGCGGCAGCAGCCCTTGCAGCGGTAGCCGCATCGCCAGCCGCCGCTGCTGGCGATGCGGGTTCGATCTGGCACGGCGCGGGTCAGGTAGCGCCGGTCGATGCCTCGCGCGAACCGGTCTACGGCAATCCGGCGAGCGACTTCAGCGTGATCGTCTGGCTCGATCCCGAATGCCCCTATTGCAAGATGCTGGGGCGGACGCCCGAAAAGGTCGTCGACGCGAGCGGCGGCCGGGTGAACCTTGCGGTACGCCTGCTGCCGCTACCGATGCATGGGCGGGCGGCGTTTGTCGCGGCAGCCACAGCGCTGTGCGTCACGAGGCAGACTGCGCCGGCGGGATACTACCGCTTCCTCGATCGCTACATGGAGCTCACCCGGACGAACGGCGCCGGTCTGCCCGATGCGACCGGAACCGGTGTCGAGACGTTGGCTAAGGACGCCGGTGTGCGCGACATGGCTGCGCTTGATGCCTGCGTCCATGCGCCCGAAACCGTGCAGGCGCTGGCGCAGGAATACAGCGCCGCCAATGCCGCCGGGGTCACCGGCACGCCTGCCATCGTCGTGCGGGACAATCGTACCGGGCAGCTGGCGATGACCGAAGGCGCGATCCCCGGGGAAGAGATCACCCGCGTGATCAGCGCGCTGGGCGCGCAAGGGGCTGATTGAACGACGGCGGCGGGAGAGGCCAAGGCCGCCCCTGCCCTGCACCGAAGCGCTGAATTACAGTTGATCCGGCCCATCTTCGGGACATTCGGTCCGAGGAGCAGAGCGGGCGGCTGATCCAGCCGGGCCTATGCACCGGCTGCGCGATGGGTCGTGCTCGCGCATGTTGCGGAAAGGTGCGTTTTCGGCCAAGTTTCAGTGCGAAGCGGCGCGGGCGATGGGGTACAACGCGGTGCGTGTGGGGGGAACGGACATGTTACTTGCTGCACATCGTCGCTGCCGCTGCAGGATCCCCGGTCGCAGATCAGGCGGCAAACCGCGCAAGGCACCATGATCCGTGACCGACTCCGCTGAATCCCTTGCTTCCCGAATGGATCATGCCGGACCAGCTGCCGAAGCAGAGATCTCGCCCATGCAGTCAGCCGGACTGACTTCCCTGCCCTCTGATCCATCCGAAAGTCTCGTCGCGATCCTGCGGCGCGAAGCCGGAATGCCAGACGAAGCGCTGGCGCGCGCGCGGCTGGTTCAGGCTGAAACCGGCGAAACGCTCGACAAGATCGTCACCCGGCTGGGCCTGATCTCGGAAGACGCGCTGGCCGGTGCACTGGCCCGCGTGCTGGGCCTGCCGCTGGTCGATGCGGCCAGCTTTCCGGCCGCAATCGCAACCGTTCCCGAGGTTTCCGCCCCGTTCCTGCGCGATCGCCGGGCGCTGCCGCTCAGCGCAGACAGCGCGTCCGTGCTGGTTGCGATGGCCAACCCGCTCGATCATGAGGCGGTGGAGGGGATTGCCTTCGCCACTGGCCGCAGGGTTGAGCGCTGCGTCGCCCGCGGCGGCGATATCGATGCCGCGATCGACCGGCTCTACCGCACGGACACCGCCATCGAAGTGGAGGACGAGGTCGACGCAGGCGATCTCGAGCGGCTGAAGGACCTCGTGAGCGACGCGCCGGTAATCCGCGCGGTCAACCGTCTGATCGCCGATGCTGTCGATGCCCGCGCGTCCGACATCCATCTCGAGCCGACCGAGGACCGTCTCGCCGTGCGCTTCCGCATCGATGGCATGCTGCGCGACATGCAGGCGTGCCCACCCGCGATGCGCGCGCCGGTGGTCAGCCGCATCAAGGTCATGGCAGGCCTCAACATCGCCGAGCGCCGCTTGCCGCAGGATGGTCGCCTGCGCCTCACGGTGCGCGGGCACGAGATAGACCTGCGCGTGGCGACCGCGCCCTCGATTCACGGCGAAAGCGTCGTCATGCGCATCCTCGACCGCGCGAACCTCGCGCTGGAGCCGAAGGCGCTGGGTTTCGACGCTGACCTCGAAGCGAGGTTCCTTGCCGCGCTGTCGCAGCCGCACGGCATCATGCTGGTGACGGGGCCGACCGGTTCGGGCAAGACGACGACGCTCTACGCCGCGCTTGCCCACCTCAATGCGCGCGAACGCAAGCTGATGACGATCGAAGACCCGATCGAATACCGTCTCGCCGGCGTGATGCAGAGCCAGATCAATCCCGCGATTGGCTATACCTTCTCCTCCGCGCTGCGCTCTTTCCTGCGACAAGACCCCGACGTGATGATGGTCGGCGAAATCCGCGACACCGAGACCGCCCAGATCGCGGTCCAGGCCGCGCTCACCGGTCACATGATCCTCTCCACGCTTCATACCAACACGGCGGCGGGCGCAGTGACGCGCCTGCTCGACATGGGGGTGGAGCCGTTCCTGCTCTCCTCGGTGCTCAAGGGCGTGCTCGCGCAGCGGCTGGTGCGCCGGCTATGCACCCATTGCCGCGAGCCGTACGAGGCTGATCCCGCGCTCCTCGAACAGCTTGGCATCGCCGTGCCGAACGGCGGGGCCACCACATTCTACCGCCCGGTGGGTTGTCCGCAGTGCAAAGGTTCGGGCTATGCCGGACGCATAGCAGTGTTCGAATTCCTGCCCATCGACCGCGAACTGGCCGCCCTGATCCTGCACCGGGCCGATACGCGGGCCATCGCGGACGCGGGCCTGCGCGCAGGCTTGCGCGCCTTGCGGTCAGACGGCATCGCCAAGGCGCAGCTTGGCCTCACCGCGCTCGAAGAAGTGCTGCGCGTCGCGAGTGAGGACTGAGCGGCGTGGCGACCTTCCAGTACCGGGCGCTTGCTGCCAGCGGGTCCGCCGTTTCCGGCCAGATCGAAGCGGCGAGCCGCGAGGATGCTATCGCGGCCATGCGCAAATCGGGCATGCGGCCGATCGAGGTGGCCGAGCCGAAGTCTGGCGCGGCGGCGGCTCGCGGCCGTGGCGGCAAACCGGACCCGCGCCTCGTAACCAACGTCTTTGCCGAACTCGGCGTCCTCCTTCAGGCAGGCCTTCCGCTCGACCGCGCGCTGGCCATCGCGGTCGAAAACGTCACCCAGCCGCACCTGCGCGCACGGCTTGGCGAAGTGCTGGTGGCCGTGCGCGAGGGCAAGCCGCTGTCTGCCGCGCTCGCCGCCCAGCCGGATCTCTTCCACGGCCTTGCCCCCGCGATGACCGAGGCGGGCGAAGCAAACGGCAAGCTGGGCGAAGCCCTCACCCGCCTTGCCGGAATGCTCGAGCAGGCGGACGAGCAGCGGCGCCAGATCCTCTCGGCGATGACATACCCTGCGGTGCTCGCGGTCATCGCGCTCGGCGTCATCCTCCTCATGCTGCTCTTCGTCATCCCGCAGTTCGAAGGACTGTTTGCCTCTGCGCCGCCGGGCAAGCTGCCCGCCGCCTCGCGCTTAGTAATGGGGGCGAGCCAGTTCGTGCGCGCGCATGGGCTTGCCATCCTGGCGGTGCTGGCGACGGGCGCTATCGCCGCCCGGGCCGCGCTCGCCCGTCCCGCCGGCAAGGCATGGCTCGACCGCGCCATCCTCGACGTGCCGCAGATCGGCAAGCTCATCCGCCATATCGAAACGGTGCGCTTTGCCCGCAGCCTCGGCGCGTTGATCGACGGCGGGGTGCCGCTGCCCACCGCGCTGGCGCTTGCCCGCCGCACCGTGAGCAACCGCCACATGAACGCCGGAATCGCGGAAGTGACGGATATCGTGCGGCAGGGCGGCGGGCTTGCCGCGCCGCTGGCCGAACGGCGCGTACTCCCCGCCTTGGCGCTCAGCTTCATCCGCACCGGCGAGGAAACCTCGCAGCTCGGCCCGATGCTGGCGCGGCTTGGCACGGTGCTCGACCGCGATGTGAAAATGCAGCTGGAGCGAGTGATCGCGGTGGCGACGCCGGTCGTCGTCGTCTCGCTCGGCGTGCTGGTCGCAGCGATCGTCGCCTCGATCCTCTCGGCAATCCTCGGTTTCAACGATCTGGCGGTGGCGCAATGAAGATCCGGAAGTCTGTTCCCGCCCGCAATGGCTTCACCCTGCTCGAACTGCTGGTGGTGCTCGCCATTCTCGCCCTGCTCTACACAATCGTCGGGCCGCAGGTGATCAAGTACCTGTCGAGCTCCAAGAGCGAGACTGCGGCCATTCAGGTCAAGAACGTCGATGCCGCGATGAAGCTGCTGCGGCTGGATTCGGGCCGCTACCCGTCAACGCAGGAGGGGCTCCAGGCGCTCGTCACCCAGCCGCCGGGCATGGCCGAATGGCGGGGCCCCTACCTGCCCAACACGGCGGCGCTCACCGATCCCTGGGGCAATCCCTATCGCTACGCCAATCCCGGCAGGCACGGTGAGATCGACATCTACACGCTGGGTTCGGACAATGCCGAAGGCGGCACGGGTGAGGCCAAGGACCTCGGCAACTGGTAGGCCATGCACCCCGCCGCTGCCTCCTCCCTCCCCCCTCACGCCGAGAGCGGCTTCACGCTGCTCGAAGTGCTCGTAGTGCTGGCGATCACGGGGCTGATTGCCGCGCTGCTCTATCCGCAGGTCGATACCGCGCGCTTTGCCGTGCGCCAGCGCCTGGCGCGCGAAAACCTTGCCGCAGCTGTCGAGGCGGCGCGGGCGGCGGCACTGCGCAGCGGCGCGCCCGTAACACTGCGCACCGATCAGAGCGCGACCGTGCTTCTGATCGGCGGCAAGCGGCAGATCACCGTCGATCCCGCGCGCCAACTGCGTCTCGCCGTCCGCCCGCAGACCATCGCATTCTATCCCGATGGCAGCACGACCGGCGGCCAGTTGGTGCTCGGCACGGGGCGCGATGCGGCAGCGTTCGAAGTATCGCGCGCAGGAGGCCGCTTGCTGGCGGCGACACTTCCCGGAAATGGGGGCTGAGCCATGAAGCCCGATCCCGGCGAGCGCGGATTCCTGATGGTCGAGGCACTGGTAGCCCTCGCCATCGCGGCGCTGATGGCGGCGCTCGTGTTCGATAGCGTATGGCAGATGGGCCGCACCGCCACCGTGGCGGCAGAGCAGCGGCAGGCCCTGCTGCTCGCCCGTTCGGTGCTCGCCGCAGCAAGCGTGCCGGGGCCGGGCTCACCCATCGCACCACGCGGGACCGATGGCCACCTGGCGTGGGCTGTCAGCAGCGAGCCCTATCGCGATGCGGCGGGGGACGGCATTGCGCTCCAGCAGGTGAGCGTCGCCGTGCGCGATGCCGCCACTGGGCGTGTTCTGGCGCGGCTCACTTCGCTCAAGGCACGGCAATGAGCGCGGCCGCCCTCCCCCATCCGGACCGGCACGAAGGCGGCTTCACGCTGGCTGAAATGCTCGTGGCGCTTGCGCTGTTCGCGATGATCTCCGCCCTGATCGCGGCGGTGGTGAACCTGATTGCGCGGCTTGACGGCTCCTCGCAGCGGCAGGGCGATGCGGCTGAGCAGATCGTATCGGCACAGACCGCGCTCCGTGCGCGGATCGAGCAGATGCGCACGATGATCGATCCGCGCGGCCTCGGCGATACGATCGCGGTCATGGGGAGCGCGCACGAGCTGACTTTCACCGCGCCCGGCTTCGCTGCCGATGGCGCGCACCAGCTTCAGGCCTTGCGTTTGCGGCGCACAGAGCGCGGCGATCTCGTGCTCTACAGCGTTCCGCTGCTGGCGGGCTACGACCTGCGCGCGCCGGGCGTCGCCGGTTGGAACGCAGCGCCCCTGCTTGGCGGCGTGCGCTGGCTGGAGATCGCCTATTACGGCACCGACCGCGCGACCGGGCGCGACGCGTGGCAGGGCAGCTGGCTGGGCCGCGCACAGCCGCCCAAGCTCGTGCGCGTGCGTCTGGGCTTTGCCGAGGGCGATCCGCGCAGTTGGCCGATGCTCCTGGTGCGCCCGCTGAGCGGCGTGCGCCTCCCCTGCCAGAATGACGGCCAGAGCCTTGATTGCGGAGACGCGGAATGACGCTCTCCGAACTGCTCAATTCGGACATGACCACACTGGCCCGCATGGCGCGGGGCGGCTTCGATTGGTGGCTGCGCGAACTGGAAGACCTGCTTCCTTCGGGCCTCGTCCGCGGTCGGGGCCTGAAGGCGTGGCACCGCTATGAACACGGCACGGTGATCGCGGCCAGCCGCACGGGCGTCGATACGCTGGTGATCCCGCACGAGCTTTGCCTCGTGCGCACCCTCACCTTGCCGCGCCTGCCGCAGGCAGACCTCGCCGCGATGATCGCGCTCGATGCGGATCGGATCATGCCGGTGCCGGCAGACAGCATCGTGATCGGCATCCGCACGCTGGGCCCGGCGGAGAACGCCGACGGCGCAGCAGACATGGTGCGCGTGCAGGTTGGCGCGCTGCCGATCGCCCGCGCACGCGAGATTGCCGAGGCGGCGCGCACTGCCGGTGTGGCTCCCGCGCGGATCGGCCCGCTCGATGCAGGCGGCGAGCAGCTCGATTTCGATCTGGCGCCCGCGATGCGGACTGCCGGACTGCTGCCGCCGCGCCCTGCCGCCGCGCGCCGCTGGTGGAGCGTGGTGGCAGTGCTGGTGCTGCTCAACCTCGGCACAGCCGTGCTGCGCGATCAGCAGCAGGTGGCGAGCCTGCAGGCGCTGGTCGATGCACAGGCGCCCGCGCTGGGCGTCGTGCGGCGAATCGAGGACCGCGTTATCGGCAATGCGCGACTGGTGAAGGCGCTCAATACCCGCCGCACCGCGCACCAGCCGCTGCGGCTTATGGCAAGCGTCGGCAGCGTCCTGCCTGAACGGGCGTGGATCCAGCGGTTCGAATGGGACGGGAAGACGCTGCACCTTGCCGGCTATGCCGCGCCGGGGGTCAATGTCGCCGCGGCACTCAAGGCGTCTGGCCTGTTTGCCAGCGTGCGCGTGAACCGGGCCGAAGCGCTCGCTGACACCGGGAGCGGGCGGCCGTTCGATCTCGTGCTGATCCCGCGTGCGGAGGGCGGCGCATGAGGCCGCTTTCTCCGCGCGAGCGCAAGCTCGTCGCCGTCCTGATCCTGCTGCTGGCCGTGTCGCTGGTGCTTACGCTGGTTATCTCTCCCCTCGTCTCGGGTTTTACCGAGCGCGCGGCGCGGCGCGATGCCTTGGTGCAAAGCCTCCATGCCGGGGAGCAGCGGATCCGCTCGCTTGCTGCCCTTGAGGCAGAGGCGGAGCGCCAGACTGGCGAAATGCGCGCCCTGTTCATGGCCGCCCCCGATGCCGAGGAAGCAGGCGAGCTGCTGCGCGAGCGGATCGAAACCGCCGCGCAGGACACCGGCGGTGACATCAAGACCTCCGAAGCCATGCCCACGGAGCAAGGCTGGGCCCGCGCCGCCATCGATGTGCGGCTGAGCCACAAGCAGCTGGCCGCCCTGCTCGCCCGCCTCAATGCCCTGAAGCCCGCGCTTGCGGTCGATACCCTCCTCGTGATCGCAGACGATGCGCTGACCAATTCCAGATCGGACCTCCTCGATGTCAGACTTGAAGCAACGGCTCCTTTCGTACCGGCCCGATAGGGAAAACGGTGCGCTGCTCCCTGCGGGGCTAACGCTGGTGCTGCTGGCGGGATTGGCGCTGCAGCTTGTCCTGCCGCAAGGCGAAGGGACGCAGGCGGCGTCGGCAGGCGCGTGGCACGCGCCAGACCGGCGCCTTCCCGCGATTGCCGAAGTCACCGCGCCTGACCTTGCCGGGCGCGCCTCGCTGTTCTCGCCGCTGCGCATCCTCGGGGCGCAGGCTGCGGCGCTCGATCCTGCTGCTCCGGGCGTCGTCGCGCTCAGGCCCGTCGGCCCGCTCGACGGCACCTTCGTGCTCGGCGCCTTGCGGGTCGGGCGGGCACAAGCCCTGCTGCTGCGCGACGAGGACGGCCGCGTCCTGCGGCTTGCGCCCGGCGGCAGCTATCGGGGCTGGCAGCTCCTTCGGATCGAGGCGCAGGCGGCCCTGATGCGCAAGAACGGCAGTATCACGCGCATCGGCTTTGGCGCCGGCGCACCGGCGGGCGGGCCTGCCGCAGCTTACAGCGAAAGCGAGAGTACCCAGTGACCAAGCACACCACGATCCATCTCGCCGGACTCTCGGCCCTCGCGCTCGCCGCCGCCATCGCGGGCTGCGCGCCGAAGGCTGCCGTCCAGCCGGTCGAGCGCGCGCTGCCTGCCACGCCGCCCTCACCCACCCCGCGCCCCGAAGGCGTGACCACCGCCCTCATCGGCGGCAGCGAACCCGCGCCGGCACTTCCCGGCGATAGCCAGCGCGCCGCGCCCAAGGGCAATATCGAGTTCACCATCCCGAGCGCCGACGTGCGCACCCTCGCGCAGATCGTGCTGCGCGACACGCTGCGCATTCCCTATACCGTGAGCCTCGACGGTGATGTCGACGTGGGGCTGACCACGGCCGGGCCGGTGGGCCGCCAGCAATTGCTCGATCTGTTCGAAGCCTCGCTGAAGAAGGCGAACCTCGCGATGGTGTGGGAAGGCACCGGCTACCGGATCATGACGGTGGAAGCGGCCAAGGCGCGCGGCACCGAATTCCTCGCCAATCGCGGCTTCGGCAGCGAGACGGTCCGCCTGCAATTCGCCAATGCCGACGAACTGCGCAAGCTGCTCGACAGCGTGGTGCCCGGCGCAGTCCAGTCCGTCGATCCCACCCAGAACGCGCTCGTGATCGCGGGCACCGAAGCCCAGCGCAAGAGCGTGCACGAAGTGATCGCCCAGTTCGATGTCAACTGGCTGCGCTCGATGTCCTTCGCGCTCTATGTGCCCGAGCATCTCGACAGCCGACTGATCGTGCCCGAGCTCGACAAGCTGATCAACGCGCCCGACGCGCCGACGCGCGGGCTGGTGCGGCTGATCGGGATGGAACGCATCAACGGCGTGATCGCGATCAGCGCGCAGAAGCAGTACCTCGAGGACGTCCGCCGCTGGGTCGAAGTGCTCGACCGCGAAGGCACCAGCAACGAGGCGCGGCTCTATGTCTACCGCGTGCAGAACAGCCGCGCGCGCGATCTGGTGCGGACGATCAACGCCACCTTCGGCATCGGCGGGGCGGCTGCCTTGGCCGAGAACCCCGATCCTTTCGCGCAGGACCAGCGCGGGGGACCAGACAACGCGCCGGGCCAGGCCGGGCCTTCGCACCCGCTCCCCGCACCTTCCTCGCCCGGCAGCGCCGCGCCGGACAGCGGCGGCGGCAGCGGTGCCCTCAAGGTCCGCATCTCCGCCGACGAGGTGAACAACGCTGTCGTCGTCTACGGCTCGGGCCATGATTACGCGATCGTCGAGGATGCCCTGCGCAAGCTCGACGTGCCGCCGCTGCAGGTGATGATCGAGGCCGCGATCACCGAAGTCGGGCTGAACGACGGGCTGCGCTACGGGGTACAGTGGAACTTCCAGACCGGCCAATCGAACTTCGCGCTCAGCGAAGGCACCACGGGCGAGCCGACGCGCAACTTCCCCGGCTTCTCCTACTTCTACTCCAACAACAACGACATCAGCGCGACGCTCAACGCGCTCGAGCAGCGCACCACGGTCAAGGTCGTCTCCGCGCCCAAGCTCATGGTGCTCAACAACCAGACCGCCGCACTGCAGGTGGGCGATCAGGTGCCCGTGCTGGCGCAGCAGATCACGCCGCTGGGAGGCGGCAGCAGCACCGGCAACCTCCTGTCCGCCAACACGGTCGAGTACCGCGATACCGGCGTGATCCTCAAGATCACCCCACGCGTCAACGCGAGCGGTGCGGTCCTCCTCGATGTCTCGCAGGAAGTGAGCGACGTCCAGCCGACCAAGAGCGGGGTGACCAATTCGCCGACGATCACCACCCGCCGCGTCGCCACCACGGTTTCGGTGCAGGATGGGCAGGTCATCGCGCTGGGCGGCCTGTTCCGCGACAACAAGAGCTTCGGCAAGAACGGCTTGCCGATCCTCTCGCGCGTTCCGGTGCTGGGCGGGCTGCTGTTCGGCAACAACGACAACTCGCAGAAGCGCACCGAACTGATCATCCTGATCAAGCCCCATGTGCTGCGCACGCCAGAGGACATGACCGCGATCACCGAGGAACTGCGCGCCAAGATCCAGTCGGTCGAACCATTCAAGACCAAGGGCAAGATCCCCTGATGATGCGCGGCGGCAACGATCGCGGCTATGCCATGCTCGCCGTCGTGGCAGGCATCGGCGTCATGGCGGCGATCGCTGCCGGAGCCGCGTCGTCCACCGCCGCGCGGCTAGATACGCTGGAGGCGGAGACGACCAACGCCCGTCTCTCCGCCGCTGCCGACGCCGGCGTGGAGATCGCGCTCGCCAACCTCACCCGCCCCGGCCTTGCCACGCGCTGGTCGATCGACGGGCGCACTTACAACGAGACCTTCAACCAGGTTCCCGTCGCGATCCGCATCGAGGACGAATCGGGCAA
>CANGJI010000080.1 GCA_947454135.1 Sphingomonadaceae bacterium
ATGGCGCTCCTCAGTTTCGAGCGAAAGTATCGCGTGCGCGGAGGCACGTTGATCGGCGGGGACCTTTTCGACTTTTGGGTCGGCCCGTTCTACGTTGGCTTTTTCGGAGTGATTACGGCGATTTTCGCCTCACTCGGAACGGCTCTCATCTTCTACTGCGCCTCGCAGGGCGGCACGTGGAACCCGTGGCTGATTTCGATCGCGCCACCTGACCTCAAATATGGCCTGGGCTTTGCGCCCTTGCGTGAGGGCGGCTTCTGGCAGGTCATCACCGTCTGCGCGATCGTGTCCTTCGTTTCGTGGGCACTTCGCGAAGTCGAGATCTGCCGCAAGCTCGGCATGGGCTATCATGTGCCCGTCGCCTTCGGCTTCGCCATCTTCGCCTACGTTTCGCTGGTGGTGATCCGTCCCGTGCTGCTGGGTGCCTGGCACTTCGGCTTCCCGTACGGGATCTTCAGCCACCTCGATTGGGTGTCGAACACCGGCTACCAGTACCTGCACTTCCACTACAATCCGGCGCACATGCTGGCGGTGAGCTTCTTCTTCACCACCTGCCTCGCGCTTGCATTGCACGGTGCGCTGGTGCTGTCCGCGGTCAACCCGAAAGAGGGCGAGACCGTCAAGACGCCGGAGTATGAAGACACCTTCTTCCGCGATCTGATCGGTTACTCGATCGGCACCCTGGGCATCCACCGCCTGGGCCTGCTGCTGGCGCTCAACGCCGGCTTCTGGAGCGCGGTCTGCATCATCATCAGCGGCCCATTGTGGACCAAGGGCTGGCCTGAATGGTGGAACTGGTGGCTCAACCTGCCGATCTGGTCGTGAAGGAGGACTAGCCATGGCTTACCAGAATATCTTCACCCAGGTTCAGCTCAGCCATGCCCCCGAAATGGGCATTGCGATGAAGCCCGGCAGTGATCCGCGCGGCACAGCCGTCGGTTTCAACCACCTCTTCGGCCGCTTCGGTCAGGCCCAGCTCGGCCCGATCTACCTCGGCTGGACCGGCCTGCTCTCGATCATGTGCGGGTTCATCGCGTTCGAGATCATCGGTCTCAACATGATGGCCTCGGTGAACTGGAACCCGATCCAGTTCGTGCGCATGCTGCCCTGGCTCAGCCTCGAGCCGCCGGGGCCGGAATACGGCTTCTCCCCCATCGTTCCGCTCGCCAAGGGCGGCTGGTGGATCATGGCCGGCATGTTCCTGACGCTCTCGGTACTGCTGTGGGCAATCCGCACCTACCGCCGGGCCCGGGCTCTCGGCATGGGCACCCACGTGTTCTGGGCGTTCATGTCGGCGATCTGGCTGTTCCTCGTGCTCGGCTTCATCCGGCCCGCCTTCATGGGCAGCTGGTCTGAAGCGGTGCCCTTCGGCATCTTCCCGCACCTGGATTGGACCGCCGCGTTCTCGATCCGCTATGGCAACCTGTTCTACAACCCGTTCCACGCCCTCTCGATCGCCTTCCTCTATGGCTCGACCCTGCTCTTCGCGATGCACGGCGCAACCATCCTGGCAGTCGGCCGGTACGGCGGTGAGCGCGAAATCGAGCAGATCACCGATCGCGGTACCGCATCGGAGCGCGCTGCCCTGTTCTGGCGCTGGACCATGGGCTTCAACGCCACGATGGAATCGATCCACCGCTGGGCGTGGTGGTTCGCTGTGCTGACCACGCTGACCGGCGGCATCGGCATCCTTCTGACCGGCACCGTTGTCGACAACTGGTACCTGTGGGCTCAGCAGCACCACTACGCGCCGGCTTACCCGTCCACTGGGGTCGTTGACCCGGCATTGGGGAGCAAGTGACCATGAAACCGAACCTCATGCTGCGCCTCGGCGCGGTGGTCATCGGCGCGGCGCTGCTCAGCGCCTGCCAGGTGGGAACCAAGTCCGCCAAGCAATACGGCTATCGCGGCACCGGCATGGATCAGATCACGCTCGCTGCGGCGAACAAGAAGATCGATCCGATCAATGTCGTGCCGCCGCCGCCCTATGATCCGCCCAAGCCGGGTGGCCGTCCTGCCAAGGAAGCGTACCAGAACGTTCAGGTTCTGGGCGACATCTCGGAAGACGAGTTCAGCTACACGATGGCCGCGATCACGCAGTGGATCGCACCGGAGCAAGGCTGCAACTACTGCCACAACCCGGCCAACATGGCCTCCGACGAGCTCTACACCAAGAAGGTGGCGCGCCGGATGCTGCAGATGACCCGGAAGATCAACACGGGCTGGACCGGCCACGTGAAGCAGACCGGCGTCACCTGCTATACCTGCCACCGTGGCCAGGCCGTGCCGACCGAGAACTGGGCGCTGCCGGCAAAGGGCAACCCGGACACCATCCTGGGCAACCTCCACGGCCAGAACAAGCCGGTGATCGCAACGGCCTATTCGTCGCTGCCGAACGCCGCGTTTGCCAAGTACCTGCTCGACAGCAACTCCGCTCCGATCCGGGTGCAGACGACCTACAGCCATCCTTCGAAGTATCCGGCCACGGCCAACAAGACCACGACGATGGAAGCTGAAGGCACCTACAGCCTGATGATGCACACCTCGACGGCGCTCGGCGTGAACTGCACGTTCTGCCACAACGCCGGCTCGTTCCAGGCCTGGAACATGAGCACCCCCAAGCGCGTCGGCGCCTGGTACGGCTATCGGATGGTGCGTGACATCAACGGCGAATACATCGGCTCGCTTGCCGGCGTGTTCCCCAAGCACCGCTTGGGCCCGCAAGGCGATCCGCTGAAGGTGAACTGCACCACCTGCCACCGCGGCATCAACAAGCCTCTGGGCGGTGTCTCGATGGTCAAGGACTACCCGGCCCTGCACCCGACCGCTCCGATGGTCACCGCAGCGGCAGCCCCGGCTCCGGCCGCGGCACCGACCAAGATGCCGTAAGGCAAACCAACACCCCCGCGCTCGCAACCGGCGCGGAATACCTGGCCCCTGCGGTTCCTCGGAATCGCGGGGGTTTTCTTTTGGGTGGCGGGCTGGTCACCAGCGTCCGGATTGGCCGCTTGCCCACCCCAAACCCCTCCCGCAGGCGGGAGGGGTTTTCTGGGACTGCGTTACAAACCGATCCACATCTGGAATGATACCGGGATGCCGCGAATCTCGCTTCTCCCGCTTCTGATCTTCATGCAGCCGGCCATGGCCTGTGCCAGCGAAGCCTATTTCCCTCCAAGGTACGCCCAGCTGACTTTTACGTGTCCCTGGAATGATGGTCCGGAAGCGAGACCAATCGAGTTCCTCGGCAAACTTGAGCAGGACTGGTTTTCATCCCAGCTTGCGGCAGCCAAGGAACCATCGCTCTATGCCGCTACGCTCAGTGGAACGCCGAGGCGCGTCATCCGCTTCACTTGGTTACGCAGCTTTCACCCGGGAATAACCGTCCGCGTTGAAGAGGACGCTGACCATACATGGCGGGTGACTGCCAAGCAGCTTTCCGGGGCAGGCGGATACGAACCGGGCCATGTGGCCAAGACCGCCAATCGTAAGCTCGATGCGGATGAAGCTGAAGCGCTCGTATCCTTGCTCGGCAAGGAGGACTTGCCGGACGAGACCGGCGACTGCACGATCGGAATGGATGGAGCACAATGGATCATCGAGCGAACCGATGATCAGGGCTATCACTTCATCAACCGGTGGAGCCCGTCATCCGGCCCCTTGCGGAAAGTGGGCCTGTTCCTGCTAGGCCTCACCCATTGGAATCCAAGGCCGATCTACTGATCGCTACCGCCCTCGCCGCAGCAGATCCGCCAGATGCACCGGGAACGAGGCCGCAAGTGGCAGCGCGATCCACGGCCAGCTGTCGCCGACAAGTGCTGCACGAAGGCCAAGCATCATGCAGGCGCCGGGAAGCAGGAGGAGCGCGACATCGATGGCGTTACGTCCTGCCCGCAGCAGGATCAGCGCTTCGATGGCCAGCACGGCGAGGACCAGATCGGCGGCGTGGCCGCTGGCGAACAAGGCGGTGAGATCAGGCATGTCAGCCCGTGAACGGCCCGTTGAGCTGGATCACCTGCCAGTTGAGCGCGCCGGCGACGGTGACCCAGGCGAGATAGGGCAGCAGGAGCAGCGCCGCGATGCGGGAATGGCGCGCGCAGGCCACGATCAGCACGATGATCGAAAACCACAGGACCGAAAGTTCCACAAAGGCCCAGTCTGGCCGGCGCAGCTGGAAAAACAGCACGGTCCAACTGACGTTGAGCGCACCGTTGAGCGCGAAGAGGCCGATCAGCGTATCGGCGGAGCGGCTGTCCGGCGCGGCGCGCCAGGCGTTGACCCCTGCGGCGGCAATCAGCGTGAACACCACCGTCCAGATCATGCCGAAGGCGGGCGGCGGCGGGTTCCAGCTGGGCAGGTGCAGCGATTGGTACCAGCCGGTCGTATCGGTCATCGTGCCGCCGACACCGGCGACGATGGTCGCGGCGATGGCGGCGATGGCAATCGGCAGCCCCCAGGGCCTGTTCCCACTCGATCGTTTCAAGGGTGTGCGGCCCTGAGACCAAGGAGATGCGCGGTATCCTTGAGGAAGATCCTGAGGTGCGCGAGCGGATCGGCGCGGACCAGCTTCTTGTTCATGTAGGCCTGCCAGGTCAGCCGCTGCACATCGGGATCGGCGCACATCGCCACGAACCGTTCGCGGCGCTTGTCGCTGGAATACCAGAAGTACTGCATCATCCCGAGGATCCAGAAGACGCGGCCATGCTCCTTGAGGAAGGTGCGGCGCGCGGCCCTCAGTGCGGCGGGCTTGCCAGTCAGGAGGAACTGGTGCGCCGCGTTGGCGACATGGCGCCCGCAAGTCATCGCATAGTAGATCCCCTCACCCGAGGCCGGGGCGACCACGCCCGCAGCATCGCCCGAGACGATCACATCGCGTCCGTTGTCCCAGCGCTTCAGGGGTTTCAGGGGGATCGGCGCGCCTTCGCTGCGCACGGTCTCGCAGTTTTCCAGCCCCATTTCGCGGCGCATCGATGCGACCGAGCCTCGCAGCGAAAAGCCCTTGTGCGCGCTGCCCACGCCGATGCTCGATGTCTCGCCATGCGGGAAGACCCAGCCGTAGAAATCGGGCGAGACGCGGCCCTGGTAGATCACGTCGCAGCGCGCGGGATCGAACCCGTGGTCGTTCGCGGCGGGAGATTTGATGATCTCGTGATAGGCGAACACGCACTTGACGTTTTCGCTGCCGGGCAGGCTATCGCGCGCGACGCCGGACCGGGCGCCATCCGCGCCGATCACCAGCCGCGCCCGCGCGCGCAGTTCCGGCCCGGAGCGGCTTTCGCGGTAGACGACCACGGCGCCTGCCGCGCTGTCGCGCTCGATACGCTCGAACGTCCCAGTGCGGCGCTCTGCCCCCACCTGGGAAGCGCGATTGCGCAGCCATTCGTCGAACACGTCGCGGTCGACCATGCCGACATAGCCAATCTCGCCCACCGGCATATCGACCGCGCGATCAGACGGGGCGACCATGCGCGCAGACCTTGCGCGGGCAACCAGCAGGCTATCGGGAATAGCGAATTCTTCCATCAGGCGCGGGGGCACCGCGCCGCCGCAGGGCTTGATGCGTCCGGCCCGGTCCAGCAGCAGGACCGAATGGCCCATGCGCGCGAGATCAGCCGCAGCGGTTGCACCGGAGGGGCCCCCGCCCACTACCACGACGTCGAATTCTGGTCCGCTCATGCTTCCGCCTCCCGCAATGTCATCGCCCCGCCCCGCGCTGCAATGCGCGCCGCCATCACGGCCGCGGCCATGAACAGCATGGCCTCGACCGCAAAAATCGTCTGGAAGGCGCGCCCGTCACTTTCGGCATGGCGCGCCAGATCGACACCGACCGCGCCGGCCAGTCCGCCAAGCCCGAATGCAATGCCTTGCGCGGCGCCCCACACGCCCATGCGCACGCCGGTATCGGCACCGGAACCGCTGCCCGCGAGGCTCATCATCGCGCCGATGGCGGAAACCGCGAACACGCCGTTGGCAAAGCCGAGCGCGCCGATATTGGCGGCAAGCGGCCAGCCCGGCCCGACCCCTGCGCCAACCGCAAGCCCGGCCAGCGCCAGCGCAGAACCGACGCAGCCTGCCGCGATCCAGCCGCGCAGTTCACCCGCAGCGCGCCCGGCAAAGGCGCTGCCGCCCACGCCTGCGATGATCATGCCGAGCAGGACCCCGCTGTGCTGGACGGCGGAAAGCGAGGTCGACTGCGCGGGCGTCATGCCGAAGACGATCCCGGCGAAAGGTTCGAGGATGAGATCCTGCATCGAATAGGCCAGCATCGAGAGGAACACGAAGACCGTGAAGCGCCGCGCCGCGGTTTCCGCGAAGACGGCGCGCAGCGCTTCGGCAAGGCTGGTCTGGTGTTCCGGTTCGGGTGCTGCCGCCCTCACGCCCCGCTCCAGCCGGAAGGTCGCGGCCACGGTGAGCACGAGCGCGGCAAGCGCGATACTGCCCGAGACCTGCACCAGCCGGCCCCATGAGAAGGGATCGAGCATCGCGCCTGCGGTGCCGGCGGAAATGACGATCCCCATGACCATCATGATCCACGTGACCGCAGCGGCAGCGGCGCGGCGCTGCGGAGCCACTCCGGCAGCGAGCAAGGCGAGAAGCGAAGTGCCCGCCGCACCGACCCCCGCGCCGATCAGCACGAAACCGAGCAACAGCAGGAAGTTGGCAGGAAGCGGCGCCAGCGGCAGGGCGAGCACCGCGAGCATCGCGCCGAGGCCCAGCACGGCCACGCCGCCGATGATCCAGGGCGTGCGCGCATGGCCGCGATCCGAACCATGACCCCAGACCGGCCGCGCCAGCTGCACCGCATAGTGCAGTGCGACGAGCCCGGCGGGGACGGCAGCGGCCATCCCGTATTCGACGACCATGACCCGGTTGAGCAGCGAGGTTGCCAGCATGACCACCGCGCCGATCGCAGCCTGGACAAGGCCGAGACGGACGATCGAGAACCAGCCGAAGCCCATCACCAGTGGCCGCCAAGGCCGCCGGCAGCCGCCAGCATGCCAAGGACGTAAAGCGTGACACCGGTGCCGCCATACCACGGCGCGCGCGCCGCAGGATCGGCGATCAGCTTCGGCATGAGCGCGAACTGCACCGCCAGCACCGCCGCGACGATCAGCGCCGAGAGCATGAGGCCATGCTGCACGAGATACGCGGCGACGATCACTTGCGCGAGCGCCATGACCCCGCAGGCGAACAGCGCGGCATTGCGAACGCCGAGCACGACCGGCAGCGAGCGCACGCCGGTCTGGCGATCACCCTCCACGGCCTTGAAATCATTGAGCGTCATGATCCCGTGCGCGCCGAGGCTGTAGAGCACGAGCACGACCAGCACCGGTGTGGGCGGCAAGGCACTCGTCATCACGGCAGCGCCAGTGAACCAGCTCAGGCCTTCGTAGGTCAGGCCGACGAGCGCCGGGCCCCACCAGCCGCTCGCCTTGAGGCGGAAGGGCGGCGCGCTGTAGGCCCAGGCAGCGGCGAGGCCGACCAGCGTCGCGACCATGACCCAGAGCCCGAGCGCAGCACCGACTGCAAAGGCAATGACCGAGCCTGCGCAGGCGATCCCGAGGCCCCAGCGGCCGGGAATGCGGCCCGAGGGAATAGGGCGGTTCGGTTCGTTGATGGCATCGACATGGCGATCGAACCAATCGTTGATGGCCTGGCTGTTGCCGCAGACCAGCGGCCCGGCCAGCAAGCCGCCGGCGATGATCGGAACCCAGTGGCCCGATGCAGCCTGACCCGACGAAACGACGCCGCACATGAACGCCCAGATCGGCGGAAACCAGGTGATCGGCTTCAGAAGCTCCAGCACATCGCGCGGGGCGGGGCGGCGGATTACCGAGGGCATCGCACGGGCCGAAGTGGCAGGCTGCGTCATACCCCGGAGGGTATGGTTGACACCAACAAGTGTCAATTGATTCTTACACTTGCGTGCGGAAGGCTATTCGCTTTCGCCCACCAGGTTACCAAGCCCGTAGCGGTGCAGCTTGGAATAGAGGCTCTGGCGGCTGAGGCCGAGGATTTCGGCAGCCGACGCGCGGTTGTCCGACGTGTAGGCCAGTGCGGCTTCGATGCAGAGGCGCTCGATCAGGTCCGTGCTCTCGCGCACGATTTCCTTGAGCGAGGCACGGCCAACCAGTTCGGTGAGCTGCTCGACCGAACGCGGCAGATCGAGCGGCGTCGGCGGCAGATCACGCAGACGGCGACCGATTTCGCGGATCGCGAAGCCGTAGCAGGGGTTGTCGCCCGAGGTGCGCACGCCCGAAAGCTCCACCGGCTCCTCCAGCTCCGAATCGCGGGCACGAACCACAGTGCTCACGTTGCGGGCAAGGCCGTATTTGGTGAGCTGGCTTTCGATCAGATCGAGATCGATGCCCGGCCGGCCGACGAATTCGCCCAGCGGACGGCCACGGATCTGATCGAGCGAGGCCGCGCGCGCGAGTTCGAGGAAAGCGATGTTCGCCGCGATGATCCGCATGTCGGAATTGGCGACAACGAAGGCATCGGGCATGCGCTCGACGATATCGAGCAGGGTGGCGGCGCCTTCGGTCGTGCGGGTCGCGCCGGAACTCAGGCGGACAAGCAGGTAGCGCCCGCCAAGCTGGCGGAAACCGGTGGCCGAGATCGTCAACTGCTGGCGCGCACGCTCGAGCTCGACCGTGAGCGGCGAAACCTCGGATGTCGTCAGCACCGCGCCAAGATAGGCGATCAGCGCATCGCGCGAGTTGCGCGCGACTAGGCCGGACAACTTCGTGCCGACGAGGCTGCCCGGACGGGCCTCAAGCGCGGCGTGGGCGGCAGGGTTTGCTTCCTGGATGCGCTGGCTATCAGCCTCGACAAGCAGGACAGGCTCGGACGAAAGATCGAACAGCAGGCGGTAGCGTGTCTCGATCTGGCGCAGGCGCATGTAGTCCCGCTCGAGCGACTGCTGCGCCTGAAGCAGGCGCTGCTGCAACACGACGGCGTTGCGCATGTCGCGCCCGACCGCGATCAGCCGCCTGCCGCCGTCGAGACCGATCATCATGTAGCGGACCGGAATATCGCCCGCCGGGCTGGTGTGGTTGATCTGGCGCCAGCGATTGCCGGCATCGCCTGACGCCATCTGCAGCATGTCCTTGACCTTGCCGCGGCTCTCTACTGTCACGGTCGCGTCAAGATGCTGGCCTATCCAGCTGTCACACCCGGGAAAATCCTGCCGGTTTGCCGCGACATCGACGATATGCCCCTCGGGATCGAGGGACAGCGTGACATCTCCCGCGGCGAGCACGAGGCGCAGGGCATCGGCTGGGCCGATCCCGTCAAAGGCGGCTTCCGACCGGTAAAACGGCTGGTTGTCCGCAAGGGCGCGTTCGGGTTCTACCATGGGAAAAGCCGGCCCTAGCCGGCGTTCACGGTCCGGTGCGCAGCAGCGCCTACCAGACGGTTGGCGAGAGCGAGCGCCCCGGGTGCATCAACCGCCGAGCCATCAGCGCCAGCTTCGAGAGCCATCGCCGGATTGGCATTCACCGCATGCCCCCCGACGAGAATACTCACATCCTGGCACATGGACACGCTGCGGATTGCCTTGATTGTTCTTGCAAGGGATTCGGTAGTAACTTCACATGAGACGGTCAAGCCAACGAGATCATAGGATTTGTTGGCAACTTTGGCGACAAGCTGGCGCATGTCGGGTGCGACAAGAACCTCGCTGTCCCACGCCGCGCGGACGAAGACTTCGTGCACCATTGTGGCACCGAAACTGTGCTGCTCACCGGGCATGGGCGAGAACAGCGCACGGCGCGGCGCGCTGAGCGGGCCCGTGATGATCGGACTGCCCCAGGCAATCTCGCGCATCACTTCCTGCAGGCGCCACAGGCCGATGGTGACATCGAGGAAATCGCACAGATCCTCTTCCCACAGCACGCCGAGACGGCGCGCCGCTGGGGCAAGAAGATCGACGAAGATGGCATCGATACCGACCCCGCGCGCGATGTACTCCTCGACATGCACGAGCAGCTCGTCTGCCTGAAGCGTCAAGGGAAGTGGACAGAAGCGCGCAACGTCTTCCGGCGTGATCACCCCGCCGCCCACTGTATGGACGCGGCCCGGGCGCATGCGATGCGCCACGAGCAGCTGGGGAATGATCTCGCCCTCGATCAGGGTGCTGATGGCAGAGCTCTGCCCGTTCCGCTGCCTGCGGGCACCACCGCCGCGACCGCTGCCGCCGGCGTTGTTCTTGTGCATGCCGCTGGCAGGTTTGCCCGCGTGTTCGTCGTGCTGCAAGGATTGGTCCGCCATTCGCGAACCTTGCCCACTCTTTCCAACCGCCAAGTCCATGTCAGACTCTCCCGTCTGCCGCGGCATGGCGACCGCGTGGGGATCGTGGTTAAGAACACTCCGACTCTGTCCCGTGCGACTGAGGTACGCCCATTGATTGACCTTGGCAAACGCAATGATGTCAATTTTTGTTGTCGTCCAATTTTATTGACAGTTTGTTCGAACGAGTCGTAAGCTGCCCATTACGAAGAGGATGGGACGCACGAAATGTCGGAAGCTCGTACGACAGCGCTGCGCGGATTTGGGTCTGGACAAGACCACCGCCAGAGCGCTCGCGGGACGGCCCGGCAGGCCTCCCCGCTTTATACTCCCGAAGAACAGTGCAGGCGTGACAACACGCGCTGGACCCTTGTCCAGGGCCTGCTCGCGCCGTTCCAGTTCGTGGTGTTTCTGGTCAGCCTGGTGCTCGTCCTGCGCTGCCTGCTGACGGGCGACGGCGCCTTTGCGGCCGACCTGTCAGTGATCGCCAAGACCCTGACCCTCTATACGATCATGGTCACCGGATCGATCTGGGAGAAGGTCGTCTTCGGGAAGTGGCTCTTCGCACCGGCGTTCTTCTGGGAAGACGTCGTCTCGATGCTCGTGATCGCGCTGCACACGGCCTACCTCGTGATGCTGCTGGGCAAGTTCGGCACTGTCGAAGGCCGCCTCACGGTCGCTCTCGCGGCTTACGTCACCTACGTCGTCAATGCCGCGCAGTTCGTGCTCAAGCTGCGAGCCGCGCGCCTTCAGGCAAGAGGAGCTGCGGCATGAGCCCCGCCCAGGCCCTCGCCGCCACGGCGACTCCGCGTGACGGGACGCTCGAAGTGCTGCGCGAGCGCGGCCAACGCGAGGTGTTCTGCGGGCTGACCGGGATCGTCTGGCTGCACCGCAAGATGCAGGACGCCTTCTTCCTCGTCGTCGGCTCACGCACTTGCGCCCACCTGCTGCAATCGGCGGCGGGCGTGATGATCTTTGCCGAACCGCGCTTTGCAACCGCGATCATCGAGGAACGCGACCTTGCCGGCATGGCCGATTGCCACGCCGAACTCGACCGCGTGGTCGATCGGCTGCTGGCCCGCCGCCCGGAAATCCGCACGCTGTTCCTCGTGGGCTCGTGCCCTTCGGAAGTGATCAAGCTCGATCTGGCCAATGCCGCCCAGCGCATCGGCGCGCGGCACCTGAAAGGCGAGAACGGCGCCAGCAACAGTGAGGGCGTTCGCATCCTCGCCTATTCGGGCAGCGGGATCGAGACGACCTTTACCGAAGGCGAGGACGCCTGCCTGACCACGCTGGTGCCGGAAATGGCGGCTGAAATGCCGGATGCGCCGCTCTCGCTGCTCATGGTCGGCACCCTGCCCGATATCGTCGAAGACCAGTTCCTGCGTCTCTTCGCCGAACTCGGCATCACCAATGTCGGCGTGCTGCCCGCGCGCCGCGCCGGGGCGCTTCCGGCTGTCGGCCCGAACACCCGCTATCTCCTTGCGCAGCCGTTCCTGGGTGAGACCGCGCGCGCCCTGGAAGACCGGGGTGCGGTGCGCATCGATGCTCCCTTCCCCTTCGGTGCGGATGGCACTGCCGCGTGGCTCAGCGCCGCCGCCGCCACCTTCGGCATCGACGAGATGCACCTCAACCGCGTGATCGCGCCGGGCCGCGAACGCGCCAAGCGGGCTCTGGAGCGCTATCGTCCCGCGCTTGAAGGCAAGCGCATCACGTTCCTGCCGGATTCGCAGCTGGAAATCCCCCTCGCGCGGTTCCTCGCCACCGAACTCGGCATGATTCCGGTCGAAGTCGGCACGCCCTACCTCCACCGCGCGCACCTTGCGGCCGACCTTGCCCGTCTGCCCGAGGGCACCCGGATCAGCGAGGGGCAGGATGTCGAGCGCCAGCTGGACCGCGTGCGCGCCGACCGGCCTGACCTTACCGTTTGCGGCCTTGGCCTTGCCAATCCGCTCGAAGCCGAGGGTCTTTCGACCAAGTGGTCGATCGAACTCGTCTTCTCGCCAGTCCACGGCTTCGATCAGGCCGGAGACCTCGCTGAACTGTTCGCCCGGCCGCTGCGCCGCCGCGACGTGCTGAGGATCTAGCCCATGCAGCTCGCCGTCTGGACCTATGAGGGACCACCGCATGTCGGCGCCATGCGGGTCGCGACGGCGATGCGCGGGGTGCACTACCTGCTTCATGCGCCGCAGGGCGATACTTACGCGGACCTCCTTTTCACGATGATCGAGCGCCGCTCTGCGCGCCCGCCGGTCACTTACACGACGTTCCAGGCACGCGATCTGGGCAAGGACACCGCAAGCCTGTTCCAGAACGCGGCGCGCGATGCGGTGGAGCGGTTCCAGCCGCAGGCGCTGCTGGTCGGCGCCTCATGCACCGCCGAGCTGATCCAGGACGATCCGGCCGGTCTGGCCGCCAACATGAACCTTCCCTGCCCGGTAATCCCGCTGGAACTGCCGAGCTACCAGCGCAAGGAAAACTGGGGCGCAGCGGAAACGTTCTACCAGATCGTGCGCCATCTGGCGGACACCTCGATCCGCCCTGCCCCCCGCGAAGGCCGCCGCCCCCGCGTCAACCTGCTCGGCCCCGCGGCACTCGGTTTCCGCCACCGCGACGACATTCGCGAAGTGCGCCGCATCCTCGATCTGCTGGGCATCGACGTCCATCTCGTCGCGCCGCTGGGGGCCTCGCCTGAAGATATCCGGACCATCGGCGCGGCGGACTTCAACATCGTCCTCTATCCCGAAATCGGCGATGAAGCCGCGCGCTGGCTCGACAAGACCTTTGCGCAGCCGGTGATCCGCACCGTTCCCATCGGCGTGGGCGCGACGCGGGCATTCATCAACGAAGTCGCCGCGCTGGCCGGGGTCGACCCGACCCTTGCACTGGACGATCCCTCCTCGCGCATGCCGTGGTGGAGCCGCTCGGTCGACTCGACCTATCTCACCGGCAAGCGCGTCTTCATCTTCGGCGATGCCACCCATGCCGTCGCCGCGGCGCGGATCGCGCATGAAGAGCTTGGCTTCACCGTCTGCGGCCTCGGCTGCTACAACCGCGAATTCGCCCGCGATGTGCGCATTGCGGCCAAGGAATACGGCCTTGAGCCGCTGATCACCGACGATCACCTGACCGTCGAGGAAGCCATCGCCGCCGCCGCGCCCGAACTGGTGCTGGGCACGCAGATGGAGCGCCACATCGCCAAGCGGCTGGGCGTGCCCTGCGCGGTGATTTCCTCGCCCGTCCACGTGCAGGATTTCCCGGCGCGCTTCAGCCCGCAGATGGGCTTCGAAGGCGCCAACGTGATCTTCGACACATGGGTCCACCCGCTGGTCATGGGGCTGGAAGAGCACCTCCTCACCATGTTCCGCGACGACTTCGAATTCAGCGACGCGGCAGGCCCCTCGCACCTCCACGGATCGGCCCCGGCGCATGGCCAGGCCGCGGCAAAACCCGAACCGGCGCTGGCGCCTGCGGGCGATATCCTGGTGAAGGAAGCGGCGGCACCCGTCGCTGCGGGCGAACTCGGCTGGACCGACGAAGCCGAGCGCGAACTGCGCAAGATCCCCTTCTTCGTGCGCGGCAAGGCCAAGCGGAACACCGAGAAGTACGCGGGCGAAATGGGCCTCGCGGCGATCACGCTCGAAACGCTGTATGATGCGAAGGCGCATTATGCGCGGTAAGGCGCCTCTCGCCCCCACGCCGGATACGCCGGTGCGCGTTGTCGTCATCACGCTCGACAATCACCTGTCGGGTGCCTTCAGCCGCGCGCAGGGGCAGTTCGCCCGCGCCGGAACCGGCGTGACGATCGGCTTCCACGCCGCAGCCGACTGGGAGGAAAAGCCCGGCTCGCTCGATGCCGCGCGCGACGATATTGCGCAGGCGGACATCATCCTGTGCACGATGCTGTTTCTCGAGGACCACATCCGTGCGGTGATGCCCGCGCTGGAAGCCCGGCGCGATCACTGCGACGCCATCGTCGGCCTGATGTCGGCAGGCGAAGTGGTGAAGCTCACCCGCATGGGTGACTACCGTATGGACAAGCCCGCCACGGGCATGATGGCGCTGCTCAAGAAGCTGCGCGGCTCGTCCAAGCCCGGTGCAAGCTCGGGCAAGGGCCAGATGGCGATGCTGCGCCGGCTGCCCAAGCTGCTCAAGTACGTGCCCGGCACCGCGCAGGACGTGCGCGCCTATTTCCTCACGCTGCAATACTGGCTGGCGGGCAGCGACGACAACGTGGTCGACATGATCCGCGCGCTGATCGACCGCTACGCCTCGGGCGAGCGCGCGGGCCTGCGCGGCGCGATGAAGGCCGAGGCGCCGCGCGAATATCCCGAAGTCGGCGTCTATCACCCGGCGATGACCCCGCGCATGGCGGCAACCGCTGCGGCCCTTCCGGCCAGC
>CANGJI010000081.1 GCA_947454135.1 Sphingomonadaceae bacterium
ACGGTCGGCCTCCTCATGCTGCGCTCCTATGTGCTGGCCAAGGACGCCCGCCACTACGACGGCGTGATCGCGGCGATGGAAGCACAGGGCCTCAGCGTGATCCCGGCCTTCGCTGGCGGGCTCGACGGGCGTCCGGCGATCGAGGCGCTGTTCATGAAAGACGGCAGGAGCATCGTCGATGCGGTGGTGAACCTCACCGGGTTCAGCCTTGTCGGCGGACCGGCCTACAACGATACCGCAGCGGCAGAGGCGATCCTTGCCAAGCTCGACCGCCCCTACATCGCGGCGCATCCGGTCGAATTCCAGACGCTGCAGGCCTGGGGCGCGAACCCGCAGGGGCTGCTGCCGCTCGAATCGACGATGATGATCGCGATTCCCGAACTTGATGGCGCGATCCAGCCGATGGTCTTCGGTGGCCGCGCCGATGGCAGCGGCGAAGCCTGCACCGGGTGCGACAAGGGCTGCACGTTCGCCGGATCGGGTGTTGCCGGCGTCCGCCAGATGGAAAGCTGCGCCGAACGCGCCGAGGCCCTTTCCGCACGGGTGGTGAAGCAGATCGATCTGGCCCGCGCGGCGGCTGCCGAGCGCCGGATCGCGGTCGTGCTGTTCAACTTCCCGCCCAACGCCGGTGCGGCAGGCACCGCGCAGTTCCTCAGCGTTTTCGAATCGCTCCATGCCACGCTCGTGCGGCTTGCGGCGGAAGGATACACTGTCGAGGTGCCCGAGAGCGTCGACGCGCTGCGCGAGGCCATCCTCGTCGGCAATTCGGCGCGCTTTGGCACCGAAGCGAACGTCCATGCCCGCGTGAGCGCCGACACCATCGTGACGCGCGAGACATGGCTCAAGGAAATCGAGGCCTCGTGGGGTCCCGCCCCCGGCAAGCTGCAATCCGACGGCAGCGCGGTGCAGGTGCTTGGCGCGCAGTTCGGCAACGTGTTTGTCGGCATCCAGCCCGCAATCGGCATCGAAGGCGATCCGATGCGCCTGCTGTTCGAGGGCCGCTTTGCCCCGAGCCATGCCTTCGCCGCGTTCTACCGCTGGCTGCGCGAGGACTTTCAGGCCCACGCGGTGCTCCATTTCGGTACGCACGGCAGCCTCGAATTCATGCCCGGCAAGCAGACTGGCCTCACCGCCCAGTGCTGGCCGGACCGCATGATCGGCGATCTGCCCAACGTCTACCTCTACGCCGCGAACAACCCCTCGGAAGGCGTGCTGGCCAAGCGCCGCTCGGGCGCGACGCTGGTGAGCTACCTCACCCCCGCCCTGACCCGCTCGGGCGTCTACAAGGGCCTCGCCGACCTCAAGTCCTCGGTCGAACGGTGGCGTTCGTTGCCTCCCGGTGACCAGCAGGCCGGGCTCCTCGCCGAACTGATCGCCGAGCAGGCCGAAGCGCTTGATCTTGATGGCAGCGACGTTCCTGCCCTCGCCGCGCGGCTCTATGAAATCGAGCGTGAGCTGATCCCGCAGGGGCTGCATGTGGCCGGTGCGGCCGCCAGCCGCGAAGAGCGGATCGACATGGTCCGCGCCAGCGCCGAAGCGCGGGGCGAGCCGCTGCCTGCCCAGACCGCCGAACTGCTGGTCGATGGCCGGCTGAAGCTCGATACGCCGCTGCTCAAGGATATGGCCGCGCTCAACACGGCACTGTCCACCAACCACGAACTCGATGGCATCGTCCGCGCACTGGCAGGCCGCTTCATCCGCCCCGTTTCCGGCGGCGACGTGCTGCGCGCACCGGAAATCCTGCCCACCGGGCGCAACATCCACGGCTTCGATCCGTTCCGCCTGCCTTCCGCCTTCGCGGTGAAGGACGGCGCGGAGCAGGCGAAGAAGCTCATCGAGCGCAGCCTCGCCGATTCCGGCCACCTGCCCCAGACCATCGCGATGGTCCTGTGGGGCACCGACAATCTCAAGAGCGAGGGCGCGCAGATCGCGCAGGTCCTCGCGCTGATCGGCGCGCGCCCCCGGTTCGATAGCTACAGCCGCCTTGCCGGCGCCGAACTGATCCCGCTGGAAGAGCTGGGCCGCCCGCGCATCGACGTGATCGCGACGCTTTCCGGCGTGTTCCGCGATCTGCTCCCCCTCCAGACGCGCATGCTGGCCGAAGCCGCGCTGCTGGCCGCGAGCGCCGACGAGCCGCTCGAAATGAACTTCGTGCGCGCCCACGCCCTTGCCCACCAGAACGAGCACAAGTGCGACTTCGAGACGGCGGCGCTGCGGGTCTTCTCGAACGCGCAGGGTGCCTATGGCGCCAACGTCAACCTGATGATCGACAACGGTGCATGGACCGATCCCGACGAGCTGGCTGACAGCTTCGAGCGGCAGAAGGGCTATGCCTATGGCGTGAAGGGCGTGCCGATCCGCCAGGCGGCGATCCTCGCTTCGGCGCTGAAGACGGTCGATTGCGCCTACCAGAACCTTGAAAGCGTCGAGCTCGGCATCACCACCATCGACCAGTACGTCGATGCCCTCGGCGGCATCAGCCGCGCGGTGACGCGGGCCAAGGGCGGCGAAACCGCGCCGGTCTATATCGGCGACCAGACACAAGGTTCGGGCAAGGTCCGCAGCCTCCAGGAGCAGGTCGCGCTCGAGACGCGCACGCGCATTCTCAACCCCGTGTGGCAGGAAAGCCTGCTGCGCCACGGCTATGAAGGCGTGCGCGCGATCGAGGGCCACGTCACCACCACGATGGGCTGGTCCGCCACCACCGGCGAAGTCGATCCCTGGGTCTACCAGCGCATCAGCGAAACCTATGTGCTCGACGCAGCCATGCGCGAGCGCATGGCCGCGCTCAATCCGCGTGCTTCGGCCCGCGTCGCCAACCGTTTGCTTGAAGCGGTCGACCGCCAGTTCTGGTCGCCCGACGAAGCCACACTCGCAGCCCTCCACGCCGCCAGTGACGAACTCGAGGACCGCCTTGAGGGCGTCATCCCCGCGGGCGTCGCAGCCGTCGCGGCATAAAGGAACCAACGCATGGCACTTCTCGATCCCCCCGTCCGAAAGCCTGATGGCGACGGGTCGGTGCAAGTCCGCCTCGATCCGGCCGATCGCATCGGCAACGACAAGGTCTTTGCCGTCTACGGCAAGGGCGGCATCGGCAAGTCGACCACGTCGTCGAACCTCTCCGCCGCGTTCTCGATGCTCGGCCACCGCGTGCTGCAGATCGGCTGCGATCCCAAGCACGATTCAACCTTCACGCTCACCTAGAAGCTGATGCCCTCGGTGATCGACGTGCTGGAAACGGTGGAGTTCCATTCCGAGGAACTGCGGCCCGAAGACTACATGTTCGAAGGCTTCAACGGCGTGATGTGCGTCGAGGCTGGCGGCCCGCCGGCGGGCACCGGCTGCGGCGGCTATGTCGTGGGACAGACGGTCAAGCTCCTCAAGCAGCACCACCTGCTGGAAGATACCGACGTCGTGATCTTCGACGTGCTGGGTGACGTGGTGTGCGGCGGGTTCGCCGCCCCGCTCCAGCATGCCGAGCGCGCGATCATCGTGACCGCGAACGATTTCGACAGCATCTTCGCGATGAACCGCATTGTCGCGGCCATCAACGCGAAGTCGAAGAACTATGACGTGCGCCTTGCCGGCGTCGTTGCAAACCGTTCGGCCGGCACGGACGAGATCGACCGCTTCAACGCCGCCACCGGCCTCAAGCGCCTCGCCCACTTCCAGGATCTCGACGAGATCCGCCGCTCGCGCCTCAAGAAGTGCACGCTGTTCGAAATGCCGGACAGCCCGGAGGTGATCAAGGCGCGCGAGGAATACCTCAATCTCGCCCGCACGCTCTGGGCCGGAGCGCCCGCGCTTGATGCGCTGGCGATGAAGGACCGCGATATCTTCGATTTCCTGGGGTTTGAATGATGGCAACGCGCGCATCTTCCGGCTTCGACAGCCAGGTCTCCCGGCATGCCTCGCGCTTCGAGCAGCAGCGCGACAAGCTGACGACCTATTTCGACAGCACCGCCCGCAAGGCGTGGATCGACCTGACGTCCGACACCAAGGTCAGCGGCATCCGCGCCACGGTGCGCGCCGGGCGCGATGCGATGCGCGAAGTGCTGCTGAGCTGGCTGCCGCATGATCTGCGCCGCTGCCGCGTGCTCGATGCAGGCTGCGGCACCGGCGCGCTGAGCGTGCTCGCGGCGCGGCGCGGGGCCGAAGTCGTCGGCGTCGATGTCGCGGGCGGCCTCGTTGCCATCGCGCGCGAACGCCAGCCTTCGTTCCTCGGCCACGGCCGCATCCACTGGCGCGTGGGCGACATGCTCGATCCCGCGCATGGCCGCTTCGACCACGTCGTCGCGATGGACTCGCTGATCCACTACCGGCCCGAAGACATCGTCGCGACACTGGTCGCGCTCGCCCAGCGCTGCGACGGATCGATCGTGTTCACCCATGCGCCGTCCACCCCGATGCTGCGCGCGATGCACACGATGGGACTGATGTTCCCGCGCAGCGACCGCGCGCCCGCGATCGTGCCGGTGCGCGATGCCGATCTCGTCGCCATGATCGAGGCGGCGCTCCCCGGTTGGCATGTCGGCCGCACCCAGCGGATCGGCAGCGGGTTCTACATCTCCAACGCCCTCGAACTGGTGCGCGACTGACCCATGACCAGTTCTCCCGCCTTGACGGAAACGACCCCGCAGACCCGCCTTTCGCGGATGGCGGGACAGTGGACGCGTGTGGCGGTGAGCTGGCTGCCCTTTGCTGACGCCGCGAGCGCCGAACTTCCCCTCCCCCGCCTGCTGCGCCTTGCGCTGTTTCAGGTGAGCGTGGGCATGGCTACGGTGCTGCTCAACGGCACGCTCAACCGCGTGATGATCGTGGAGCTGCACACCCCGGCCTGGCTGGTTTCGCTGCTGATCGCGATGCCGCTGCTGTTCGCGCCGCTTCGTGCGCTGATCGGCCACAAATCGGATACGCACCGCTCGGTGCTTGGCTGGCGGCGCGTGCCCTACATCTGGTTCGGCACGCTGATGCAGTGGGGCGGCCTTGCGATAATGCCCTTCGCGCTTCTGCTGATGAGCGAGACGCGGACGTTCTACACCGGCCTTGGCGGCGGCGCGCTGGCCTTCGTGCTGACTGGCGCGGGCCTTCACGTGACACAGACCGCCGGCCTCGCGCTTGCGACCGACCTTGCGCGCGAGGACAAGCGCCCCCGCGCCGTCGCGCTGCTCTACGTGATGCTGCTGCTGGGCATGATGGTCTCGGCCTTCGTGATCGGCGGCCTGCTGGTGCCCTTCAGCCCGACCCGGCTGGTTCAGGTGATCCAGGGTGCAGCCGTCGTCACGCTCGTGCTCAACATTACCGCGCTGTGGAAGCAGGAAGGCCGCAATCCCGGCCGGACCGCCAAGGACCGCGAGACGCCGGAATTCAGCGATGTCTGGCGCGAATTCGTGGCTGAGCCCAACACTGTGCGCCTGCTCGCCGCCATCGGCCTCGGCGCGGCGGCCTTTGCCATGCAGGACGCTTTGCTCGAACCCTACGGCGCCGAACTGCTCGGCCTTGCCGTCGGCTCCACCACGATGCTGACGGGTTCGTGGGCGATGGGTGCCATCGCGGGTTTCTCCCTGTCCACCCGCGTGCTTGAGCGCGGCTTCGATCCGCTGCGCCTCGCGGGCGCGGGAATGGTCGGCGGGATCTGCGCCTTCATTCTGGTGCTGCTCGCCGCGCCGCTGGGCTCGGCGCTGCTGCTCGCCATCGGCGCAGGCTCGATCGGCTTCGGCATCGGCCTGTTCTCGGTGGGTACGCTGATCGCGGCCATGTCCCTCGCGCAGCGCGGCGATTCCGGCGTGGCGCTGGGCGCATGGGGCGCGGTGCAGGCGACGGCAGCGGGCAGCGCGCTCGCAGTGGGCGGCGTGATCCGCGACACCGTATCATGGCTCAGCGGCCCGGGTGGGCGCGCAGCGGGCTATGCCACGGTCTATAGCCTTGAAATCGTGATGCTGATCGCAGCGCTGGTGGTGCTCGGGCCACTGGCGGGCAAGCGCATTGGCCTGACGGGCGATCTGCCCGGCGGGCAGATGGCGCTGCCAGAGTTTCCGACATGAGTACGAAATTGACTGAGGTGGTGGGAATTGCGGCCTCCGGGGCCCTGATCCGGGAAAGGAAAGTTCGATGAAAACCGCATATGTAGTTGGCTCGATCGACGTCGCGGAAATCGCCCTCTGGGCGTTCTTCCTGTTTTTCGTTGCCCTGATCTTCTGGCTCCGCCGCGAGGATCGCCGTGAAGGCTATCCGCTCGAGGACGAAATCAACGGCTTCATCGAAAGCGTGGGCGGCCCGCTTTCGACCGCGCTGCCCAAGCGCTTCATTCTGCCGTTCGATCGCGGCACGGTGGTTGCACCGGTCGGCCCGACCGAAGGCCGCGAGCCGGTGGACATCGCCGCCAAGCGCTACGAGAACTTCCCCGGCGCGCCTTATGTGCCGACCGGCAATCCGCTGGTCGACGGCGTCGGTCCGGCGTCTTACGCCAACCGCGCCAAGTGGCCCGATCAGGACGCGCATGGCCGTCCGCGGATCGTGCCGCTTTCGACCGAGGACCACATCTCGGTGTGGAAGGGCGGCCCTGATCCGCGCGGCATGAAGGTGACCGCAGCGGACGGCAAGGTGGCCGGCACCGTGACCGACCTGTGGATCGACCGCGCCGAGCACCAGGTCCGCTACCTCGCGGTGGAAACCACCAGCGGCAAGCATGTGCTCGCGCCGATGGCCATGGCCACGGTGAGCGCTTCGGGCGTCAACATCGATGCGATCAACGCAGCCGACTATGACGCCGTGCCGCAGCTCGAGAGCGCGACCGAGATCACCCGCTACGAGGAAGAGCGCGTGATCGGCTACTTCGGCGGCGGCTATCTCTATGCCAACGCGGGCCGTCAGGAGCCGATCCTGTGAGAGAGCACGATATCGAGCCGATCCGCGGTCTGCCGGGTGATCTGCCTCCTGGTGAGGCGATCCTCTGGCAGGGCGCGCCCGATGCGCGGGTTTTCGCCCGCAGCGCCTTGGGCGTGCGGTGGATCGGCGGATATTTTGCACTGCTGGTGGGCTGGGCCATGGTTGCCGGCACGCCGCTCGGCGCGCTGATCACGGCAGGCTTCGGCCTGCTCGCGGTCGGCCTTGCCTACGGCTTCGCGCTGCTGGTGGCGCGCAGCACGGTCTACACGATCACCAACCGCCGCGTGGTGCTGCGGATCGGCGTCGCCCTCAGCAAGTGCATCAACCTGCCACTGGTGAAGCTGAGCGGAGCCGATCAGCGCAATCTCGGCGCGGGCTTCGGCGATATCGCGCTGACGCTGCAGGGGCAGAGCATGCTCGGCTACGCGATGCTCTGGCCGCATGCCCGGCCGTTCCGCTTCGCGGCGCCCCAGCCGATGCTTCGGGCCCTGCCGGATGCCGCCAACGTGGCCGGCATTCTGGCCAAGGCGACGGCGGCGATCGTGCCGGTCCAGCAGCGGAGCGAAACCGCAGCTGCCCCGACAGCAGGGCGCGCAGCGAACACACCGGTCCTTGGCGCAAGGGAGGCAACCGCATGAGCCTGGTTCACGATCACGAGCAGACGATCCCCAAGCATGCGGTGGCATCCGCCGTGATGCTGGTGCTCACCGCGCTGGCGCTGACCACGCTGGTCAAGGTCGGCGTGCTGAGCCGCGAGGCGGTCCCCGCGGTCGTCCGCACCGAAGCGCATGTCGCGCCTTCGGTGGTGCGCCAGATCACCTTCGTTGATCGCGGTGATGGCGCGGTCGTCGTGCGCGACGCGGCGACTGGCGAGACGGTGCGCGTCCTTGTCGACGGCGTGCCGGGCAACGGCTTCGTGCGCGGCGTGATGCGCGGCATGGCGCGTGAGCGGCATATGCACGGCATCGGCATGGCCCCGCCCTTCACGCTGACGCTGTGGAAGAACGGCACGCTCAGCCTCGAGGACAAGACCACCGGCCGCGCCGTCGAACTGGGTTCGTTCGGTCCGGACAACCGTGCCGCCTTTGCAGCGTTCCTGCCCGGAGGCGCCGCCTGATGAGCGGAGCCCGTTTCGATACCCCCTGCCGCATCGAGATCGAGCAGACGCCGGAGCACTTCCACGCGCATGTGCGCCTTGCCGGCGATATCGAGCTGCAGCCGGGGGACCGGGTCAAGGTCCACGGCGCGCCGATCCGCGTTGACTTCGGTCAAAGCCTCGCCATCGACCGCATGGCAACGGTAACACGGGCGGGTCCGCTCGTGCGGCTCTGGATCAAGCTGGCCGCCTATTTCGACCTTACCGAACTCTACGAAGTCAGCTTCACGCCTGGGAGACCGTCATGAACGCCCCTACCACGATCGACCCGAAATCGTCGGCCCACGAAGAGTTCAGCCGCGCTGCGGCGGCCGCCGGACTCGACTTCGACAACGGCAGCACCGGCAAGGTCGATACGATGGCCATGGCCCGCGCCGAAACGGTGCTGAGCCCGCGCTTCTACACCACCGATTTCACCGCGCTCGATGCGATCGACGTTTCCCCGGTGCGCCGCGAATGGGACGACCTGATCGCCGAGATGCAGGCCGACCGCAACAAGCTGCACTTCAAGCGCACCGAAAGCTTCGAGGGGATCATCGAGGGGCTTGAACCCGAACTTCGCGAGGAATTCACCGATTTCCTCGTCAGTTCGATGACCTCTGAATTCTCGGGCTGCGTGCTCTATTCCGAGATGGCCCGCCGCACCCGCAATCCTGACATGAAGATGCTGTTCAAGCTCCTCGCGCGCGATGAAAGCCGGCATGCCGGGTTCATCAACGAGACGCTCAAGGATGCAGGGATCGGCGTCGACCTCGGCTTCCTGACGAAGTCAAAGAAGTACACCTACTTCCGGCCGAAGTTCATCTGGTACGCCGTCTACCTCTCGGAAAAGATCGGCTACGCCCGCTACATCACGATCTACCGGCACCTCGCCAAGCACCCCGAGCACCGCTTCCACCCGATTTTCTCGTGGTTCGAGGAATGGTGCAACGACGAGTTCCGCCACGGTGAGGCCTTCGCGCTGCTGATGCGCGCCGATCCCAAGCTGCTCACCGGCCTCAACCGCCTGTGGATCCGCTTCTTCCTGCTGTCGGTCTACGCCACGATGTACGTGCGCGATCACGCCCGCCCGGTGTTCCACGCCGCGCTCGGCGTCGATCCGACCGAGTATGACTACAAGGTCTTCTCGGTCTGCACCGCGATCACGCGCCAGGTCTTCCCGATCGAGCTGGAAACCGATCACCCGGCCTTCCGCCGCCGCATGGACGACCTGCTGAACGCCAGCAATCGCATCGCTGCCGGCAAGGCACGCGGCGGCATCATGGGCGCATTCCAGCGCTACACCGGTGTCGCGGCTGCCGGCCTTGCTTTCGCCCGGATGTACTTCCACCGCACCCGCGAGAACGCGCTGCCTGCTTCGGTGCGGATGCAGCCTTCGTGGTAAGTTTTTCCGGCCACGCCGTGCCCATGCTGGTCACGCTGCTCGTGTGGTTCTTCGCCACCGGGCTGATCGCGTGGCTGGATAACCGCGACCGCGCGACTTTTCCGCGCGCGCTCGCGCTGGCGGGTGCGGGCGGCATTCTCGGGCTGGTCGCGGTCGTCGCGGGCTCGGTCATGTCGGGCATGGCGGGGGCCTATATCGGCTTCGTCGGCGCGCTGATGGTCTGGTCGTGGCACGAGGCCAGCTTCCTCATGGGCGCCGTCGCCGGACCCCGGCGCGAACCCAGCAATCCCGCCGCGCGCGGGTGGGACCGCTTCATCGATGCCGGTTCCACGCTGATCTACCATGAAGTCGCCCTCGCGCTCACCGCGCTGATGCTGATGTCGCTCGGCTGGAATGCGCCGAACCCGACGGGCGCCGAAGTCTTCGTGCTGCTCCTTGCGCTGCGGCTTGCCAGCAAGTTCGCACTCTATGCCGGGGTGCCGAGCCAGGTGGGCGATCTGCTACCGCCGCACCTGGAATACCTGCGCAGCTATTTCGGCCCGCGCCGCTTTTCGGCTGCGCTTGGCCTTGCGCTCATCTTCACGGTCGGCCTGGCGACGCTGCTCGGCCGGGCCGCACTCGCCGCGCCCGCGGGCAGCGCCGAGGCCGTGCGCGCCAGCCTGCTCTTCGCGATGGCCGCGCTCGGCGTCCTCGAACACGTGTTTCTCGCCTTGCCGTTTCGCGACGGCGCACTCTGGGGCTGGGCTCTGCCCGGCCGCAACAACCGGATTAACGCCTGAGCAATCGGGCCTGAAGGATTACAAGGGAAGGGGTATTTCGGCCATGGATTATGAGGCCTTCTTTACACAGGAACTCGACGGCATCCGCGGCGAAGGGCGTTATCGCATCTTCGCCGAACTGGAGCGCCATCGTGGCTCCTTCCCCAAGGCGACACGGCACGTGGACGGCGGCACGCAGGAAGTGACCGTCTGGTGTTCGAACGACTACCTCGGCATGGGCCAGCACCCCAAGGTGCTCGATGCAATGCACACCGTGCTTGACGAATGCGGCGCCGGTGCCGGCGGCACGCGCAACATTTCGGGCACGAACCGCCACCACGCCCTGCTGGAAGCGGAACTGGCCGATCTCCACCACAAGGAAGCCGCGCTGCTGTTCACTTCGGGCTATGTCTCGAACTGGGCGGCGCTGGGCACTCTCGCCGCGCGCCTGCCGGACTGCGTCGTCTTCTCCGATGCCGGCAACCACGCCTCGATGATCGAGGGCATCCGCCACAGCCAGGCCGAGCGCGTGATCTGGAAGCACAACGACTGGCGCGATCTTGACGCCAAGCTGTCAAAGGTCGCCCCCGGCCGCGCCAAGCTGGTCGCGTTCGAGAGCGTCTATTCGATGGACGGCGACATTGCCCCGATCCGCGAGATCGTCGAAGTCTGCGAGGCGCACGGCGCGCTATCCTACATCGACGAAGTCCACGGCGTCGGCCTCTATGGCCCGCGCGGCGGCGGCGTGGCGGAACGTGACGGGCTGATGGACCGGATCGACGTGATCGAAGGCACGCTGGGCAAGGCCTTCGGCGTGATGGGCGGCTATATCGCTGCCTCCGAAGCGCTGTGCGACTATGTCCGCAGCTTCGCCTCGGGCTTTATCTTCACGACCGCGATCCCCCCTGCCCTTGCCGCCGGCGCCTGCGCCAGCATCCAGCACCTGAAGGTGAGCGGCCACGAACGCGCCCGCCACCGCGACCGGGTGAGCACGGTGCGCCGCAAGCTCAATGCGCTGGGCATCCCGCACCTCGACAACCCGAGCCACATCATCCCGGTGATGGTGGGCGACGCGCGCAAGTGCAAGATGATCAGCGACTGGCTGCTCGACAACCACGGCATCTATGTGCAGCCAATCAACTACCCGACCGTGCCGCGCGGCACCGAGCGCCTGCGCATCACGCCCTCGCCCGTCCACACCGACGGCGACATCGACCGCCTCCTGGAAGCGCTGACGGACATCTGGTCGCAGTGCGAACTGGCACGGCGTTCGCACGCGGCCTGAGGCTGGACTGAGATTGGATACCCGGTTCCCTGCCCAGGCGGGGGGCCGGGTTTTTCTTTGGCAGACATCACTGCAAGTACCCCGTCCGTCGCCCCGTGCTTGGCCTCCCTCGCAGCCTAGCGCTTGGCATGAGGGAGCGAGTGGGAAAGGCGGATGGGTCTACATCATGGCAAACCCGCCATCGCCCGCGAGAAGCTCGTCAAGAAATGGCGCCGGGAAGGGAAATTCGCGCTGATCGAAGCGGACAATCCCGATTGGCTGTACCTTTGGGACCAGTGGTATCCAGCGGGGGAAGCGCCGCTTGGCGACGCCGGAAGGTAGCCAAGCCCCGTGTCAAGCAAGGGGCGACGGTGGGTTTTTAGTGGCGATTTGGTGAGCCGTAACGCCCACAACTGAACGAAAGCAGCAAGCGAACCGATCCGTGCTTGCGAAACAGTCCCTCCGCCCAAACAAAAAACGCCGCCCCCTTTCGGGGACGGCGCTTTTTGATCTGGCCGAGGCCGAAGCTTACTTGGTCGCGCTGGTCAGGTACGCGATCACGTCCGCGCGGTCCTGGCCCTTGGGCAGGCCGGCGAAGGCCATCTTGGTGCCGGGCACGACGCGAGCCGGCTTTTCGAGGTACTGGTAGAGCTTCTCGGGCGTCCAGGTGATGCCGCTTTCCTTGTTCGCCGTCGAATAGGAGAAACCGGCGATCTGGCCCGACTTGCGGCCGATGATGCCGTGGAGCGAGGGCCCGATGCGGTTCACGCCCGGATCGATCACGTGGCAGGTCTTGCACTGGGTGAAGATCTTTTCACCGGCAGCGGCATCGCCCTTCATGTCGGCAAACTTGGTGCCGTCGAGCGTGGTGGTGTCGTCAGCCGCAATCTTGGCAGCAGCCGGAGCCGCAGCGTCAGCAGCCGGGGCGGCCGCAGCAGGAGCTTCGGCAGCAGCGGGAGCCGCAGCCTCTTCCTTCTTGCCGCCGCAAGCTGCCAGGGCAGCGGAAAGCGCGATCAGACCGAGGTAACCTCTCAAATTGCTCATGGCCACTCCTTCATGACTTGGGGCAGTTCTATCCTGCCGAATATGACGAAAATCGCAGACCAGCAACGGGCAAACACGGCGAAGCGGGCTTTGATCGCGTACCTTACGCACTTTTAATCTTCCCGGGTATTACGGCGGGCGCAATTGTCCTCAAGGGCATGTCGCCGAGCCGCCTGCAATCTGCCATCGCGCCGCAGTTTTGTGCGGCTTCCCGCCCCTTCCGGGCCGCCGCCCTTTGACAGCGATGCTGCGCCGCCCGTAAAGGCTGACGGGATGAGGGGCTGGCCGTTTTCCATACTGGTTGAAGCGCGCGGCGCTGATGGGCCTCGCGATCCCTATGGCGAACTCGCCCTCATCATGCTGCTGAGCGCGCTGGCGGCGCTGCCGGCGATGCTTGCCCCCGTGCTGCCCCTCACCGATCTGGGCGGCCATGTCGGGCGCTATGCGGTGCAGCTCGATGCCGGGCACTCCATGGCGCTTCGGCTCTGGTACAGTTTCGAGTGGGGGCTGCTGCCCAATCTTGGCGTCGATCTCCTCGTGCAGCTGCTTGCGCCGCTGATGGGGCTGGAGCCCGCCGTTCACCTGATCGTGGGGTCGATCCCGCCGCTCACCGTCGCGGGCATGCTGCTGCTTTCGCGCGCGGCGCATGGGCGGATCGGGGTGAACGCGCTCTATGCGCTGCCGCTGGCGATCTCGCTCCCCTACCTCTACGGCTTCGTGAACTTCGCGCTGGCGATCGCGCTGGCGCTCCACGCCGCGGCGCTGTGGATCGCGCTTGAGCATAGGCCGGTCCTGCGTGCGGCGCTGTTCGTGCCGATCGGGTTTCTGCTCTGGCTGTGCCACCTCGTCGGCTGGGCGGTGTTCAGCCTTATCGCGGGGATGACCGCGCTGGCCGCAGGCTGGCGAGCCGGAAGGGGCGTGATCGGAACCACCGTCTCGACCGGCCTGATGACGGCGCCGCTGCTGCTTGGCCCCATCGTCGGCATGCTGCTGCAGCATCCCGCCAAGGAAACGGTTGCGCTGCTCGCCAACAACGATGCACCGCGCAAGATCAGCTGGCTGATCATGGCGCTGACCGATCGCTGGCTGCTCTGGGATGCCGCTGGCACAGCGATCATGGCGTTCGTGCTGTATATCAGCCTGCGCACGCGCGGCTTTGCCTTGAATGCCGGGCTGATGGCCTCCGCCCTCGCCCTGCTGGCGCTCTACCTGCTGATGCCCGATACGATCATGGGATCGCGCTTTGCCGATATGCGGCTGGGACCGGTGATCCTCACGCTGTTTCTGCTCGCCATCGCGCCGGGGCCGCTGGTCGATCCGCGCCTGACCCGCTGGCTGCTGATCGGCGGCCTTGTGTTCGCAGGTGCGCGGCTGGCGACCAACACCGTGAGCATGGTGCTGTCCGGGCGGCAGTTTGCCGAGACGCTCACCGCAATCGAGGCCGCGCCGCGCGGGGTGAACCTCGTCTCGCTCTATATCGACGAGTGCGAAGTCTGGAACACGGACCGGCGGCGGCACATCATGGGCTATGGCCTTGCGCGGCGGCACCTGTTCGACAACGGCCAGTGGCAGCTGCCGAGCGGGCAGCTCATTTCCATCCACAATCCGCGCCTTGCCCCCTTCGACAAGGATCCCTCGGCGATCACTTTCCTGAGGCCCTGCGGCGAATTGCCCGCCGTTGCCGACGTCGTCGCCGTCGTGCCGCGCGCGGCGCGTTTCCTCTGGGTAATCCGGATCGACCCGCGGACACGGTTTCCCGGCTGGGAGCCGCTGCGCAAGACAAACGACAGTGTGCTCTATCGCCGCTTGCAAACTCAACTTCATTGATAGACTATAATCACAAACTTCAAGAGCAGGATGCCGACATGACCGACCTTTCCAGTGCCAAGCCCGAAACCCTTGCCCTTCACGCCGGTTGGCGCGCCGATCCGACAACCGGGTCGGTCGCGGTGCCGATCCACCAGACCACATCGTACCAGTTCCATTCGACCGATCACGCGGCGAACCTCTTCGCGCTGAAGGAACTGGGCAATATCTACACCCGCCTCGGCAACCCGACGACCGATGTGCTGGAGCAGCGCATGGCCGCAATCGAAGGCGGCGTGGCGGCGCTGGCGGTTTCCTCGGGCCAATCGGCGACGACGCTGGCGATCCTCAACCTCGCCAAGGCGGGCGACAATATCGTTGCCTCGA
>CANGJI010000082.1 GCA_947454135.1 Sphingomonadaceae bacterium
CCTGCGCAGGCGTGCTCTACAGCAGCGTCGTCTATGTCGGCTGGTCGGGCTGCCTGATCAGCTTCGGCATGCTCGCGCTGGGCTTCGTCGTGCGCACGGGGCTGCGGCTGAGCGTGAAGCCTTGAGAGACGGAGAACGGCTGGTGGTGGACAGGGCTTCTACATAACTCAATTTGAGGCACATGCCCCTGAGCGTTTCACAGTGTCTCAGCTTATCCATAAAATCCCCTGATATCTTTGACGATATCTTGATCCTCGCACATTTCTTGCTCGCTCATTGTTGCACTATGTCTCTTGTCGCTTCTCAAAAGCGCAGATATAAATGTGGGGATGAATGTGGGGAAATAATGAAGCGAGCGCAGCTTTCAGCCGTCAAAATCAAGGCGAAGATGGCACCGGGGACCTACCACGATGGCCAGGGCCTTATGCTGATCGTCCGGGAGGCGGATGCAAACAACCCGGGAACCGGACCCCGATCTTGGATCCTTCGATTACAGGTCAATGGGAAGCGGCGGGATTATGGTCTCGGCTCGGGTTTCGACGTGAGCTTGGCGGAGGCACGCGAGAAGGCCGCAGAGCTTCGCCGCCTCGTTAAATCGGGTCGGGACCCCATTGGCGAGAAGAGAGCGGCGAAGCGCGCCGAACTCACCATCCCAACGTTCAAGGCCGCAGCGGAGCAAGCTCACGGGGAGCAACAGGCAAGCTGGCGCAATGAGAAGCACCGCCAAGATTGGCTCTCGAGCCTCCGCCTGTACGCCTTCGACAAGATCGGGGAGGCCCGCGTCGACAAGCTCACGCCTCAGGACCTGAAGGCAGTGCTCATGCCCGTTTGGCTCGAGAAACCGGAGACAGCTCGCCGCCTTCGCCAGCGGCTTCGCGCAGTCATGGCATGGGCTGCGGCTGAGGGACATTGCCAACCGCTCGATATGTCTCTCATCGACGCCAGCCTTCCGAAGCAACCACGCCGCGATGGACACTTTGCAGCGATGCCCTGGAGCGATGTTCCAGCCTTTTTCGGACAGTTACGAGGAGGTGAGACAGTAGGCCGGCGCGCGCTGGCCTTCACGATCCTGACTGCTGCGAGATCGGGTGAGACGCGCGGAGCGACGTGGCGGGAGATCGATTTCGAGGCGGGCGAATGGCGCATCCCGGGTGAACGGATGAAAGCGGGTAGGGAGCATGTTGTCCCCCTATCAGCGCCCGCGCTTGCAATCCTGCGTTCCATCAAGGGCGATGGCACACCGGAGCCCGATGCGATCATCTTCGCGGGCCGGAAGGGCGAAGCCGTCTCTGACATGACCCTCACCAAGGTGATGCGCGACATGGGCATCGTCGCGTCAATCAAGGTTTCAGGCACTACAGTGAAGACTGCCAAGACTGTGAAGCAGAAGGATGGCCCCGAAGGCGAGACCGTGCACTTCAGTCTTGAGACTGTCACCCTCGGAACCAACTCGCGCGGCAAGCCCGTCACCACTTGCCTGGTCAATATCGTGGAGGGCGGGAGCGAGGAACGCGGCGCAACTGGCAGTGCGATTGACCGGGCCAAGGTAAGCTTAGTCGGGCACAAGAAGACGGCGTTGCGCATACTGGAGGAGCTACAGGCGCGCAGCACCTTATCCGTTCCCGCAGCTATCCCCGCATTGGCAATCGACCGCGCGAAGGTGTGCAGCGTAATCGACGCCGGACACGCTGCGGACACGCTCGCAAACGAGCTTCGGGCCTTTGTGAAGGCTGATCCAGACAAAATCGCGGACACGGCAGAACGAACTGCCCGACGCGTCATGTCCTCCCTGAAATCGAAGGAAATCCTCGGCTCGTGGGGGGAGTTCCTATGGATCAACTAGCGTTCCGGACAACTGCGGACATTCACGCGGACACTCTCCGGACATTTTCCTGCCTTGGTTCCGGACACTTCGGACACACCGGACACACCTCTTTAGAGGTGTCCGGGTGTCCGTTTGTCCGTGCGGCGCAACCACAAGCGAAAGGACGACGAAATGTTGAATGATGGAATGACCCCATCCGAGGCGCAGGAGATTCTCGACAGCATCAGCTATTCGGCTGGCTGGTCATCTGAGGGGCTAGCTAAAGCCTCGGAGCCTCACGGCCTTCGGAAGGTAGTTAGCGCTGTTCGCACTCTGGCCGACATGATGGCCGCTCAAATCGGCCCGCTCGAGCGCCACCTCGAAAGCGGCACGATTACGCACCGGCCTGCCCCCCGTTCTGGCTGGCTCGCAACCCAGCGCGACGACGCAGATGGTCCGCCTCTGCGCGGTCACACCCTTGCTGAAATGCTGGCCAACCACCGCTGACCTTCCTTAAGTGCGTTGGCCACGAGTGCCCCCTCGGCTGGCGGCCCCCTAATCTCCCAATCAAAAGGGCATCATCAATGCAGTTCACTGCCAAACTTGAATCCGGCCCATTCGAAAAGCCGCTCGCCGAATGTAATAGGACGGCCGATCCCCTCGTGCCGTGGCGACGTTCGGCGGCAATCTCGGAGGAAATGGCCAGGGCACTGTGAAGGACGTCGCTGCCAATGCGCCCTAGCTCAGCGGGCCGATCGTGGGTACTGTCTACTTCGAATAGTGAGCTTGGGCGGCGCGTTCTTGCTTTCGATCGCCTAAGGAGGGCCGCAGTGCACCGCCAGTGCTGCGGCCCGTTTCTATGCCGACTTACCTTCCAACCCGAACGCGCGATGGTTCGCGGCTCTCGCATCGACTATTCAGGAGGCGCCCCGTATTCTGCCCTCAGCATCGTGGCAACAAGCGACCAATGCAAGCCACTCAGGTCAGCGTCCACAAACGTCAGAGTATGCCAAAAGCGGTCGACACCGGCAAAAGAAGAAGACGGCCACAGTTTCAACTTGCCCGGTCAATTAATCAGCAGTCATCTTTGTTTGCAAGTTGAGGCGACATACGCACAACACGCTCAATGTGTTGGCAAAATTAGGCGGACAAGTAGCCCGGGCGCTGCGTCGGTCAGCTCGATTACGCCGCGATGGGCGTGGACCACCGCCGCCACTAGGCTAAGCCCGAGGCCACTGCCGGGGGTCGAGCGGCTGTTGTCACCGCGCACGAAGCGTTGCAGCATCCGGCCGCGATCAACCGGGGCAATCCCTTTGCCCTCGTCGGCAACCGTGATCAGTGCCTCGCTGCCCGATACGGCAAGGCCGAGCGAGACCCTGCTGCCCGACGGTGTGTGGATGCGGCTGTTGTCGAGCAGGTTCGCAACCGCTTGCGCCAGCAGCTCGCGGTGCCCTCTAACCGCGATGCCGGGCGAGACTTCGACGCGCAACTCGCGGTCCTCGTCAGAAAAGGCGATGGCATAGCTCTCTCCCAGTTCGGCGATCAGGCGCGAAAGATCGATCGGGGCGAAGCTCTCCTCGAGGGTGCCGCCTTCGACTTCGTTGATGCGCAGGATGGCATCGAACAGTGACAGCAGGGCATCGCATTCGGCCGCCGCCTGAGGGGCGGCGGCGGGATCGGCTTCGAGCCTGTCCAGCGCGCCGCGCAGGCGCATGAGCGGGGTGCGCAGATCGTGCGCGATATCGCTGGATACCTGCCGCAAGTTCTTCATCAGGCGAACAATCCTGTCGAGCATGGCATTGATCGCGAGCGCGGTTTCCTCGAACTCGTCACGACGTCCGTGCAGCGTCACGCGGTGGTTGAGATCGCCCGCCATGATGGCCCGCGCGGTAGCTGCAACCGGATCGAGCCGGGCATCAAGATAGCGCCCCAGCACCAGTCCGCCCGCCCCGCTGATCACGATCAGGACCACGAAGGCGCCGCCGAACAGGGCGAGAATGGCCTGATCGACTTCCTCGATCTGCTGCGAATCCAGCCCGATGACGAGGCGATCGCCGTAGCTCAGGTCGACTGCCTTGATCCGATATCGCGCGGCGGCGCCGGACCGTCCGGCAGCTTCCGCCCAGCCAGCGCCGGCTGGTGGCATAGCGATGGCGAGCGCGCCTCCGATGCGGCGGCCCGTGGCTCGCTCGAACAGGGCATAACCAAAGCGCTGTCCGAGCTTTTCAGCCTCGCGCTCGTTGATTTCATCGATCATCCGCACGCGCGTCGTCTCGTCGAGGAGTTCGCCAATCTCGCGGGCGATGTCGCGATCTCGCATCGCATGAAACTGCAGGTTTGCTGCGCCATAGACCGCAGCGCCAAGCGCGCTGAACGCCAGCGCGAAGGCCGAGGCAAAGATCAACGCGATGCGATAGGCCGCGCGCACCGCAGGCTAACCCTCGATCCGCAGGCAATAGCCCTCGCCGCGCACGGTCTCGATGGGATCGTGCTCGAAGCCTTCGCGCAGTTTCGTGCGCAGGCGGCTGAGGTGGCTCTGGACGATATTGGTCTGCGGATCGAAGCGGAACCCCCACACGGCTTCCAGAAACATCTTCCGGGTCACCACCCGCCCGGCGTTGCGCACCAGCAGTTCGAGCAATTCGAACTCGCGCGGCTGCAGCAGCACGGGACGGCCGCTGCGGGTACATTGGTGGCGCATGAGATTGAGAACGATGTCTCCGGCCTGAAGCCGCGTCTCGGCCGCGCCCAGCAGGGGACGCCGCCCCAGCGCATGAACGCGCGCGACAAGTTCATCAGAGGCGAAGGGTTTGACCAGATAATCGTCGGCCCCCGCCTCCAGCCCCTCGACCCGGTCGGCAATGCCGCCCAGTGCGGTCAGCATCAGCACGGGCGTGTCGCAGCCCTGCTCGCGCAGCGTGGTCATCACCGAAAGGCCGTCTGTTCCGGGCAGGAGGCGATCGAGGATCATCACGTCAAACACGCCGGGCACCGCCAGTTCGAACGCTGCCGGACCGGTGACGGCAAGGGTCACGTCATGCCCATGACCTTCAAGGCACTCCGCGATCCGCGTCGCCGTATCGCTGTCGTCTTCTGCAACAAGTATGCGCATCGTCTGGTCCGGTTCCGGGGCCGCCAGCAGCGGCTTAGCCCATCACGCCAGCCAGCGGCAGCGTCTGCGAGAGGCTGCTTCTACAATTCTTCCCAACCTTCGCTGCCCCCAGCGCAATTCGCTCGCCCCCGCTGCGGCACCTGCGGCATATGCGGTGCGAAACTGGATTGAGGAGCCTGTCCCCATCATGCGCCCTGCCTTCACGATTGCAGCCGCCACCGTCCTAGCCTTCACGCTCATCGCCGCGGCGCCGCCCAGCTATCGGGTGACCGGCGCGATCAAGGCCGCGGACGGCGGCTGGGACTACGCGGCCATTGAGCCGGACAGCCAGCTGCTCTACATCGCGCGCGGCAGCGAAGTGACCGAGATCGATCTTGCGCACGGCACCACGGTGCGCGCGTTCGGCGAAGTCGCCAAGGGCCATGCCGTGGTGCCTCTGCCCGGGCACAAACTGCTCGTCAGCAGCGCGCATGATGACACGGTACGGCTGTTCGATACGCCAACCGGCACCGAAGAAACCCGGATCAAGACCGGCGCCGATCCCGATGCCGCGCTCTTTGATGCTGCCTCCGGCCTCGCTGCGGTCATGAATGCCAAGGCTGGCACCGTCTCCGTCATCGACGTTGCAAAGCGCAACGTGGTCCGCACGATCACGCTGAAGCCCGGCCTCGAATTCGCCCAGATCGCGCCGGATGGCACGCTCTTCGTCAACAACGAGGACGAAAACGAAATCGAGACCGCCGATCTGCGCACCGGCAAGGTGGGCGTGGCGATTCCCCTTCCCGGCTGCACCGGCCCGACCGGCCTCGCGCTCGATCCGGTCACGCATGTCCTCATCAGCGCCTGTGCCAACGGCAAGGCGGCCTTGGTCGATGCGAACGCGCGCAAGCAGACCGGCAGCCTTGCCATCGGCGCAGGGCCGGACGCGGTTATCCTCGATGCAGCCCGGCGGCTGGCCTTCATTCCCTGCGGCCGCGACGGCACGCTGAGCATCGTCGCACTGGATGGAGCGAATGGTCTCGCGATCATCGCGACGATCAAGACCGCGATCGGCGCACGCACCGGCGCGCTCGATCCGCGCACCGGACGCCTCTATCTCCCCACGGCGGGTTTCGGGCCGGCCCCTGCCGGCGGTGGGCGCCCTGCGATGGTCTCCGGCAGCTTCCAGGTGCTGGTTGTCAGCCCCGATTGAGCCGCGAGCCATAACGGAAGATTAAGTTTTCCCAACCTTCGTAGTTGCCACGCCGAGAGCAACAAAATGTAACAATCAACCCCCAAGCCGCACTGCAACGCCCGCACATGGTGGGCCGACACGTCCGGTTCAGGGGTTGATTTCACATGAAAATGAAGACGGTATGGTACGCTTCGAGCGCTCTGCTCGCTGTTGTCAGCAGCCCGGTTCTTGCCGCCCCTGCGCCGGCCGGCGCAACTGCGGATGCGGATGATCCAGCCGAGCGCTCGATTGTCGTGACGGCACCGCGTCAGGAAGAAACCGCCCGCGAGACCCAGAAGGTTGCCCCGGTCCTCGTCAACATCCAGGCGATCGAAACGATCAAGAAGTACCCCGATTTCAACTCGGCCGAAGCACTGGGTCGCATTCCGGGTGTATCGCTGTCGACCGACACGGGCGAAGGCCGCTTCGTCAATATCCGCGGGATCGACTCCAATCTCAACGGCGCAACTTACGGTGGGGTCGTCCTTGTCGGCACTCATCCGGCGAACACCGTTGCCTCCGGCACCGGTCGCGCTGTGGAGTTCGATACGGTTCCCACGGGCGCAATCGACGGTCTGGTGGTTTACAAGACGCTTTCGCCTGATCGCGAAGCCGAAGGACTGGGCGGTCAGGTCGATATTACCCCGCGCACGGCCAAGAATGTAATCAAGCCCTTCGTCGAAATCGAACTGGGCGCGGGTTACGAACCGCTACACAGGCGTGCCGGCCCCTACACGGCGAGCATCGCGGCCGGGGCCAAGCTGGGCGATCTCTCCTTCGTCGTCACCGCATCGCGCAAGGATGACCGCCGCGCGATCGACGACCTTGAGCCCAGCTACACCTCGTCGACCGGGCGCGACTTCGATCGCGTGGATTTCCGGCATTACGACTACAGCCGGCGCCGCTTTGGTTATGGCGGTGAGCTCGATTATGCGCCCAGCGCCGATCACCAGTACTACGCGCGGCTGAACATCGCCGGCTACACGGAAGGCCAGTACAAGCAGCATTTCTACGCTCAGTTCGATGGCAACCCGACTGCGCCCGATGCCAAGGGCTATCAGGTCGATGGCTTCCAGCCGCAAGTCGATGCGGTGAACACGCAGGAAACGTTCCGCAACACCATGGCGGCGATCGGCGGCGAAGATCACTTCGGCAGTCTGGTGATCGACTATCGCGCCAGCTTCGTCCAGGGCACCTACAATCAGGATTATTACACCGAAGCCCGCTTCTATGGGGCGGATGTTTTCACCGGCGCCTACAACAACAGCAATCCCGACAGGTACTATTTCAACCTGTTCAACGATGCCGGGCTTTCCATTCCGTTCAAGTCGTTCGATGCGAGCCAGTACGGCGGTGCGAACGGCAAGGTGAAGCTGTCCTCGTTCGGCGAGCATGACAACGACCATGAATATGCCGGTGCGTTCAATGCACGGTATCCTGTGGCGCTGTTCGGCGGCGAAGGGCAGATCAAGGCGGGCATCAGCATCCGCCGCCGTACCAAGAGCGTGGATGATTTTGGCGGCACCCAGACGTTTGCGAAAGGCTCGAGCATCGTCCTGTCCGACTATGCGATGAGCGTGCCGCAGCCCTACAATTACTACTTCGGCCGTTATCCCAGCGCGCCGGTGATCGACCTTGGGGCGATCAGGAAGCTGGTGAATCAGGACGTCCCCACCCTGAACCCCACTCTCAGCCGCGATTTCCGCGACACTGAAAACGTGACGGCCGGCTACCTCATGTACACCGGTGAATTCGGCAAGCTGAACGTGCTGGCTGGCGTCCGCATCGAGGCGACCTACGCGACCTACGGCAACTATCTGACCACTACCGACGCGGCTGGCAATTCGACCACGGCGTTTGTGAACAACGGCAAGAAATACACCAATGTCTTCCCGACGGTGCAGTTGAAGTACGAGTTCAGCAATGACCTCCAGCTACGCGCCACCTACTCGACCGGCATTGCCCGCCCGGGCTTCAGCCAGGCCGGTGGCAATGCCGGGGTCGATTTCACGGCAACGCCGCGTCCCGTCTATTCTGCGGGCAATCCCAATCTCAAGCCGACGACCGGGAACAATTTCGATCTCTCGCTGGAATACTACCTGCCGCATGGCGGCATCATCCAGATCGGAGCCTTCGACAAGGAGTTCAAGAACTACATCTTCGCCAACGTATTGACCAATGTGGACAATCCGATCTTTGGCGGGGTGAAGGGCGATTACGTCACCTACGTCAACGAAGGTGCCTACGCACGCGGGATCGAGCTTGCCTATCAGCAGAAGTTCACCTCGCTCCCGGGCGTTCTTGGCGGCCTCGGGCTTGACGCCAACCTGACCTTGGTCAAGTCGCGCTTCCTTGAATACAGCGCGGCGACCAATGGCACCGATCAATATAGCAGCCTGCCGGGCACCTCGAACGTGACCTGGAACCTGGCAGGATCGTATGAGCGGGGTCCGGTCAACGTCCGCCTTGCCGCGCAGTATGTCAGCTCCAGCCTCTTTTCGTTTGGCGGCGATCGCACGACCGACGTCATCCAGGCCGGCCGCATGACCATGGACCTGACGGGAAGCTACAAGATCAGCAACAGCTATGTGCTGTACTTCTCGGCCAAGAACCTGCTCAATACGCCGCTGCGGTATGATTACGGTGATTCTTCCCGCCCGCAGCAGATCGAATACTATGGCGTGACCTATGAAGCCGGGGTGCGCCTCAAGTTCTGATCGGCAGGGAGCATCAAGCATGAGCATCGTCATCGACCGGCGGACGGCACTGGGCGGGCTGGTGGCGGCGGCCAGCCTGCCGCTCATGTCGGCGGCCCCCTCTGCCCCCCGCGCATCCGGTTTCATCGCGATGGGGGATTGGGGGCGCGGCGGGTCCGATCACCAGCGCGATGTGGCGGTGCAGATGGGCCGTGCCATGCAGGGTCTTGACGGCGGCTTCGTGCTTGCCGTCGGCGACAACTTCTACGAAAGCGGCGTCGCCTCGGCCGATGATCCGCAGTGGCGCACCTCGTTCGAGGATGTCTATACCCATCCGGCGCTCCAGCGTCCGTGGTTCGTTGCGCTGGGCAATCACGACTACAAGAGCAACCCGCAGGCCGAAGTAGACTACACCGCGCGCAGCACGCGCTGGCGGATGCCCCGGCGCTACTACCGCGTCGCGCCGGAAGAGCATGGCATGGCGGGTATCGACCTCTTCGTGATCGATACCTCCCCTCTGGTCCACAAGTATCGCGAAAAGGTTGAGGCGCGGATCGCGGCCAATGTCGCCGGGCAGGACCCTGCCGCCCAGCTCGGTTGGCTCGACAAGGCTCTGACGGCATCGACAGCGCCGATCAAGCTTGTGGCGGGCCATCACACGCTGCGCTCGGGCGGTTCCTCGCACGGCGATACACCGGAACTGGTCGAGCAGCTGCTCCCGATACTCCAGCGGCGCGGCGTGCTGGCATATATCAACGGCCACGACCACGACATGCAGCATATTCGGCGCGATGGGCTCGATTACATCTGCTGCGGATCGGGATCGCAGGTCCGCCCGGTCAGCGCCGTCGAGGGAACGCGCTTTTGCCTCAGCCGCTCGGGCTTCGCCCAGTTCACCCGCACGCGGGACGGTCTTGGCCTTACGTTCCGTGACTATACCGGTGCCGAGGTTTACCGGGCGATGCTGGGAAATCGGGCCAGCGTGCCTGCCTGAGCCACATTGGCAACTTTCAAGCTGCAATCGGGCCCACAGCCGCTAAGACCCTTGGCGATGCGCAGTTCGTGGTTCCTGCTTTCCCGGTGCCTTCCGGCAGTTGGCGGGCTCGTGCTCGTAGGCGGCTGCACAGCCTATGTGCCCGCGCCTGTCACGCCTTCGGCGACACTTGCCCGGCGCGAGGCGGCCGCGGTTGACCGGGACGCCGTCCGCGCGCGCGTTGCCGCGCTGGCACCCGGTGCGGTCCGCCCGGCCGCTGGCTGGGACCGACTCGACTACCTGGTTGCCGCGACACTGACTAACCCCGCGATTGCTGCGCAGCGCGCTGCGCTAGAGTCCGCTGCTGCCCGCGCGCGCGCCGCGCGCGCACCGCCATCAGGGCCGACGCTGACGCTGACCAGCGAATACGCCCGCGATGCCGCCGCGAGTTCGCCGTGGCTGATCGGCGGCGCGGTGGACATTCCGCTCGACCGTGGCGGCCGACGCACCGCGCGTCTGGCGCAGGCCGACATTGCCGTGCTTGGTGCACGTTATGACCTCGCCGAAACCGTCTGGCAGACGCGGCAGGCTGTGCGTGCGGCCCTCGTCCGCGCGCTCGTGGCGCAGCGTCAGCGCGAGCTTCTGAGCCAGCTTGCCGACCTGCGCGAGCGACAAGTGGCGGCAATGGAGCGCCGCCTTGCGTCGGGCGATAGCGCCCGCGTCGAAGCCGAGCGAATTCGCAGCGAAGGCGCCAATGTCATGCGCCGACGGCGTGATGCGGACGCGGCAGCCATGCAGGCGAGCCAGTCTCTGGCCGCTGCCATCGGGGTGCCGGTGGAGGCGCTGGCCGGGATCACGCCGGTCTGGCCCGACTTCGACGCACCGCCTGATCGGGCCTTGGCAGCAAGCGCCGATGCCCGGCGGCAGGCGATCCTCTCACGCGCGGACCTGCTCCATGCGCTTGCGGACTATCAATCCAGCGAAGCGACGCTGCGCGGCGAGGTGGCGAAGCAGTATCCGCAGATCACCGTATCGCCCGGCTATACGTGGGAGCGCGGCCTCGTGAAGCTGCCGGTCTCGCTCGGCCTCATCCTGCCCCCGCTCGATGCCAATCGCCGCGCGATCGCGGCAGCCGAAGCGTCGCGCGTGGAAGCGGGGCGCAAGCTTGACGTGGTCGTGTTGAACGCCGCTGCTGCGGTCGATGCCGCGCTTGTCGAAGCGCGAGCAGCACGCGCAGCGCTCGCCGAAGTGCGCACGCGCGAACGCCCGTTGGCCGAGCGGCTCGCCGCCGCAGCTGCGCGCGGCCTTGCCGCAGGATCGACCGACCGCGCCGACTGGGCAGCCGCGCAGGCTGGCGCGGTCGAAGCGGCACTGGCCGAACTTGACGCGCTGGCCCGCGTCCACACCGCCGATGCCGCGCTGGAGGACGCACTCCGCCGGCCGGTCGCCGGACCGGAGCTGGCGATCCGGCAGACCGCAGATGCATGGATACCAGGAGAACGACCGCAATGAGTGCCCGCGATGCGCTAGGATGGGGCGCGCTGGGCGCGGGGCTCTGCGCTGCGCTGGTCTTTTCGATCCACGGTGCGGGCGGACCGCCATCGATCAACCCCGAGGCCCGTCCCGATGCTGCCGCTACCGAGGCGAAGGAGGATGGGATCGCGGTGTCGCGCGAACTGGCCGCAAGGCTGGGCCTCAAGGTCGCAGTCCTCGCGGCGAGCAGTGTCCACGGCGACGTCCATGGCTTCGCACGCGGGCTGGATGCCGGACCACTTGCCGCCATCGAGGCCGATATCGCGGCCGCTCGTGCCGCTGCCGCAGCCTCGTCCGCCGAAGCGGCGCGGCTTGCCGGGCTTGCCGCTGCAGATCAGAGTGCATCTCGCCAGGCGGTCGAAGCAGCCCGCGCACAAGCCGCTGCCGATGCCGCGCGCCTGCGCCTCGCCGAGCAGCGCGTCGCGCTGGAATACGCCCCTGCCCTCGCCGCTATGGGGGACGGTGCGCGCACCACGCTGCTCGCTGCGATCACGCGCGGTGAGGCTGCACTCGTCCGTGTCGATCTGCCGGAGGGGGCAAACGCGGGGAGCAGTGTGCGCCTTGCCGACGGCGGCACGATCCGCCTGATCGGTCCTGCCGCCCAGGCCGATGCCAAGCTTCAAAGCGCAGGCATGCTCGGCATCGCGGATGGCGCAGCGACACGCCTGCTCAACGCAGGACGCATCCGCGATGTCATCGCCGCAAACGGACCGAGCCGCGAGGGCGTGTTCGTGCCCGGCGATGCCGTGGTCCGCTGGCGTGGCGCACAGTGGGTCTACCGCGCAGACGGCGCGCGATATGTCCGCATAGAGCTTGCCGATGCACAACCGGTACCGGCAGGCTGGCTGGCCGGCACCGGGCTCAAGGCAGGGGACCGCCTCGTGGTCCATGGCGCCGGAGCCCTGATCGCGCTCGACCGCGCCGACGACCTCGCTCAGGAAGGCGAATAGGCGCGTGCTGAACCGGATTGTTCGGACCGCGCTGGCCCATCCGCGCCTCATCCTGCTCGGCGCACTGCTGCTGGCGGTCTATGGGGTGCAGACGCTCGGCAATGCGCGTTACGACGTGTTTCCCGATTTCGTGCCCGCGCAGGCCAGCGTCCAGACCGAGGCACCCGGCCTCTCGCCCGAGCAGGTCGAGGCTTTCGTCACCCGCCCGCTCGAGAACGTGATCAACGGCGCGAACGGCGTCGCGACGGTGCGCTCGGAATCGATCCAGGGCCTTTCGGTGATCGATGTGACGTTCATCGAAGGCAGCGATCCCTACAAGGCCCGCCAGATCGTCGGTGAGGCCATCGCGGAAGTCGTCACGCAATTGCCGTCGAGCGTGCGGCCGCCGCAACTGAGCCCGCTCACGTCCTCGACGATGGATTTGCTCAAGGTCGGCTTCACCGGAGGCAGGAACCCGATGGCCCTGCGCGACTTTGCCCAGTGGACCGTGCGGCCCAGGCTCCTTGCTACGCGCGGCGTGGCCCGGGCCAGCCTTTATGGCGGCGACGAACGGCGGATCGAAGTGCGCGCACGGCTCCGGGACCTTGTCGCGCGCGGCATTGCCTTCAGCGACCTTGCCGCCGCGATCCGCGCCGTCACCGAACCGCGCGGCGGCGGCTTTGCGGAAACCGCCGACCAGCGCCTGATCATCGAGCCTTCGGGCGGCGGTGTCTCGGCCGAAGCTATCGCTGCTGCGCCGCTGCCGCTGGGCAATGGCACAGCGGCGCGGATCGGCGATGTCGCCGATGTCGTCCTCGCGGCCGCGCCGAAGGCAGGCGATGCGCTGATCATGGGCAAGCCCGGCGTGCTCATCAACATGTCGAGCCAGTACGGCGCCAACACGCTCGACACCACGCGGCGGGTCGAAGCCGTGCTGCGCGATCTGGAGCCGGCCGTGCGCGCGGCGGGTATCACGATGACCGCCAATCTCCACCGTCCGGCGACTTTCATCGAGACCGCGCTTGCCGGGATCGTGAAGGACTTGCTGATCGGCACGGTGCTGATCGGCTTCGTGCTCTTCGTGTTCCTGCGCAATTGGCGCGTGGCCCTGATCGTCTTCACGGCGATCCCGCTTTCGCTGCTCGCGGCACTGATCGTGCTCGACAAGAGCGGGCAGGCCGTCAACACGATGACGCTGGGCGGCCTCGCCGTTGCGCTCGGCGTCGTGATCGATGATGCCATCGTCGATGTCGAAAATATCGTGCGGCGGCTCCGGCTGGCCGGTACCGATGCCGACCGGCAGGCGGTGATCGCCAGCGCTTCGGTCGAAGTGCGCGGCCCCGTGGTCTATGCGACGTTCGTGCTGGCGGCCACCGTCTTGCCGATCCTGTTCCTGACCGGCCTGCAAGGCAGCTTCTTCCGTCCGCTGGCCGCCGCCTTCGTGATCGCGGTGCTCGCATCTCTGGTCGTCGCGATGACCGTGGCGCCTGCGCTCTGCCTCCTGCTGATCGGCGCGCAGCCGCAGGAGGACGAGCCCGGCTACGTCCACCGCCTGAAGGACCGCCACGCGGCTCTGCTGAAGGCCAGTCTCCCACAGGCACGCGGGGCGATCATTGCCACGCTGCTCGCCGCGCTTTTTGCGGCAGCGGCGATGGTGAGCTTTGGCGGTGAACTCCTGCCCCAGTTCCGCGAGCGCCATTTCGTGATGCAACTCAATGGCCCGGTCGGCGCTTCGCTGCCATGGACGCGCGATATCGGCGCGCGGATGATCCGCGAGATCCGCAGCATGCCGGAAGTCGCCACCGCCGAGCAGCAGATCGGCCGCGCCGAAGCCGCCGAGGATACGTGGCCGCCAAGCCGCAGCGAAATCCACGTCCGCCTGCGCACGGATATTCCGGTCGCGGAGGACGCGGTGGAGGCGCAGCTACGCACAGTGCTCGGTCGCTATCCGATGATGCACGGCGAAGTCGTGACATTCCTTGGCGACCGCATTTCGGAATCGCTCTCGGGCGAAACCGCCAAAGTGGCGATCAACGTTTTCGGCCCCGATCTGACTGCGCTCGACAGCGTCGCCGCGCGCATCGCCGCCGTCCTCAAGACCGTGCCCGGCGCCGCAGATGTCCATCTCAAATCCGAGCCTGGCACGCCGACGCTTGCCATCACGCTCGATCCGCAGCGCATGGCCGCACATGGAGTCAACGCAAGTGAAGCCTACGACGCGATCGAGGCGGCCCATCAGGGGCTCGCGATCTCGCAAGTTACCGAGGCCGACC
>CANGJI010000083.1 GCA_947454135.1 Sphingomonadaceae bacterium
ACGTTGGCTTCCTTGATCGCCAGCTCTTCCTTGTTGGCGTCGATCACGAACATCACGTCCGGAATGCCGCCCATGTCGCGGATGCCGCCGAGCGAGAGCTCGAACTTGTCACGCTCACGCGTCAGCTGGAGCACTTCCTTCTTGGTGAGGCCCGCGGTGTCGCCCGAGAGCTGCTCTTCGAGCGCCTTGAAGCGCTTGATCGAGCCCGAGATCGTCTTCCAGTTGGTGAGCATGCCGCCCAGCCAGCGGTGGTTGACATAGTGCTGGCCCGAAGCGCGCGCGGCCTGGGCGATCGGCTCCTGCGCCTGGCGCTTGGTGCCGACGAACAGGACCTTGCCGCCGCCCTGGACGGTGGCCGAGACGAACTCGAGCGCGCGGGCGAACAGCGGCACGGTCTGCGAGAGGTCGAGAATGTGGATGCCGTTGCGGGCGCCGAAGATGTACGGCTTCATCCGCGGGTTCCAGCGGTGGGTCTGGTGGCCGAAGTGTGCGCCGGCCTCGATCAATTGCTGCATGGTGACGACGGGAGCCGCCATAGGTCATTCCTTTCCGGTTGAGCCTCTGGAATGCAGGAACCGCTTGTCGGGAGGAACCCCAGCGCGGCACCGGTATGAGCGCATTCCATGTGGATTGCCGCACCGCTCCACAGGCACCATGCCCGAATCGCGATGTAGCGTTGGCGCGGTTAGCGCCGGAAAAGGCGTGCGTCTACAAGCAAGTGCGAGCGCGTTGCTGGCAGACGATTGCCGTGCCCGGTCCATTGCGTCCGGCAAAGTGTCCAATAAGTATTCCATACCACTTGTCAAAGCAAATGGACACGCTCATAAAGTTGGTGACGGGCAACACCGCCAGTCACGAAATTACCCGGCGTTTTCAAGACTCACCGGATCAATCGTGACTTTTCAGGCTTTCGGCTCCGGCAAGGGGATCTTGCGGAGCGCCAACCGGTTTCGAACCGGAACCGCCCTTGCCGCTTGGTTTTGGCCGCATCGTTTGGCCCAGTTCACTGACATGATTTCATCGTGATTGGCCGCAGCACCCAGGCGGCCATGCTGGCCGCAGACCCAGGCGGCCGAGAGGCGGTCGCGCCCTGACCAGGCGCCCTCCCAGACCGCTGCAACGGTCCTCGCGCCCCCCGTGCGCGGGGACCGTCACGCGGCGGCACGCATGCAATCGCAAGCAATTCCAACACGAACGCCGCCCTGCGCAGCAGTCGCGCAGCGGGGGAACACAGCCGCCATTGTCAGAAATTTTGCTGCCCGATGCCGAATCGGCTTGACGGGTCAGAACAAAAAGAGAACATTGCAGTCATCGAGGGGGAAGACTTAGGAACTTCCGAATCTCTCCCCACGTTATCCACAGGGTATCCACTGTCTGTCAAGCAGTTGCCCCAGGTTCGAAAGGCAGCGTTTCCATGTCCATGGTCTCCCTCCTCACCTCGCTCGTGATGGCCGGCGCTGGCTGCGTTGCTTTTGCGGCGATTGCCGTCACCGTGCGCGCCCAGCTTCCTGCCGTGCGCAAGCTGCTGGCAGAATCGCGTGCGCTGGAAGCGGATCGGCAATTCCTCGTGCAGATCACGGCTGCCTCGGTGGTGCCCGCTGCGCCGCGCATGGACGTGCGCCGCCACCGTTCGCCGGTGCGGCTCGTCAGGCCTGCTCAGGCTTCGGCTGCCCAGCGCCAGCGCGCTGCAGCCTGATCCGGCGGTAACGCCAGACGCCGACCGGCATCAGCACGAGATAGAGCGCGCAGATACCCACCAGGGTCAGCCAGGGCTCTGTCAGCAGGGCCACGGTCAGCATTCCTGCCAGCGCGATCACTTCCAGCCTGATCGCCCTGCGCGGCCGCAGAGCGCCCCAGCCCAGCGTCGGCAGGTTCGAGATCATCAGGAACGCGATCAGGAGCGCCCAGGGACCGACGACGACGGGCTGGCGGAACAGCTCAAGCCCGCTTGCGAACCAGAGGTAAAGCGGCAGGAAGGCAAGAGCAGCGCCCACCGGCGCGGGAACCCCGGTCATGAACCCGGCCGACTTGTGCGGCTGCCCCGGCAGATCGATCGAGGCATTGAACCGCGCGAGCCGCAGCGCGCAGCTGACCGCAAGCGCCAGCGCGGCAAACCAGCCGAAGCGCGGCACCGCGCTCAGCGACCACAAATAGAGAATCAGCGCCGGACCAACCCCGAAGGCAATCGCATCGGACAGGCTGTCGAGCTCGGCACCAAAGCGCGACTGCGCCTTCATCAGCCGCGCCACGCGGCCATCGATGCCGTCGAGCAGGCCGGCGAGCATGACCGCCAGCACAGCCGAGTGGAAATCGCCGCCAATCGCAAAGCGGATGCCCGTAAGGCCGCTGCACAGCGCGGCGGAAGTGATCGCATTGGGCACCAGCGCACGCAAGGTCAGCCCGCGCGGCAGACGGCGGCGACCAAAGTCCTCGCCCGAAAACTCCCGCTCGGCGCCGTCCCTTGCCGCAGCACGCTTGCCCGGCGGAGGCGCCTCGGTCACTGGCGGACACCCTCGATCAGCGGCGTCTGGCCCAGCACCGCCAGCACCGTCTCGCCCGCCACGATACGCTGCCCGATCAGGACGCGCGGCTCGGTGCCGGCGGGAAGGTAGACATCGACGCGGCTGCCAAAACGGATGAGGCCAACACGCTGGCCGCTCGCGACAATATCGCCCGCCTTGACGAACGGCACGATGCGCCGCGCAACGAGCCCGGCAATCTGCGTGAAGCCCACGCGCACACCATCGCCGCGCTCGACCACGAAGTGCTGGCGTTCGTTCTCCTCGCTCGCCTTGTCGAGATCGGCGTTGAGAAACTTGCCCGGAATGTAGACCACACGGCGAATCGTGCCGCCGATGGGCGTGCGGTTCACATGCACGTCGAACACCGACATGAAGATCGACACGCGGGTTACCGGAACATCGGCCAATGCAGGCTGGCCGCTGCCATCATCCGCGGTCATTTCGCGCGGCGGGACGACCGTGCAGATCAACGTGACGAGTCCATCGGCCGGGGCCACAATCATGCTGTCATCGCGCGGCGTCACGCGCTCGGGATCGCGGAAGAAGGCGAGCACGCCGAGCGTCAACACGGCAAGCGGCCAGCCGAGCAGCGATCCGCCGAGGAAGGCCCCGACGAGACACACGACAGCGGCGATCGCGCCGAACTTGCGGCCCTCCGGATGAATGGCGGGCCAGGTGAACCCGGCAGACCCGCGTCCACGATTGTCTAGAATTTCTCCTGCCATTCCGCCCCTCTAGGCCTCAGCGCGCGCGGCGACAAGCACCCAGCGCGCGCCGACAGACGCCGTTCCTGCTGCCGCGCCGTGTTCTTACCATCGCGGCGGTTTTGGTAACCGATCACTGTGGGCCAAGGCAAAATTCAGCATAAAACCATATGTTTCGTAACCACAACGGACCAATTTCAAAAATATTTTCAAGGGGATCCGGCGCTTCCCCTGCCCCCGCCTTGGTAACGATTGCCTGAAACGGACATCCCGCCTCCAATTTTTATCTATATTTTTCCGCATCTTGCATTCAGCACCTTGCCTGACCATTAACTAATGTTGGTTAACGAAAAAGCGAAGGAAATAGGCCGTCAGGCGTGCTGATCTGCGGCGGCGCGCCAATTCGCCCTTACCTGATGTTAACCACGCTCAGTGGAAAGGCCCACGTATGAATACGTACCTTTCTCCCCTGAGCCGGGCTGCGGGCATCGCTGGATGTTCGCTTTTCGTCCTTTCCTTGACCGCTCCCCTTGCGGGAACTGCGCATGCGACCGGCGTGCTTGCAGGCACCCTGATCGAGAATACGGCCACCGCAACCTACCAGACCGGCACGACCACCAGCTCGGTCACCTCGAACAAGGTGACGGTGAAAGTGGACGAGTTGCTCGACGTTGCCGTGTCCACGCTGAGCACCGCGCCCGCCACTGCGACGAGCGAACCTGCCGTCCTCATCTATTCGGTCACCAACAGCGGCAACGGCCCGGAAGCCTTCAACCTCGCCGCCGATCCCAAGATTTCCGGCAATGGCTTCGATGGCACGATCAAGTCGGTCGTGCTCGATAGCAACGGCAACGGCGTTTACGATCCCGGCGTCGATACCGTGCTCACCTCGGGCGCGCTGGCGACGCCGGTGCTGAGCCCCGACAAGAGCGTCAAGGTCTTCGTCCTCGTCAATCTGCCGGTCGGTGCGACCGACGCGCAGACCAGCCAGGTCCGCCTTACCGCGACCGCGCAGACGGGCAATGGCACCCCCGGCACCAGCTTCGCCGGCAAGGGCGAAGGCGGCGGCGATGCCGTGGTCGGCCTGACGACGGCATCCGCCAATTCGCTCGCCGCGCTGATCGCCAGCCTTGCCAACATCTCGCTGACCAAGTCGGCCACGATCCTCGACCCGTTCGGTACGGCAAAGCCCGTGCCCGGCGCGGTCGTCACCTATTCGCTGGCCGCCAAGGTCGCCGGCAGCGGCTCGCTCGACGGGCTGCACGTGACCGACACCATTCCGGACGGAACGACCTACGTCCCCGGCTCGCTCAAGCTCGATAGCGCGGTCCTCACCGATGGAGCCGATGGCGATGCGGGCGTCGGCGGCACCAGCGGGATCGACGTCACGCTCGGCAAGATCGCCGGCGGCACCACCAAGACCGTCACCTTCTCCGTCAAGATCAACTAATTAGCCAGGGAATCCAACCATGAAGCTCTCTTTCGTCGTCAAGTCCCTCGCTGGCGCCGCAGCCATGGTCGCCATGGCCGGTCCGGCGCTCGCGGCAGCCCAGTCCGCGCCGTCTCCGATCACGCTCAAGGGCGATGTGAAGCTCGAGAAGACCGTGACCGAGAACGGCGCCAGCAAGGTCCAGCTGGTCGAACCCAAGGTCGTCATTCCCGGCGACCACCTGCTGTTCACCACGCGCTATCACAACGATGGCGCGCAGGCCGTGACCAATTTCGTCGTCACCAACCCGCTGCCTTCCGCCGTCGCCCTCTCGAGCGACAGCGCGCCCGGGACGGAAGTCTCGGTCGATGGCGGCAAGACCTGGGGGCAGCTCGGCACGCTCAAGGTCGCCGGCACCGATGGCGCGCCGCGCGCGGCCACCGCGTCCGACGTGACGCATGTTCGCTGGACCATCCCGTCGATCGCCCCAGGCGCTTCGGGTGAAGTCCAATACCATGGAATCGTTCGCTAATTCGGCGGAACGGGGGGTCGCTATGCCTGTGAGCGACCAGAATATTCGCAGGCAACCCAGTGGAGCATAACACAATGACGTATCGCAGCAGACTGCTGGGTGCGGCGGGCCTCTTCGGCCTTGCTGTTCTCGGCGCCAACCCGGCCCACGCGGCAGGTACCACCGCCGGCTCGACGATCACCAACACGGTCTCGGTGGCATTCCAGGTCGGGGGCATCGCCCAGACCGGCACGAGCGCGTCCGACACGCTTACGGTCGACCGCCGTGTCCAACTGACCGTCGCCGAAGTCGGCACGACAACCACGACGGTCACGCCGGGCTCGGTCAACCAGGTGACGGCGTTCACGGTGGTCAACACCTCGAACGCCCCGCTCGACCTTGCGCTGACAGCGGCGCAGCAGGTTGGCGGCGCGGGCGCGCACTCGAACACCGACTCGTTCGACGTGACCAACGTGCGCATCTTCCGCGACGTGAACAACAACGGCACCTTCGAATCCGGCACCGACACTGCGGTGACCTACCTCGACGAAGTGGCCGCCGATGCTTCGGTGCAGGTGCTGATCGTCTCCGACGTGCCGCTTGGCCAGGCCAATGCCGCGGTTGCTGCCGTCACGCTCACCGCCACCGGCCGCGAAGCCGGCGCAGCTGGCAGCGTGGGTGCGGCGCTTGTCCAGACCAGCGGTGCCAACACCTCGGGCATGGATACGGTGTTTGCTGACGGCGCGGGTGCGACGGATACGGCGCGTGACGCGGCGTTCTCGGCGCGGGACGACTACACCGTCTCGGCCGCTACGCTCAGCGCGATCAAGTCCTCGCGCATCGTCAGCGATCCGATCAACGGCACGACGAACCCGAAGATGATCCCGGGCGCGACGATCCAGTACTGCATCGCCATCAGCAACGCCTCGGGCAGCGCCACGGCCACCACGGTCAGCGTGAACGACCCCATTCCGGCGAACCTGACGTTCGATTCGGCGTTCGGCGTGAAGACCAACGGCACCGCCACGATCGCGAGCGGCGTTGCAACCTGCAACACCGACACGACCGGCACGGGCACGATGGCGTCCAACACGGTGAGCGGCACGCTGGCCTCGGTGGCTGGCGGCGAAACCAAGACGGTCGTGTTCCAGGCCACGATTAATTGAGCCAGGCCTAGGAGGCCAACACTCAAGCAATCGACGAACCAGGCCAGGAAAGCGGCGGCATGCTCGGGGGAAGCCCTGGGGGGGACATGCCGCCGCCACACCCTCCCTTTTTCTTGAAAAAAAGAACAAACGCCATGTCGGCATTGAGGAACAGGATCTGGGCGATCGCCGCGCTGCTCTTTGCAGCGCTGCTTTTCGCGACCAGCGTTCCCGCCGCGGCGAACACGATCACCAACACCGCCCATGCCCGCTGGAGCCAGGGCGGTACCGAACTGACGGCCGATTCCAACGTCGTCGCGTTCGATGTAGTGCCTGAAGCCAGCAAGATTTTCGTGCTCCCCCTGCCCAATGGCAGCGAAACGCTGGCGATCAACGCCGGCGTCTGTGGCGGCACGCCCCTCCCCAGCGTCAATATCGACCCCAAAGGCGTCGATCCGACCGATCCGGCGACCATTTCGAGCATTGTTGTCGGGCAGCCGGTCGTATTCCGCCTCATTCGGGTCCACGACGGCCTCAATCCGGGGCTGATCGACACCATCAAGGTCACGATCACCTCCGCCAGCGGCGATCAGGAGCAGGTCACCGTCACCGAAACCGCGCCCGACAGCGGTATTTTCTATGGCGCGATCCCGACGAGCGCGATCCCGCCGCAGCCGCGGGACGGCGATTGCAAGCTCAGCGTCTCGGGCGGAGACCGGGTGACCGTTTCCTACAACGGCGCAACTGGCGACGGCTCGGTCATCAAGACCGATGTCGACGTACTGGCCGACCCCTATGGCCTTGTTTTCGATAGCGAAGATGCCGCCCCGATCGATGGCGCGCGGGTCACGCTGGTCGATGTCGCCACCGGCCAGCCGGCGCGGGTCTATGCCGACGACGGCGTGACGAGCTGGCCCTCGACGATCATCACCGGTTCGGTCATCACCGATGGCGCGGGCCGCACCTGGCAGATGCCGGCGGGTGAATACCGCTTCCCGCTTGCGCCGCTCGGCACTTATAGACTGGTGGTTGTCCCGCCGGAACCATACACCGCGCCCTCGGCGCTGACGCCGAAGAATTTCGTCGGCCTGACCCGCCCCGATGGGGGCGATTTGGTTATTTTGCCGGCATCCTATGGTGAAAGTCTGGCACTTTCGAACCCCTCGCCCGTGCGCGTCGACATTCCGGTCGACAGACCGCCGGTAGCCGTGAGCCTCAGCAAGACGGCCTCGAGGCAGGTCGCCCAACCGGGCGATGCCGTGTTTTACACGGTGACTGTGCGCAATACCGACCAAAGGCGGTCGAAACACGGGGTCGTGCTGAGCGATACGCCCTCCGCCAACCTGCGGCTGCGTGCCGGCACGATCCGGATCGACGGCGCAAAGCCGCTGCAGGACGTGGTGACCGTTGCGCCCGATGGCCGCACAATGACGATTGCCATCGGCACGATCGCGCCCGGTGCGACCCGCACGGTGACGTACGCGATGACCGTGCGCCCCGAAGCGTCCGCCGGCAATGCGCTTAACCGGATTACCGCCGTAGATGCACGCGGATTAACCGCAACGGCGAGCGCAGCGGTCCGGATCGAACGCGACAATCTGGCTGCGACAATGACGCTGATCGGCCGCATCACGCTTGGCGGCTGCGACGTGCCGAACACCAGGGAAACGCCCCGCCGCGGCCTCGGCGGTGTGCGCCTCGTGCTCGAGGACGGCAGCTTCGCGGTGACGGATGCCGATGGCCGCTACCACTTCGAAGGGCTGATGCCCGGCACGCATGTCGTTGAAGCACAAGCCGTTACCCTGCCCAAGGGCGGCAAGTTCGTCGATTGCACGCGCTCTACCCGCAGCGCCGGCAGCGCCTCCAGCCGCTTCGTGATCGGCCAGGGCGGCAGCCTCGTCATCGCCAACTTTGCCGCGACTGTGCCGGCGGAAACGCTCGCTGCCGCCGCTGCTGCCGCTGAAGCCGCCAAGCCGGTCGCCGACAGCGACCGCACCGCAGCTGGCGGCGAGACCGACTGGATCGCCAAGGGCGACGGCCCGACCGAGTTCCTCTTCCCCGCCGCCGACTACAACCCGCGCGCGCCGACCACCCGCGTCGTCATCCGCCACCGCAAGGGGCAGACCGTGGCGCTGAAGATCGACGGCAAGCCGGTCGACAAGCTGGCGTTCGACGGCGCACAGAGCGCGCCCGAGGGCTATGCCGTCAGCGTATGGCGCGGCCTGCCGCTGAACGGCGAAGACACCCGCTTCGATGCCGAGATCCGCGATCCCGCCGGTGCCGTGGTGCAGACGCTGAGCCGCAGGGTACACTTCGGCGCCACCCCGGCGAAGGTTGAGCTGGTGCCCGAGCGCACCCGCCTCGTGGCAGATGGCGCGACGCGCCCGGTGGTGGCGGTGCGCGTGCTCGACCGCACCGGGCGCCCGGTCCATGCCGGCATTTCCGGCCCGATCACGCTCTCCGCGCCCTATGAGAGCGCGGCAGCGCTCGATGCGATGCAGAGCCGTGTGCTCTCCGGCCTCGACCGCACGCCGCCGACGTGGATCGTGAAGGGCGATGACGGCATCGCGCTGATCGAGCTCGCGCCGACGATGGTCAGCGGCAGCCTCGATCTCACCTTCCAGTTCACCGATCGCGAAGTGAAGCGCCAGCAGGTCCTCGAAGCCTGGGTCGTGCCCGGCGAAGCAAAGTGGACGCTGGTGGGTCTGGCCGAAGGCGCGGTGGGCGCAAAGACCATTGCCGATCACATGCAGCGCACCGGCAAGTTCGATAGCGATCTGGGCAACCATGCGCGCGTCGCGTTCTATGCCAAGGGCCGGATCAAGGGCAAATGGCTGGCGACCGTGGCCTACGACAGCGCCAAGCAGCGCGCGGAGCAGCGCCTGCTCGGCGGGCTCGATCCCAAGGCCTACTACACGGTGTTTGCTGATGGCTCCGACCGGCGCTTCGATGCCGCGAGCGTGAACAAGCTCTACGTCCGCATCGAAAGCACGCGGGTGCGGGCGATGTTCGGCGATTTCAACACCGCCTTCGACCACACCCAGCTTGGCCGCTACCAGCGCACGATGACGGGCATCAGGGCTGAAGCGCGGCTGGGGCAGACCCGCACCGAAGCCTATGCCGCGAAGGTTTCCACCACGCATCGCCGCGACCAGATCCCCGGCGGCGGCATCAGCGGGCCCTATCGCCTCTCCAGCCGCGCCATCGTGCCGAACAGCGAGACGGTGCTGATCGAAGTGCGCGACCGCTTCCGCTCGGAAGTCGTCGTCACCAGCCAGACCCTCACGCGCTTCATCGATTACGATATCGACCTGCTGGCCGGTACGATCACCTTCAAGCAGCCGGTGCTGAGCCGCGATGCCAACCTCAATCCGCAGCAGATCGTGGTCGATTACGAAATCGATACGCTGAATGGCGGAGCATGGAATGCCGGTGCCCGCACCGAATGGCGCAACAAGTCGGAAAAGGTCCGCCTCGGCGCGACCGCGATCAGCGATGCTTCGGCGGCGGCGGGCGCGGCTGTCACGCGCACCAACCTCGGCGCGGTCGATGCCAAGCTCTATATCGGCAGCAAGACCGAAGTGCGCGCCGAAGCCGCCATGAGCCGCGCGACGGGCGGCAGCCCGGCCGGCAGCGGCACCAAGGCTGCCTGGATGATCGAGGCCGAACGCCATGATGCACGGCTCGACGTGCTCGCCTATATCCGCTCGCTCGATGCCAACTTCGGTGTCGGGCAGGTCAGCATCGGCGAACTGGGCCGCCGCAAGATCGGCCTCGATACGCGCTATCGCCTCACCTCGAAGTGGCTGGTGAGCGGGACCGCGTGGCAGGACACCTCGCTGGTCGACGGATCGAAGCGCAGCGCGGTGCAGCTTGGCACGACGTGGAATTCGGCCGGCACCGAGATGCGCCTTGCCGTCGCGCGCTACAGCGAAACGCTGGCGCAAGGCTCCGCGACCAGCCCGAACGGCGCCAAGGGCGGCAGCACCACGCTGATCGAAGCCGGCAGCACCAAGCGCCTGTTCGACAACAAGCTCGAACTGAACGCGGCGGGCTCGATCTCGATCGGCCGCAGCGATGCGACCTCCTATCAGGCCCCGCGCTACCGCCTCGGTGTCCGCTATGCGATCACGCCGGACGTGCGCGTGATCAGCGATTACGAGATCGGCAACGGCAGCATGGGCGAAACGCGCACGCTGCGCGGCGGGCTGGAAGTGCAGCCGTGGACCGGCGCCAAGATCGCCACGGTGATCGGCCAGCAGAGCATGAAGGGCCTGCCTGCAACCGCCGAGCAGCCGCAGGCGATCAGCGAGCCCGGAATCAGGGAATTTGGCAAGCGCGCCTTCGCGTCCTACGGACTTGCCCAGTCGCTGCCGATCAGCAAGGCGCTGACAATCGACGCGACCATCGACGGCAACAAGGTGATCGGCGGCAAGAGCGCGCTCGCCACCAATGGCGGCACCGCCGTGGTCGGCGCGAGCAGCCAGACGACGATTGCCGAGGACTTTACCGCGTATACGCTCGGCGCAACGTGGCGCTCGGGCCGCTGGAGCGCGACCGCGCGCGCCGAACTGCGCGATGGCGAACTGACCAAGCGCAAGGGCCTGAGCTTCGGCATGATCCGTCAGATGGGCGAAGGCAGCGTGGTCGGCGGCGCGGTGACCTGGGCCACGACGCGCGACCAGAGCGGCGCGACCAGCGAAGTGGGCAGCGCCGCGATCTCGATTGCGCACCGCCCCGGAACCTCGGCCTTCGCGTTCCTCAGCAAGCTCGAATTCCGCAGCGACCGCATTTCCGGCGTGACCGCAGCAACGGCAAACGCGACCGGCGCCGCCACCGATGGCACCGCGCTGACGGTCGACGGCAATGCCCGCTCGCGCCGGATCGTGGCCAGCTTCTCTGGCGATTGGGCTCCGACTGGCCGTGTCGACGGGCAGATGGTCCAGCGCACCGAAATCGGGATCTTCGTTGCCGCACGGCATAATCTCGATCGCTATCAAGGCTTTGATCTTGCCGGAACGACCGTGCTCGGCGGTGTCGATGCGCGCATCGGCATCGGCAAGCGCATCGAAGTGGGCGGCAGCGCGACGGTGCGCCGCAGCCTGTCCGATGGCACGACATCCTTCGCGGTCGGCCCGCAGATCGGCATCGTGCCGGCCGACAACGTGATGGTGGTGATCGGCTACAACCTGACCGGCTTCCGCGACCGCGACTTTGCCGGTGCGCGCAACACGACCAAGGGCGTGTTTGCGACCATGCGGGTCAAGTTCGATTCGAACACGCTCAGCGCGCTCGGCATCGGCCGGTAAACATCTCGATTAACGACTTGGTTTAGGATGTTCCAACGGGGGACTGTGCCTTCCCGCGTATTGCCGCCGCGCGGGTGCAAGTTTATCAACCATGCTCTCGCTCCGCTCTTCGCGCAGGGATGGTCATCTTGCACCGCGTCCGCACCACTTGCCCGCACCGAACGATCCGCTGGATGGCGGCGGCGGTGCTGGGTGCCGGCCTCGCCTGCGGTGCCTCCCCTGCCCTAGCCGCCGCACCATCGGTTACGGTCAGCGCGGATCAGGCTCTACGGTTCGGCAGCTTTTTTACCGATACGACTGGGACAAGGACCGTTTCCGCAACCGGATCGGTTAGCGGCTCCGCAATCGTCCCGCTGACCGGGGCGGCTCCCGGTCCGGCGCAGTTCACCTTCACCTATGATCGCGGCAACAATGCCAACGTGGCCTATTCGCTGCTGATCTCGGTGCTCGTTCCCGGCACGGCCAGCCAGGTCAGCGGCGGCGTTACGGGCTCGATCGCCCGGTTCGATACAGATCTTCCCGGCGTTTCCACGCTGGTTCCGGGCCAGAGCCAGCAGATCACGCTGACGGGCTGCCAGCGCCGCACCTGCAGCCGGACGTTCCGCGTCGGCGGCACCTTGCAGGTCGCGCGCACGTCGGGCGGGGCGAGCCTTGCCATTCCCGTACCGATCGTCGTCACCGTATTGGCCGAACTGTGAGGCGCGCGGGCCTCATCCTTGCCGCAGCTGCCATGGCTGCCACCTCGGCTCCGGCGTGTGCCGCCTCCGGACAGACCTCCACCGCGCTCGGGCAGGCGCAGGCCATGATCATCGCGCCGATCATCGCCGTGTCGCTCAACGATCTCGATTTCGGCTCGTTGACATCGTCACAGACGGCGAGCGGCTCGGTCACCGTCGGGCCAGAGGGCGGCGCGACCTATACCGGGGGCGCATCGCCCGCCTGCGCAGGCGGCGTCTGCACCGGGGTCGCACCGGCGCGCTTCCTCGTCAGCGGCGAGGCGGGCCGCAGCTATACGGTGAGCGCGCCAGCCGCGATCACTGCAAGCGGAACGCTGATTGGCGGCGGCAGCGCACCGGCGCTTTCCATCGACGATCTCACCGTGCATCTCCAAAGCCATGCTGGCAGCGTGACCAGCGTCGGCCAGCTCGATGACAAGGGCGAAGATCGCATCGGTGTCGGCGGGCGGCTGAACGTGCCGGCGGGTACGGCACCGGCGCATTACCGCGCCACATTGACCATCATGGTCACCTATAGCTGATCACCCACAGCTTCAGCCTCGCGCCTCTTCCCCAGGCGCTTACCTTCCATTAACCATATATACCTAGGAATTATACGTAAGAGGACGCCGGGAATACCCGGCCCCTCCAGCTTCGCCGACTCTCCGGTGCGGGGCGAAGGGACCAGGAGCGAAACCGGTGAACAGACTTTATCCCGCTGCGCTGATCGCGCTTGCCACGGCAAGCCCGGCTGTGGCGGCCCCGGGCAACACCGCGACGGCGACCGGCACGGCCACCGCGACGGTCGTTGCCCCGATCGTGCTGACGCATCCTGCCAGCGCCAGTCTCAATTTCGGCCGCTTTACGCGCGGCACTGGCGGCAGCGTGACGGTAACCGCAACCGGCAGCGGCTCTGTCGGCAGCGACGTGACTTTCGTGCCCGGCTCCTCCACCACCGCCGACAGCTTCACCGTCGCGGGCGATGCCAATCGCTCCTATTCGATTTCGACGACCGGCGGCAACGTGAGCTCGGGCGGAACGAGCCTTGCCTTCACCACCACGCCTTCAGCCACGACCGGCACGCTGAGCAGCACCGGCACCGGCAGTTTCACGGTTGGCGGCACGCTGACCGTATCCGGCACTGCTCCGACGGGTGCCTATACCGGCACGTATTCGGCGACAGTCGCCTACAACTGAGCAGGCCTTCCCGCAGCGCTGGCGAGCAGATCCACGCTGCGTAATCTTGGTTAATCACCTTACCTTTTATTAACCAGGCGGCACGCATGGCGTGACCGCCCGGCCTGCTTTTTCCCTGGCGCCCACATCTCGGAAAATCATTTTATTTCCGAATTATGGCCAATCCAATTGCTTGAAGATTTCGAGCTGGACTGCACCAAAACGGCTCAAAAGGTTTCGACAGGCAAACCCTTTGTTAACCATCCTTGATTAGGACTTTTACGTATCAGGTCACGGGAAACCGAGGCCGTGATGAACAAGCGTTTACCAGCTCCAAGACCGGGACGTTGCGGGGCGAAACTGAAAACTCAGGAGCATACGACGTGAAGAAGATCATTATCGCCACCCTCGGGATCCTCGCCACCACGACTCCCGCCTTCGCCGGCTCGGGCAACCAGTCGACCGCCACCGGTACCGCAACCGCGACCATCGTTGCGCCGATCGTGCTGACCCACCCGGCTTCGGCCAGCCTCAACTTCGGCCGCTTCACCACCGGCACCGGCGGCAGCGTGACCGTGACGGCTGCGGGCGTCGGTTCGGTCGGCAGCGACGTGACGTTCGTGCCCGGCTCGACCAATTCGGCCGACCAGTTCACCGTGGCCGGCGATGCCAGCCGCTCGTTCTCGATCACGACGACCGGCGGCAACGTGACCTCGGGCGCGACCAACCTCGCCTTCACCACCACGCCTTCGGCCGGGACGGCTTCGCTGAGCAGCACCGGCACCGCCAGCTTCACGGTGGGCGGCACGCTGACCGTTACGGGCACGGCTCCGGCTGGTTCCTACACCGGCAGCTACTCCGCCACCGTCACCTACAACTGAGCCCGGGATTGTGCCGGCTGCCGCCCCGCAGGTGGCAGCCGGACTCTCGGAAACCT
>CANGJI010000084.1 GCA_947454135.1 Sphingomonadaceae bacterium
GGTTCCGGAGTGGGGCTTCCGGGTAACAGTCTTGTGCTGTTTCGGCCTAGCCGAAACAGAGACGGCACCGGCCCACTCCCCCGCCCGGCCACCCATAGCGTACAATTCCGTTGGGTGGCCGGGCGGGGGAGTGGGCCGGTGCCGCCATCCGCGTTAGCGGATCAAATCAGAGCCCGAGCACCTGCTTGGCGATGATCGTCTTCTGCACTTCGTCCGAACCGCCGAAGATCGTGTAGGCGCGGCCGTTGAGGTACGCGGGCATCGAGAGCTGCGCGGCGCGGCTGCCGACATATTCCGGCGCCTCGTTGCCATAGAGCGGGCGCGTCACGGGAAGCTGCAGGCCGTCATAGCCGAACAGGTCCACCGCCAGCTCGTCGATCGCCTGACGCAGGTTCGAACTGGTGAGCTTGACCAGCGAGGTCTGCGGACCAGCCGGGCGGCCCTTGGCGAGTTCCGCCAGAATGCGCAGTTCGGTCACCTCGAAGGCCTGCGCCTCGAGCCGCAGACGCGCAAGGCGCTGCGAGATGTTGGGATCGTGGATCATCGCGCCGTTGGTGCCGGAGGCCTCCTCGCGCGCCCAGCGCTCGATCCGGTCGAGCTTCGCCAGCAGCGCCGGTGCCGCGCAGGAACCGCCGCGCTCGTTTTCGAGCAGGAACTTGGCGATGGTCCAGCCCTGCCCTTCCTCGCCGATGAGGTTGTCGGCCGGGGTTTCGGCGTTATCGAAGAACGTCGCGTTGACTTCGTGATCGTTCGCCATCGTCACGATGGGCGAGACGGTGACGCCCGGCTGCTCCATCGGGATGAGCAGGAAGCTGATGCCGCGCTGCTTCTGCACGGAGGGATCGGTGCGCACGAGCGCGAAGATCCAGTTGGCGTGGTGCGCGTGGGTGGTCCAGATCTTGGAACCGTTGACCACGTACTTGTCACCGACGCGTTCGGCGCGGGTCTTCACGGCGGCAAGGTCGGAGCCTGCGCCGGGCTCGGAATAGCCCTGGCACCAGTAGTCCTCGCCCGAGATGATGCGCGGCAGGAAGCGGGCCTTCTGCTCGGGCGTACCGAAGTGGCAGATCACCGGGCCGACAAGGCGCAGACCGAGGATCGGCAGCGACGGCGCGCCGGCAATCGCGCATTCCTTCTCGAAGATGTACTTCTGCGTGGGCGTCCAGCCCGGACCGCCGTCCTCGACTGGCCACGAGGTGGCAAGCCAGCCCTTTTCGGCAAGGATTGCCTGCCATTCGCGGGTGATGTCGGGCTCGGTGAACACGCTGGGCGTGCCCGCCGCACCTTCGCGCAGGCGGGCGTTGAGCTTGTCATCGAGAAAAGCGCGCACTTCCTTCTGGAAGGCGAGGTCCTCGGGGGAGAAATCCATATCCATAGCCGATACCCCTCAGGCGATCTCACTCATGGCCCAGCGAATGCCGCGACGCAGTGTTTCGTAGTAAACCGGATAGTTCCAGCCACAGCGTTCGGGATGTGTCCAAAAGGGCAGTAATTCAATAACATCGAAGTGGCTGCGGCAGTGGCCGAGGGTGTTGTAGAGCACCCCGCCCTTGCCGTGATCGCGCAAATACAGAACCGGCACGACGACATTGTCGTAATTCGCTTCGGTGAAGCCGGTCGCCTCGCCATTGAAGCGCGTCTGCATCAGCACCTTGATCGGCGCCTTTTCCTTCATGATGTAAAGCTCGTCGATCACATCGAAATCTTCGAGGCCCTGCGTCAGCGGGTGGGTCTTGTCGACCACCTCGACGCGGAACGGCCCGATCGGCGGGTGCGCCTTGAACTGGGTGCCGAGCACTTCCATCACATCGTCGCGCTCTTCGGGGCAGTCCACCCCGCCTTCGACGAACTTCAGGATCGAGTTGGTGCCGTGGAGCGCCAGCCAACGCCCGCCGCGATCGAGGAATTCCTTGATCTTCACCGTCTCTTCCGGGGTCGGCAGCACGGTGCAGGTGTAGGTAACGAGGAACTGGCACTGCTCCAGCCGCTCGGTGTTGGAGAAGTCCATCGCCACCGTGGTACGGATCTCGGGATGCTCAGCCAGCAGCTTGAGCACTTCGAGCCGGGCGAAGTCGATATCGTGATATTTGCCCGCGGCCACGAAGTGGGCGTCGATCCGCTTGGTCATTCCATAAACTCCAAAGTCCCGGCGCCCTCAGGCTGCGCGGGCATAATCCAGAATATCGCTGGCGGGATCACCGAACAGCTTCGACAGCAGCACGATCCGCTTGAGGCCATGGCCGATGCCCAACTCGTCGCTCATGCCCATGCCGCCGTGCAACTGCACCGCCTGATGGCCGACCCAGATCGCGTTTTCCGCAACATGCGCCTTGATCGCCGCCATCGGCGCGGCAGGCTGGAGCAGCGCGCGGAAAATCGCCGACTGGACGCTTTCAACCCGCGCATAGGCATCGACCATACGGTGCTGGAGCACCTGAAACCGGCCCAGCGGCTGACCGAACTGTTCGCGCGTCTTGAGGTATTCCAGCGTATCGGCAAACAGGCGCTGGGCGATGCCGGTCATCTCCGCCGCCGCCATCAGCCGCGCCTCATCGATCACCGCGTGAAGATCGGCTGCAAGCGGGCCTTCCGCCGCCGCATCGTGGAAGGTCACGATCGCCGCGATGCCGCCATCGGCCACCGGATAGGGCCGCACTTCGACTTCGGCCGCCTTGGCATCGACAACGTAGAGCGCGGTCTTGCCGTCTTGCTCGGCGGTCACCACGAAAATATCCGCCGCCCCGCCACCGAGCACGAACTGCTTGGTGCCCGAAAGCTTGCCGCCGCGCGCCTTCACGCCCTGCGCCTCAAGCACAAAGCGCCGACCCGGCTCGGCAAAGGCGAAGGCCGCGACGGTCTCGCCCGAAATCACACCCTCGAGATGGGGCGAACCTGCCAGCAGCCGCGCAGGCAGGAAACCGCATTCCAACCACGGCTCGACTGCCTGGGCATGGCCCAGCGCCTGCGCCACCACGGCGAGATCGCCATGCGAGCCGCCCATTCCGCCATCGTCCTCACCGGCAGCGAGGCCGATCAGGCCCAGTTCGGCGAGTTCCTTCCAGCGCGCGCGGTCGATGCCGCCCGGAAGCGCACGCGCCGCGCGGCGGGCTGCCACGTCCTGCCCCAGACAGAAGCGCTCGACCGCCGCCTTGAACAGTTCCTGGTTCTCGTCGAGATCGAAGTTCATGCAGCAGCTTTCTTGAAGGTAATCGGCACAGAGATGAACCCGCGCAGCAGAAGGTTCGGCGAGACGCGCAGCTCTGCGCCATCCTTGATGCGGATATCATCCAGCCGGCGCAGCAACTCGGTGAAGGCGACGGTCATTTCCTTGCGGCTGAGCATGTTGCCCACGCACATGTGGATGCCCTTGCCGAACGCGAGGTGCGTACGCGCATTGGTGCGCTCGACATCGAACTTGTCGGGATCGGGGTACTTGGCCGGATCGCGGTTCGCCGCAGCATAGCGCAGCATGACCATCTCGCCCTTCTTGTAGGGGCGGCCACCGAGCTCGGTATCCTTGGTCACCAGCCGCCACATGCCGGCAGTCGGCGTATCGAGACGAAGCACTTCCTCGATCATGTTGCCAACGAGCGCGGGATTGGCGCGGACCTTGGCCTGCTGATCGGGGTTCTGCGCGAGGTGGACAATGCCGCCCGCGAGCGCGTGCGTGGTCGTCTCGTTGCCTGCCACCATCAGTTGCTGGGCGATCGAGAGGATCTCCGCATCGTTGAGCGGGGTTTCCCCATCGAGGCGGGCGTTGACCACGTCCGAAAGGAGGTCGTCGGTCGGCGTTTCGCGGCGGGCGTCGATCTTGACCTTCAGCTTGCGCTGGAAATCGACGATCTCGTGCGCGCACTCGATCTCGCGCTCACGCGGGATCATGTGGCCGAGGCGGTCGGCAAATGCATCGGACCAGCGCTTCACATCGGCGCGTTCGGCTTCCGAAAAGCCCAGCTGCTCGCAGATCACCTGCACCGGCAGACCGACGCTGAACTCCGTCACGAAGTCGCATTCGCCCTTTTCGATGAAGCCGTCGATCAGCTTGGTCACCTTGTCGCGGATGCCCGCTTCCAGCGCATTCACGCGCGGCATCGAGAAAGCGAGGTTCACCAGCTTGCGGAAGCGGGTGTGGACCGGCGGATCGGCGGTCAGCAGCGTGTTCATCTGCGGCCAGCCCTGGGCCAGAATGCCGCTGACTTCCGGATCTTCGGCCAGCGCGCCCGAAAGCACGCCGCTGAAGTCGTTCGAGAAATCGTCCGGGCGCCCTGCCGCTTCGGAGCACATGTCGTAGCTCATCACGACCTTCATGCCCGTCTCTGGCAATTCGATCACCGGTGCATTGGCATGTGCCCACTGATAGAGCGGGAACGGGTTCTGCATGACTTCGGGATCGAGAAGGCTCTTGGTCATTTCATTCATAGGAGTCCCCGTCGTCTGGCCGCATTCTGTTCCGTCTGGATTTGGCACCGTCAAATAGGCCGTACCACGCGCGAAAATGCTAGGTTGGATTGCCCTACGGGGCACGTGATCAGGAGTGAACCATCACCCCGCCATCGACCATGATGCCCTGCCCCGTAATGAAGCGCGCATCGTCGGTGGCAAGGAACACCATGACATCCGCAACGTCCTCCGGCTGGCCCACCCGGCCAAGCGCGGAGCGGCCAGCGTAGTAGTCCTTGGCGCCCGGCGTATCCTCGAACAGGCTGCGCGTCATGTCGGTGGCGATGGCGCCGGGCTGGACGCAGTTCACCGTGATGCCATGCGGCCCGAGTTCCATCGCCAGCGCGCGGGTAAGGCCGAGGATCGCGTGTTTCGAGGTCGTGTAGGCCACGAGGCCGGCATCGCCATAGCGCGACATGATCGAGCCGACATTGACGACCCGCCCGCACCCTGAGGCAGCGAGCAGCGGCAACAGCGCGCGGGTGAGCTTCATGACCGCGGTGACATTGATGCCGAGCGCGGAGTTCCACTGCTCTTCGGTCATCTCGGCAAAGGGGCCGGTGGGGCACACGCCCGCGTTGTTGATGAGGATATCGCAGCCGCCGAGCAGGCTCTCCGCCGCGCCGGCAATTGCGGCAATGGCATCGGCATCGCCAAGGTCCGCCACCAGCGTGTGCGTGCCGACGATCCCTTCGCTCGCCCGGTCGACGCCGAGCACCTGGACGCCTTCCGCGAGGAGCCGCGCAGCTGCCGCCGCGCCCATGCCCGAGGCGGCACCCGTGACGACGGCGCGCCGGCCGGTGAGATCCTTGCCGCGTGCGATGGTCGACGTGTCTGGCATCAGGCAAACTCCCGCTGGAATTCGGCCATGTCGAAATAGTCGCGCCACTTGGCGACCTTGCCCTCGGCGTTGATCTCGAACGTTCCCGAGACGCGAATGGCCCGCCAGCGCCCGCCAACGAGGAACTTGTCGGTCCGCTCGGTCAGCACAACGTTGCCGCTGGCGGCGATGTGGTGCGTGATCCACTCGGTGCCCTCGATGGGCGGGAACTGCGCCATCAGCGCCTGCACGCCCGCGAGGCCGACAGCGGGTTCCATCGGAATGTTATGCCACACCACGTCATCGGCCATCATGGCAAACGCGGCGGGTGCATCGCCCCGGTTCCATGCGTCGATGAAGGCCTCGACGATCTGCTGCGGGGTCATGCGGCTCTCCTGTCCTGTTATCGGGCCGTCCACGCCAGGGCATTGGCAATGACCTGGCGGACAACCGGGTTTGCATATGTGTGAGGCCCATCGCCGAACTGGCAGTAGACAATCTCGGCCCCGCCTGCCGGCTTGGTCCACGCGACGAGATTGCTGCCCGGCGGGTGCGGCCAGTCCGAATTGTCGAACATGCGGCCCGCAACCGCATGGGCGGCGGAGTAGAAGTTCTCCGCCACATAATCGTGCCGCGCGCGGATGAGCGGGGTCACATCGGCCTCGAACACCTCGCCGAGGTAGAGCTCGTCATTGACCTCGAACGTCGGCGGGATGCCTTCGAGCACAGGATGCTCGGCCACCAGTTCGGCGGTGTAGTCGACATCGTGGCGATAGCCGGAATCGAGCCGGGCCTCCCCGCGCACGGTGCCGGGCTGATAGAGGAAGCGGCCGCCGACCCATTCGCTCCACTGCGGCCATTCGGCCCAGCCGGCGATGGCATGGTGCATCATCACCGCGCCGCGCCCGCTGGCGAAGCGGCGGGTGATCGCATCCTTGAAGCCTTGCGAGGGCGCCGCCGTCTTCACCGTGCCATCGGCGAAAGTGTAGCCCGGCATGTCGTAGAAGAGGACCGCGTCCGCCGTATCGGCAGCGCCTGTGGCGACGCGCTCCTCGGCCTCCGGATGGACGTAGTGGGCGACTTGCCACTCACCCGGCAGCAGGGCCGCCACACCATCGAGGAACGCCGCGAACGGCCCCTCCTCGTAAGGATGCCCACCGGACAGGACGAGGAGGGTGCGCATGCGGCTGCCTCAGCTCAGCTTGAGGATCATCTTGCCGTCGTTCGAGCCGCTGAACAGCCGCAGGAACGCCGGGAGCGCATTGTCGATCCCGTCATCGACATGTTCGTCGAACACCAGCTTCCCTTCCGTGATCCAGCCCGCCATCGCGGCGATGCCCTCACCGAAGCGCGGCACGTAGTCCGCCACGAGTAGGCCGGTGAGCGAGGCGCGCTTGACGATAAGTTGCCACACATTGCGCGCGCCGGTCTTCTCGCCCGCGTTGTTGTACTCGCTGATGAGGCCGCACAGGCCGATGCGGGCATACATCGCAAGGTTGTTGAGGCCGGCATCGAGAATATCGCCGCCGACGTTCTCGAAGATCACGTTGACGCCCTGCGGCGCAGCCGCCGCGATCTCTGCCGAGAGCTGGTCCACGTTCTTGCCGCGGTAGTCGATGGCGACGTCGAAGCCGTAGCGCTCCACCAGCCGCTTGCACTTCTCGGGCCCGCCGGCGATGCCGATGACCTTGCTGGCGCCCTTGATCTTGGCGATCTGGCCGACAAGCGAGCCCACCGCGCCCGCCGCGCCCGTCACCAGCACGACATCGCCGGGCTGCGGACGGCACACTTCAAGGTAGCCGAAATAGGCGGTCATCCCGACCGCGCCGAGCACCGAGAGGAAGTTCGTCGGCGAAGGGACGATGGTCGGATCGATGGCCGCGCTGAAGCCGCCCGACTGCGAGACCGAGTATTCCTCGATGGCGTTGAGACCCGAGACCCACTGGCCGACCGGGAAGTCGGCGGCCTTGCTCGCCACCACTTCACCGACAGTCGAAGCGCGCACCGGGGTGCCCAGCGGGATCGGCGGCATATAGCTCGGCGCATCGTCCATCCAGCCGCGCATGGCCGGATCGAGCGAGGCATAGTGGTTGCGGATCAGGAACTGGCCATCCGCCAGTTCGGGCAGGGGTTCGGAAACGAGGCTGAAATCCTCGGCCACGGGCGCGCCATTGGGGCGGCGGACCAGCAGGAAACGGCGATTCTGGGTCACTTGGGAAGCTCCTTGGCGGGGGTATACCCCAAAGGCCTAGAGCCTAGACCCCGCCGCCGCCAAGACGACTGTCATTTTTGCCCATCAGGGCGGAGCGGCGAGTGCGCCTCACTCCCCATTTTAGCAGGTGAATGCGGCCCCCATCCCACCCACATTGCAAGGCAGGCCGACATCCCGCGCGGCGACAAGATCACTTGGGAGGGCCACCGGACCATGGCTGAACCGTTCTTCGATCACCCCTACCTCTCCGGCCATCATGCGCCGATCCGTTTCGAGGCCGATGCGCCCGACCTCATCATCGAAGGCAAGCTGCCCGAAGACCTCGCCGGGATCTTCTACCGCAACGGTCCAGACCCGCTCTACCCGCCGCGCGAGGGCGACTATCACTGGTTCGACGGCGACGGCATGGTCTTCGCGTTCGAGTTTGCCGATGGCCGCGTCTCGATGCGCAACCGCTGGGTGAAGACCGAGAAGTTCGAACTTGAAAAGGCCGCAGGCCGCCGCCTGTTCGGCATCTTCGGCAATCCGATGACCTCCGACCCCAGCGTGCAGGGCAAGCGCTACAACACCGGCAACACCAACATCATCCTGCACGGCGGCCAGCTCCTTGCGCTGATGGAAGGCGCTCCGCCCGTCGCGCTCGATCCGCGCAAGCTCGATACGCTGCACGAGGAAACCTACGGCGGCCTCGTCACCTCCAGCTTCTCGGCGCATCCCAAGATCGATTATGCCACGCGCGAGATGATCAACACCGGCGCTGCCATCCACGGCATGATGGGCCCGGCGGAAATGCGGTACGACATCGTCGCGGCTGACGGCACGATCCGCAAGACCGAGATCATCCCGATGCCGCACTTCAGCCTGATGCACACCTTCCTGCTGACGGAAAACTGGGCGATCTTCCCCTTCATCCCGATCGATACCGACCTCAAGCGCTTCGCCGCCGGCGGCCCGATGACGGCCTGGGTCAACGACCGCCCGACCAAGTTCGCGGTGATGCCGCGCGAGGGCACGGCGGACCAGATCAAGTGGTTCGAATTCGAGCCGCGCCACATGTTCCACGAGCTCAACGTGTGGGAAGAAGACGGCAAGATCTACGCGGATGTCGCGGCCGCCAACGGCACTGCGCTGTTCCCGGACGAGACCGGCGCGCGCCGCACCCACCTCGATACCCAGCAGAGCCTGCGCCGCTGGACCATCGATCCCGCCGGCAACACCGGCTGGATCAAGGAAGAAGTGCTCAACGGGCGCGACATCCAGTTCCCGCGGCCTGACGACCGCCTGATGACGCGCAAGAGCCGCCACAGCTTCGCCAACATCAACCTGAAATCGCGCGATGGCCGCGTGGAAGGAATGGACGCGGTGCTGCGCTATGACACGCAGACCGGCGAGGAAGACATCTGGCACTTCGGCGCGGGCGCGGCAGCGGGCGAACTCGTCTTTGCCCCGCGCCTTGGCAGCACCGACGAAGCTGACGGCTATGCCATGACGCTGGTCCACCCCGCGAACAGCGGCACCAGCGAGCTCGCGATCTTCGCGGCCAAGGACATTGCCGCTGGCCCGATCGCCCGCGTGCTCATTCCCTTCCGCGTCCCCAGCGGCTTCCACTGCAACTTCTACGCCGAGGACAATCCGCTCTACCAGCAGACCCTGGCTAACTGAACGCCAACCGACAAAGGCCTTTCATGACCACGATTCCCGCGCATCTTGCGCAATATGCTGCTGACGGCAGCTGGACCAACATGACCATCGGCGACTACGCGCGCCGCTGGGCCGAGACCGACCCCGACAAGGTCGTCTATCTCGGCGACCCCACTGCACCGACCTACGCCAGCCTGCTGGCCGACGGCGAGGCGCTGGCCCGCGCGCTACGCGATCTGGGCCTGCGCACCGGTGACGTGATCGGCTTTCAGGTGCCCAACTGGGTCGAAGCCTCGGTGATCAACCTTGCCGCCAACCTCGGCGGTTTCGTGATCGCTCCGATCGTGCCGATCTACCGCGATGCCGAAGTGATCCAGATGCTGGGCGATTGCGGGGCCAAGGCCTATTTCGTGGCGGAGAGCTTCAGGGGCTATGACTTTGCCGGGATGATGGACCGGGTGCGCCCGCACCTGCCGGAATTGAAGCACGTCATCTACGTGCGCCCCACTGAACGCACACCCGACTATGCCGCTCTCCTCGAACATGGGCGGGGCCTCAATACTCCGCTCGAAAAGGTCGATCCGAACGCGCTGAAGCTCGTTCTCTATACCTCGGGCACCACCGGCAGGGCCAAGGCCGTGCTCCACTCCCACAACACGCTGGACCGCGTCGCGCAGTTCGGCCGCAAGTACAGCGGCGTGCCGAATGACGTGACGCTGATGCCCTCGCCCGTCACGCATATCAGCGGCTTCTCCGGCGGGCTGGAAAAGCCCTTCGCCTCGGGCAGCCAGGTCGTGCTGATGGAAGTGTGGAAGGCCAAGGATGCGGTCGAGCTGATCGACCGCTACGGCGTGACCTCGACCGTTGCCGCCACGCCGTTCCTGCAGGAACTGTGCGACGCGGCAGAGGCTGCGGGTTCCTCGCTCCCTACCTTCCGCCGGTTCGCCTGCGGCGGCGCGGCGATCCCGTCGGAGCTGGTCTACACCGCCAACAAGCGCCTTGCCCACGCCTGCGCCTACCGCGTCTACGGCAGCAGCGAAGTTCCGCTGGCGACGCCCGGTGTTCTGCCCGAAGAGAGCCTCGAGCTGGCCGCCGAGACCGATGGCCGCCCGCTCGACTACGAACTGCGGCTGGTGGACGATGATGGCAAGGAAGTGCCCCACGGCACCGACGGCGAAATCCTCGTGCGCGGCCCGGCGATGTTCCTCGGCTATGCCGACGAAGCGCAGACCCGCGAGGCGCTGACCGATGACGGGTTCTTCAAGACCGGCGACATCGGCCGCATCACGCCCTCGGGCTCGCTCGTCATCACGGGCCGCAAGAAGGATCTCATCATCCGCGGCGGCGAAAATATCAGCGCCAAGGAAATCGAGGACGTGCTGCACCTCCACCCGGCGATCAAGGAAGCTGCCGTGGTTTCCATGCCGCACGCACGGCTGGGCGAGGGCATCTGCGCCTATCTGATCCCGGAAGGCGCAGAGCAGCCCGATCTGCCGACGCTTTCGGCCTTCGTCAGCGAGGCGGGCCTCGCCAAGCAGAAGTGCCCCGAGCGGATCGAATGGGTCGACAGCTTCCCGCGCACGGCTTCGGGCAAGATCCGCAAGGACGTGCTGCGCACGATGATCAAGGAAAAGATGGCGGCGGAGAAGGCGGGGTAAGGCGGTCCGCCCCTTGCCCCCCGCCGCGCCCCAGACTTGATCGGGGGGCACGAAAATGAAAAAAGCCCCCTCGCCTTGCGGTGAGGGGACTTTTTAAAATCAGCCTCTTGTCAGCGCGCGGCTCAGTTACCCGAAGCCTGCATTGCCGCCATCGCCGCACCGACCGCAGCCTGGATTTCATGCGGACGCGGGTTGCGGCGCAGGGTGAGCCCGCCGTTGATCTGCAGGTTCTGGCCCGACATGAAGCAATCGTCGCTCACCACCCACAGCGCGGCCTTGGCGATATCCTCCGAAGTGCCGACGCGGCCGAGCGGATATTCCTTCACGAAAGCATCGGCGAGGCCGGGGACCGCAAACGACTGCTCGGTCATCGGGCTCAGCGTGAAGCCCGGCGAAAGCACGTTCGCGCGGATGCCCTGCGGGCCATACTGGTTGGCGACGCAGCGGATCAGCGCTTCCGAACCCGCCTTGGTGGCGATGTAGGCCGCATGGTCGTCGATCACGCACTGCGTGGTCGCCGACGAGATCTGGATCAGCGAACCGCCGTGCGGCATCGCGCGGACGAAGGCGCTGAGGAAGTAGTGAACGCCCTTGAGTTGCAGCGCGATGATCTGGTCGAGCTCTTCCTCGGTGATCTCATGCAGCCCCTTGAGCAGACCCCAGCCGGTGGCGTTGATGGCAATATCGACCTTGCCGTGGCGTTCCAGCACCGTGGTCGCCAGCGCCTCGACATCGGCCTTCTTCGACAAGTCGCACAGCGCCCAGTCGCCCGCGATCGCGCCGGCAATCGCCTTGAGCGGTTCGGCCTTGCGCCCCGCGACGACGACCTTCGCGCCGGCATCCGCCAGCGTGCGGGCAATGTGCTGGCCCATGTTGTTCTCGCCCGCCGCGCCGATGACGACGGCGACCTTGCCAGAAAGATTGGTCATGGCCGATCAGTCCTTTGCAGTGAGAAACTTGGCGGTAGCAACACCGTCGGGGCCGTAGACCGGCTCGGAGATGTCGCAGCGATACTTGCGCGTGTTGGCGCCAAGGATGGTGAAGTTCGCGAGATGCGCGCCCATCTTGAAATAGGATTCGGCAAGCAGGTGCTCTGCGAGGTCTTCGGCGGTCTCCCACTCCTCGAACACGTGGATGCGGCCCGGATTGTGCGGATCGAGGCTCCACGCGTAGTGGCGGCACCCCTTCTCCGCGAGCGCCATCTCGATCAGCGGCAAGGCGTCCTTGAGCACCTCGTCGCGGACTTCCGGCGCGAAATCGATTTCCCCTGCGACAACAACGATCATCACGAATACCCCTTCAGAATTGCAAAGCTGCGGCTCTGGTAGAGCCAGGTTCCGTTCCGCTTGACGTAGGTATCCTCGTAGCGGCCGATGCTGCGGCGCAGATTGCCTTCGAGGTCCTCGAGCGTCTCGTTGGTGTAGACGCGGCCGGTGGCGGTTTCGCCGTCGATGTGGATCGCGCCGGTCTGGTAGAAGAAGCCGACGAAGGCGAAGGTCGACATCGCGCCGGTCCACAGGCCGACGATGGATTCCTTGCCGTTCACGATGGTGCCGGCCAGGTCCCAGACGGCATCGTCAGCCCAGAGCGCGCCCCAGTCGGCAGCGTCGCGCCGGAACACGGCATCGGCGTAGTTGTCGTGCAGCGCGCGGATCGCGAGCTGGTCCTCGATAGGTCCGGTGATAGGCATGTTCTCTCCCGATTTGGGGCGAGCCTAAGGCGATTCCAGAGCGCCAGAAACTATCATTTCCGCGCGCTGTCAGGCCCCTCGTTTCGGCTATTCTGGCGCCACAAAGGCCCGGGTTTGCCGGGCGCAAATCATGGATGGAGAGCACGATGGATCTGGGTCTCAAGGGCAAGAAAGTCATCATGAACGGCGGGGCCCGCGGCATTGGCCTCGAAATCCTCAAGATCCTCACCAGCGAAGGCGCCGACGTCGCGTTCTTCTCGCGCGATCAGGCCAAGATCGATGCCGCGCTTGCCGAACTCGCCGGCAACCCGGGCAAGGCCCACGGCGATGCCTTCGACATGACGAACAACCTCGACGGCTATGTCGCGTGGCTCAATGGCGCGGCGGAAAAGCTCGGCGGCTGCGACATCTTCATCAACATGGCGAGCGTTTCGGGCGCTGGCGCCACGCAGGACTGGCAGAAGTGCCTCGACGTGGACATCATGGCCGCGGTCAAGGGCATCGAGACGCTGACCCCCGCGCTCGAAGCTTCGGATTCGGGCTCGATCATCGTGATGTCGTCGACCGCAGCGATCGAGACTTTCATCATGCCGCAGGCCTACAACGCGATCAAAGCCGCGCTGATCACCTATGCCTCGCAGCTCAGCCAGGCGCTCGCGCCCAAGGGCATCCGCGTCAACACCGTCTCGCCCGGCCCGATCGAGTTCAAGGGCGGCAGCTGGGACATGATCCAGGGCGCGATGCCGGACTTCTACAAGAGCATCAAGGCGCAGATGCCGATGGGCCGCCTCGGCGCGCCGGACGAAGTTGCGCGCTCGGTCGTGTTCCTCGCGAGCCCGGCTTCTTGCTACACCACCGGCGTCAATCTCGTGATCGACGGCGGCTTCACCAAGCGCGTGCAGTTCTGATCTCATGAGCAAGACCCCGCGCGAACTCGCCGAGACCATGCTCGGCTGCATCGACAAGGGTGATTGGGCTGGCGTGATGGCCATCACCTCGCCCGACTATGTCGTCCATGAGCCGCCGGAGCTTCCCTTCGGCGGCGACTGGAAGGGGCAGGACGCGCTGCTGCGCCTGTTCCCGCATGTGTGGAGCTACTGGGACGACGTGGTGGTCGACCGGCTCGGCATCCTGACGGACGAGAACTACTTCTGCCTGCAGCTGCGCATGACGATGACCTCGAAGCTCACCGGCAACCGCATCAGCACCTCGCTGGCGGAAACCACGCGCTGCGTCGATGGGCTGATGGTGGAATACACGATCCACTACCACGACTGCGCGCTGGTCGCCCGCGAAGCAGGGCCGCCGCGCCCCGGTGCGGTGAAGCTGGAGGGATAAATCGAAATGGACCGTCTGAAGGGCAAGGTCGCGATCATCACCGGCGCCGCCAAGGGCCTCGGCGCTGCGGACGCGCGGCTGTTCGTGGCCGAAGGTGCGCGGGTGATCCTCACCGATGTCGATGATGCCGCAGGCAGCGCGCTAGCGGCAGAGCTTGGCGCGATGGCGGAATACCAGCACCTCGACGTTACCAGCGAAGCGGCGTGGGAAGCGCTCGTGGCTGACATCGTGGCGCGGCATGGGCGCCTCGATGTGCTGGTCAACAATGCCGGCGTCGTCGAATTCGGCGATCCCGAAACGCTGACCGAGGCCAATTACCGCAAGATCATGGCCGTGAGCATCGACGGCGTGGTGTTCGGCACCAAGCATGCGATCCCGGCCATGGCTGCGAACGGCGGCGGCTCGATCGTCAACATGGCCTCGATCGCCGCGATCCAGGGCGAACCGACGTTTGCCGCCTACAGCGCCGCCAAGGGCCTCGGCGCTGCGGACGCGCGGCTGTTCGTGGCCGAAGGTGCGCGGGTGATCCTCACCGATGTCGATGATGCCGCA
>CANGJI010000085.1 GCA_947454135.1 Sphingomonadaceae bacterium
GCGATGGGCATCGAGGACGTCACCCTCATCGGCATCGCCAAGGGCCCGCACCACGGGCGCGAGGGGCGCGAGGTGTTCCACTTCATGGACGGGCGCGAGAAGATGCTCCCGGTGAACTCGCCTGTGCTGTTTCACCTCCAGCGCCTGCGCGATGAAGTCCACCGCTTCGCCATCGGCGCGCACCGCGCCAAGCGCAGCCGCGCGATCACCGCCAGCCCGCTCGACGAAGTTCCCGGCATCGGCCCGGCCCGCAAGCGCGCGCTGCTGCTCCACTTCGGCACGGCCAGCAAAGTCCGCGCGGCGAGCCTCGAAGACCTCCAGCGCGCGCCCGGCGTCAGCGCCGCCGTCGCGCAGGCCGTCTACGATTTCTATCATCCCGGCGCCTGAAGCGGGCAGCCTGCCGCATAAAACACGGTGTTTTTCGGGTTAACCGCAAGCCTTGGGCGCTCGTCCACCAATCGCTTCTAACCCGCTTCCCATGGGAGAATGCCAAGGGTGACGAGCCGCAATGCGTGCCGCCACCCATCACATGGGGAGCACTCGATGCGCATGAACCGCCCTGAATTCGCCGCCCGGCCCGCCCTCGCCGCCGCGCTGATCGCGCTGGCCGCCGCACCTGCCGCAGCACAGACCGCCGCACCCGCGCCCGTTGTGGCCGCCGCCAACGGGGTCGGTTCGGCGTTCGAGCTCACCTTCTGGCAATCGGTCACCGGCAGCGAGGATATTGCCAGCTACGAGGCCTATCTCGAGCGCTATCCCGAAGGCACCTTCAGCGGCCTCGCCCGCGCGCGGATCGCCGCGATCCGGCGCGCGGCGGCCATGCAGTCCGCAGCCGCCCCAGCCCCCTCACCTGCACCCGCTCCGGCGGCAGCTCCGGCACCGGCTCCCCAACCCGCACCTGCCGTGCTGACCGTGCCGCAGGCCGCGCCCCAGCCGGGGCCCGATACCGCTCCCACTCCCGCCCTTACTGTTGCCACGTCTGCGCCCGCCGCCCCGGCTGCCGAAATGATCCCGGCAGCGGTGCCCGCCGTCGCTGTCGCTGATGCCGCCCCGTCGCCGATGGCCCGCCTTCTCGCGCAGTTGCGCGCCGCGAGCGAGCCGTCCACCCCCCTCGCCAGCGCCGCACCGCCAGCAGCAGCCGCGCCCGGCCTTGCCGCACCGGCGCCCGCGCAGCCGCTCCATGCGCCTGCCGCCCCTGCCGCCGCGCTCACGCCGCTGTCGATCCCGGCGACCACTTACGCTTCGGCGCGCCCGTTCATGCTGCCGGTACCAGACGTCGTGCTGCCCGCCTATTTCTGCAGCAACGACGCGCGCAACCAGTTCCACAACAACAGCTATCGCCCGGCGGTGGAAGCCGCGACGCGCAACAACGAGGCGGCCGTCGCCTATCTGCGCCAGCTCCAGCAGACCTATGATCGCGGCCAGCTCGGGCGCGATACCGCCGTGCTCAACGCCATCGCCGCCGAGGCACGCGCCTATCAGTCAGAAGCCGCGCGGGCCTATTCGGCACAAGCCGCGCTGGTCCACCAGTTCGATGCGATCATGGCCGTCCCGCTCCGCACGTGCACGCCTGCCTCCCAATAAGGGGCCGGATCGGACAGGATGCGAGGACCGCACAAGTCCATATCGGCTTCGAAATTTCACCGCCGTGTGATAGGACCACCGGGCTACCGCGGGCAGCGGAAGGCGAACCGAGGGACGCGGTGAACAGGATGGCATCTGCAGGCGGACGCGCGCGCGTGCGGCATTGGCCGTCACGGTGCATCGCCGCGCTTGCCCTGCTGCTGGCCCCGCCGGTCATGGCGCAAGGCCTCTCGACAACCGGCGTAGGCTCACCGTTCGAGCTGACTTACTGGCAATCGGTGGAAAGCGGCAACGACCCCGCGCTCTACGAGGCCTACCTTTCGCAGTATCCGAACGGCACGTTTGCTGCCGTCGCACGGGTCAAACTGGCCAAGTTGCGACAGATTGCAGGCCCTGCGCCCGCGCCCGCAGTTCCGCAACCGGCTCCAGCACCAGTGCCAGCCCCTGCCCCTCCTCCTCCGGCGCAGATCGTACCGGCAGCCTCGGTTGCGCCTGCGCGCAAGCAAGTGCTCACCGCGAGGGCCTCGGGCTCCGCGCCCATGCCGGCCCCGATGAACGAGCCGGTGCCGGATGGAGACGCGCAGTCAGCGCCCTACGTGACCGCCGCGCGGCCGACCGAGCCGGAGCCCGAAAGCAAGGACAGCGATGCGCTGCGCCGCCTGCTCGGCGCGCTCGGCGATAGCCAGCGCGTCGGCACACCGATGCCCGCACCGATTGTCGACAAGGCGGAGGTAGTCCCCGGGCCCGAGGCGGCGCCCCTCGCGCCCGCTGCCGCGATTGCGGCACCCGCAGCGCCGCTCGCAACCCCTGCTGCCGCGCCGCCGCGGCTGGTGGAGGCGCGCGGGCCGGTCGTCACTGTGCCCGACGCCGCCCAGCTCTCGCTCACCTCGACACCGGCGACCGCCGCCCGCCAGATCGCCGTCGGCCCGCTGCCGCCCGGCTTCGCGCTGCCGCCGCGCCCGCAGCTGGCCCAGATCCCGCCGCTCGTCTTCCCCGCCAGCTTCTGCTCGGCCGAGGCGCGCAATGCCTTCCACGATGGCACCTATGTCGCGGCGGTCGAACTGGCCAAGCGCAACAACGATGCCGCAATCGCCTACATGCACCAGCTGCAGGATCTCTACGATACCAACCAGCTTTCGGGCGATACCAACCCGGTGAACGCGATCGCGGCGGAATCGCAGTCCTACAGCCCCGTCGCGGCGGCGGCTTTCGCTGCCCAATCGGCTCTGGTCAGCGCGTTCAGCACGCTGATGGCCGTGCCGATCCGGGCCTGCGACGCACCCGGGCAGCCATGATCCTGCGCAGGACTTCGCGCTGGCCTGGCCGGGCCGCTGCCCTGGCGCTCGCACTCGCTCCGGCTGCGGTGGAGGCGGCAGCAGCTGCCCCTGCGGTGACCTGCCCCGATCAAACAACCGTTCAGGCCGCCCGCCTCGTTGAATTCCAGACGATGATGATGGGCGTCGCCGTGCGCTGCCGGCATGTCGGCGTGCCGATCAGCGAACATCTCGAGGGCATGAACGCCGCGCGCCGGACCACATTCACCGAAGCGAGCGACCGTGTCGCCACCTACCTGCGCAGCCTGAACACCCGGTTCGGGCCTGCCACTGCCCCGCAAGCGGCGCAGGCAAAGCCCGCCGCCAAAGTCTCGCGCCGCGTCGATCCCTATGATCGCTACCTGACGATGATCGGCAACCAGTACGGCGGCGGCATCACCACGCTGCAACGCTGCAAGGCCTTCGATGCCATCGCGCTCTCGCTGGCCGACAAGACCAACACCGATCGCCTGCTGACGATGGTCTCTTCGTCGCTGGTGCAGGCGACGCTGCTGGAAGCGATCGTGAACTGCCCGGCCGGGAAGTAAACCTCAGGCGTCCTTCTTCTTCGTCAGCGGCCGGATCAACCCTTCCTGCGCCACGTTGGCGATCAGCTTGCCTTCACGCGTGAAGATCCGCCCCCGGTTGAACCCGCGCGCGCGCCCTGCCCACGGGCTGTCGCACACATAGAGCATCCATTCGTCGGCGCGGAAATCCTCGTGGAACCAGATGGCATGGTCGAGGCTGGCGCCCATCATGTTGCCCTTGGACCAGCTGATTTCATGCGGCAGCGTCGCCGTGCCGAGCAAGGTCATGTCGCTAGCATAGGCGAGCACGGCGCGGTGCAGCTTGGGATCATCGGGCAGCGGAGCCACCGCGCGCATCCACGTGTGCGAGAGTGGCTCGCGCGGGGGGCCGCCCATCCAGTGCCGCGATTCGACCGGACGCAGCTCGATCGGGCGCGGGGTGAGCATCTGCTGGCGCAGGCGCTCGGGCACCTTGTCGGCATATTCGGCGCGCAGTTCCGCCTCGCTGCGCAGGCTTTCCGGTTCGGGCACCACCGGCATGTCCTCGGCGTGCTCCACCCCCGGCTCGCGCTTGTGGAACGAGGCGACCATGGTGAGAATGGGCTTCCCCTGCTGGCTCGCCACCACCCGCCGGTTGGCAAAGCTGCCGCCATCGAGATCTCGCATGACCTCGAAGTCGATGCCGAAGTCCTCGTTGCCGCCGCGCAGGAAATAGGCGTGGAGCGAGTGGACCGGCCGGTCCTCGGGCACGGTGCGCTCGGCGCTCGCCAATGCCTGGCCGATCACCTGCCCGCCAAACACGCGCCCGACCCCGCCCGGCTTGCGCGCACCGGCAAAGTGGTCATTTCCCTGATCGGCAACATCGAGCAGACGCAGCAGGCCGTCGACCAGCGCGGCGGGATCGGAACTTTCGGGTGTTTCGCTCATGGCGGGCGGCATTGCTCACCCTGCCGTTTGCGTCAACGGAAAGCTGTCACCGCCCCGCCGCCCCGATTGCGCCACCAGCCAATCGAAAGCGGGATGAACCCCAGCGCCAGCCCGCCGATCCCCACCGTCAGCACGATCGGGCTGAACGTCGGGATCGTCCATGCTGCCACGCCCGTCATGAACAGCCCGCCCAGCAGCGGCATCATCACATGCGTGAAGGCGGCGCGCAGGTCTTTGCGCAGCAGCTCCTTGAAATGCCACGCCGAGGCATAGCCCGTCAGCCCCATGTAGAAGCAGATCTGGAGGCCGATCGCCTCGATCGAGCTTTGCAGGATCGCCGCGACCGAAGGCATGTAGGAGGCTGAAAACAACAGGATCAGGCCAAAGCCCCAGATCACCAGCGTCGCCGCCCACGGCGTCTGCCACGTGGCGTGGACGGCGGCATAGCGCGGATGCAGCACCCCGGCGCGCGCCATCGAGAACATGCTACGGCTAAACTGCAGGATCTGCGTCTCCAGCGCGCCCACCGTGCTCAGCACCGTCGCCAGCACGACGAGATAGCTCCACGGCGCCGGGAATATCTTGGCCGAAATCGCATAGAGCACGTTGGTGTTGGCGGCGGCAATTTCCTTGTCGCTCAAGGCGATCAGCACCACCGTCATCAGGATCACGAAGAACACGATGAGGTTGATCATCGCCCAGAACGCCCCTTTGGAGGCATCCTCCGGCTCGGTCTCCTCGCCGAGGTTCATCGTCACGTCCCAGCCCCAGTAGAAGAATACCGAGACGATCGCCCCGTCCGCGAACGACTTGAACGTGAACGATCCCGGCGCAATCCACGCCGCCGAGGGCACATGCGCCGGATGCCCGCCGAACCAGAACACCGCCGCGCCCAACAGCGCCACCACTATCACCGCCTCGATCACGGTGACGATCACCTGCGCCGTGCTCGCATGCTTGATCCCGCGCAGCACGATTCCCGTCACCAGCGTGAGCCAGATCGCGGCAATCCCTGTCACCAGCGGGGTATTCTCGACCTGATCCGGCGCGAGCAGCAGCAAGGTTGCGGTCGCGGCGGGCAGCGTGGCGGAGACCATGAACACCACCGAGGCGACCATCAGCCCCCAGCCGGCGAAGAAACCCCACACCGGCCCGAACACCGATCCCACCCACGCGAACGCCGCGCCGGCATCGGGCATGACCCGGTTGAGATTGGCAAACGCGAACATGATGCCGAGCATGACAAGGCCGCTGTAGAGCAGACTCCCCACCGAAAGCGGGCCAATCGCGGCATAGATCGTGCCGGTCGTCACTGCGACGGTGAAGGCAGGCGAAGTCCCGGCGATCCCCATGATCGTCGACTCCAGCGCCGAAAGCGCGCCTTTCGCCAGGCTCTGCTGGCCGCCCTCACCGCTCATGCCATACGATCCCCAGCGCTAAACTGCCTCACGCACAATATCCGCTCGTCCGGAACTGGCCGAAGAAGGGCCGCGCCCGCCGCCTGCACCTGCCCCCAGTGCCTCGCTCCGGATCAGCGTGGAGCCGATATGCGCAATGCCATCCCGAATATCGGCCTCGATCGCGATCCTGAGCGCCATGGTATCGCGCCGCCGCAGCGCCGCCAGTGCCTCGCTGTGCCGATCCACCGTGTAATGGCCCGAAATGGTCCGAATGGCGCGGCGCAGGAACGGCCCCACCTGCAGCCACAGCGATTCGATCAGAGGCAGGAAGGCGGATTGCCCCGCCGCCCCGTAAAGCATCGAATGGAAGGCATAATTTGCGCCAATCCAGCGGTCGTAATCGCGCTCCGCCACCGCCTTGTTGATGCCGGCGTCCTCCGCTTCCATCCGCGCGATCAGGTCGTCGGTCACATAAGGCATGGCCCGCGCCGCAGCTTCGGCCTCCAGCACGATCCGCGCCGCGATCAGATCTTCGAAGCGCTCGATCGTCATCGGCGGAATGCGCACGCGCCGGTTGTCCATCAGCTCCAGCGCGCGCTCGGCCACCAGCTGGCGCAGCGCCTCGCGCACCGGCTGCGCGCTCACGCCCAGCTCCGCCGCCAGCCCGCGGATCGTCAACGCCTGTCCCGGTTCGATCCGCCCGAGGAGGATGTTCTCGCGCAGCTGCGCCAGCACCTGCTGGTGCAGGGTGCGAACATCCTCGTCCGCAGGAAGACCTGTTGCCGTCATACCGCCATGTGATCACATTTTGGCGGACACGCCAAGTGCGATTGACACCCCCCGCCCTGCTCCATACCACCTTTTACCACCGCCGCCCGAGGACTTTGCCGACAGATGACCGCCCCCGCCACCATGATCGCCGACCCGGCCGAAGCGCGCGATTTCCTCGCTGCCAATCCGGAAATCGCCTTCATCGAAGTGATCTTCACCGCGATCTCCGGCGTCCCGCGCGGCAAGCGCGTGCGCAAGAGCGAACTGATGGCGATCTACGAAAACGGCCGCCTGTTCCCGAGCTCGATGCTGGTGGCGGACGTGACCGGGCAGGACTGCGAGGACACCGGCCTCGTCTGGGGCAATGGCGATCCGGACTACATGCTTCGCCCCGTCCCCGGCACCCTCGTCAAGGCGCCATGGCTGGGTGACGACGTCGCGCAAGTGATCACATCGATGTACTACGCGGACGGCACCCCCTGCGAACTCGATCCGCGCCACGTCCTCGCCCGCGTTGTGGACCGCTTCAAGCCCTTGGGCCTCACCCCCGTCGTCGCCTGCGAGATCGAATACTACCTCGTCGATCCGGTGCGCGGGCCGCGCGGCGAAGTCCGCCTCGCCCGCTCGCCGCATTCGCAGGCGCAGCCCCACCTCATCGACGTGTTCAGCCTGACGGACATTCAGGACTTCGCCCCCTTCTTCAAGGAACTGTGGCGGCAGGCGGACGTTCAGGGCATCCCGCTCGAAGCGGTGATCTCGGAATATGCGCCAGGTCAGGTCGAGCTTACCCTCCACCACCGCCCCGATGCCCTGCGCGCCGGAGACGAAGCGCAGATGTACAAGCGCCTCGCCAAGGGCGTCGCGCAAGTGCAGGGCATGGCGGCCACCTTCATGGCCAAGCCCTTCAGCCATTCCGCAGGCAGCTCGATGCACCTCCACTTCAGCATGGCGGACGCGAGCGGCCAGAACGTCTTTGCCAGCGAAGACCCCGAAGGCACCGAGCAGATGCGCCACGCCATCGGCGGCCTGCGCGAAACGCAAACCCAGGCTTTCGGCGTGTTCGCCCCCAACGCCAATTCCTACCGCCGCTTCCGCGCCAATTCCTATGCGCCCACCGCGCCGATCTGGGGCGTCAACAACCGCTCGGTCTCCCTGCGCGTCCCTGCCGGTCCCGCCGCCTCGCGCCATGTCGAGCACCGCTTTGCCGGGGCGGACGCCAACCCCTACCTCGCGCTCGCGGCCATGCTGGCCGGCGTTCACCACGGCATGGTCAACAAGATCGATCCCGGCCCCGCCGTCGTCGGCGATGGCTACAAGGCGGCGGCGGACTCGCCCTATCAGGTGCCCGGCAACTGGTACGCCGCCATCGACGCGCTTCATGCTTCCCCGATCATGCGCGACTACCTCGGCGATACCTTCGTCGACATGTACTGCGCGGTGAAGCGCACCGAACAGGACCGCTTCTATAGCGAGGTCACCGCGCTCGATTATGACTGGTACCTCCGCAACGCCTGACTCTGGGCCTGATCCGCTGCTGGCACGGCGGGACCGCGCCTTCGGACGCGGCGCCAAGCTGTTCTACGATGAACCGCTGCACCTCGTGCGCGGCGAAGGGGCGAACCTCTTCGGCGCAGACGGCCGCCGCTACGTCGACATGTACAACAACGTGCCCTGCGTCGGCCACGCGCACCCGCGCATTGTCGAGGCGATGGCCCGCCAGCAGGCCACGCTCAACACGCACAGCCGCTACCTCAGCGAACCCGCGATAGCGCTGGCCGAACGCCTCACCGCGCTCCAGCGGGTGACGGAAAGCGCCGTATTCTCCTGCTCCGGCACCGAAGCCATCGAAGTCGCGCTCCGCATGGCCCGCATCGCCACCGGCCAGCAGGGCGTCGTCTGCACGAACCACACCTACCACGGCAACAACATCGTCGTCGGCGCGCTCACGAACCTCCCCGCGGACGACACCCGCCATCCGCACATCCGCTCGATCCCCTTCCCCGAAACGCTGCGCCCTCTCGTCCCCGGCCTCAACGAAGAAGCGCTGGCCGATACCTATGTCGCGCGCCTCAAGGCCGCGATTGCAGACCTCAAGGCCAGCGGCCAGGGCTTTGCCGCGCTGATCCTCTGCCCGATCCTCGCCAACGAGGGCCTGCCCGACATACCCGCCAGTTTCATGGGCAAGGCCGCCGCACTGGTCCGCGCCGAGGGCGGCCTGATTATCGCCGATGAAGTGCAGGCCGGATACGGCCGGACCGGTACGTGGTGGGGCTATGACGAGGTGGGCCTCACCCCCAACATCGTCGTCACCGGCAAGCCGATGGGCGCAGGCCTCCCCCTCGCCGCCACGTGCGCCAGCCGCGAGATCGTCGAACAATTCCGCGCCGAAGCCCGTTATTTCAATACTTTCGCCGCCAGCCCCCTGCAAGGCGCGGTCGGTCTCGCCGTGCTCGATGTGATCGAGGAGGAAGGACTCGTCGAGCACGCCCGCACCCTCGGCGCCGAACTCAAGGCTGGCCTCAAGCAGCGCCTCGGCAGCACCCCCGGCCTCCTCGACGTGCGCGGCAAGGGCCTGTTCCTCGCCGCCGAATTCGTCGACGCCGATGGCAATCCGGACGCGCCCCACGCCTTCGCCCTCGTCTGCGCGCTCCGCCGCGCAGGCTTCCTCACCTCGGTCGACGGCGCCTTCAACAATTGCGTCAAGATCCGCCCCCCGCTCGTCCTACCCCGCGCCGATGCGCTCGCCTTCCTCGATGCCTTCGACCGCGTGTGCGCACGTGCCTGAGATCGCGGAATACCTCCCCGCCGCCCGCGCCGCGCTTGCCGCCTTCGGCCTCCCCGAAACCGAACCCCATCCCATCGGCAAAAGCGAAAACGTCGTGTTCCGGGCAGACGCGCCAGACGGCACCAGATGGGCCCTGCGCCTCCACCGCCCCGGCTACCACGCCCTCCCCGCGCTCGAATCCGACCGCGAGTTCACCGCGCACCTCTCCGCCAAGGGCCTCATCGTCCCCACCGGTCGCCGCACCACCTCCGGCGCGTGGTACACCGAAGTCGCAACGCCGGACCCAGAAGGCAGCCGCCTCGCCGGCATGACCCTGTGGCACCCCGGCCAGACGCTCGAAAGCCTGATCGGCAAGGATCGCAGCCCCGCCACCTGGCCCTGGTTCGAACGAACCGGCGCGCTCCTCGCCGATCTCCACAACGCCGCCTCAGGCTGGACACCGCCACACGGCTTCACCCGCCACCGCCTCGATGCAGACGGCCTCGTCGGCGAAGCCCCGTTCTGGGGCCGCTTCTGGGATGTGCCCGGCCTGACCGACGAAGAACGGACGCTGCTCATAAAGGCTCGCGAACTCGTCGCCTTCCGCCTCGCCGCACTGTCCGACCCGCTGATCCTGATCCACGCCGACGCCCACCCTGCCAACGTCCTCGTCAGTGGCGACACGCTCGGCCTTATCGACTTCGACGACTGCGCCTGGGGCTGGCCGGTGTTCGACATGGCCGTCAGCCTGTGGAGCGCCGCCGGAGAGCCCGGCTTCACAGGACTGCGCGACCGCTTCCTCGCCGGCTACAGCAGCCGCCGCCCGCTACCCGCCGACGCACCGGAACAGCTCGATCTGTTCCTCCTCGTCCGCACGCTCATGCTGATCGGCTGGTGCGATGCCCGGCCCGAAGTGGTCGGCGCCGTGTCCGAATGGAAGCCCGGCCTGATCGGGAAGGTCCGTGCTGCACTTGCGCTTCAAATGGGATCGTCGGCCCGTGCTTGACACGGGCCTTGGCTTCTCTTCCCAAGCGCTGCGCCTGAAGAACAGCCCAACCCCGTGTCAAGCACGGGGCGACGGAGAGGATCAACCTCCCGTCCCCCACCCCCCGTCATTCCCGCGAAGGCGGGAATCCAGAGCGACCCGCGCACAAGGCCAACCCATTGAAAGGAATCAGGAACCGGAATCAAACCTGAAGCTCGCTTGAGATTCAGGATTCATCCCTAGATTCCAAGGCGATCGCGCAATCCATAATACCACGCGCCCATCACGCAGTAGGGTACGCGAAACAGCTTGCCGCCCACGAACGGGATGTACGGCAGCGAGGCAAATACGTCGAATTTGGTCATCTGCCCGTCGATCGCCTCGGCCAGACGGCGCCCCAGCATCTGCGTCGTGGTCACCCCGTGGCCGCTGTCCCCTTGCGAGAAGTACACGCTGTCAGACACGCGGCCCATCTGCGGATAGCGCGTCATCGTCAGCGCGAAATTGCCGCTCCACTGGAAATCGACCTTCACGCCCTTCAGCTGCGGGAAGGTCTGGTGCAGCTGCGGCAGGATCTTGCCCTCGATCGAGGCCGGATCGAACCCACCATAGATCGTGCCGCCGCCATAGAGCAGCCGGCCATCGGCGGTGCGCCGGTAGTAGTCCGGGATATAGCGGATGTCCTCGATGCAGTAATTGGTCGGGAACAGCGTCTCGAGCAGGTCATCGCCCAGCACTTCGGTCGCGATCACCTGGCTCGAAACCGGCAGGATGCGCCCCGAAAGATCAGGTGCGGCATCGCCGAGATAGGCATTGCCGCAGACCAGCACCTTGTTCGCGCGAACCGTGCCCTTGGCCGTGTGCACCACCGGCTCCGCGCCGCGATCGACATGCGTCACCCGCGAATTCTCGAAGATCCGCCCGCCCAGGCTCTCGAACGCCGCAGCCTCGCCCAGCACATAGTTGAGCGAATGCATGTGCCCGCCGATGGGATCGAACATGCCGCCGATGTAGCGATCCGAATTGATATGCTCGCGCGCCGCCGCGCCTTCCGCGAGGAACATCTGCGTGTGCCCGTGGCGGTGCCATTCCTCGGTGCGCTCGGCCAGGACTTTCAGCTGCGGCTTGCTCATCGCCATGATCGCATTGCCGGCGCGCAGATCGCAACTGATGCCATACTTGGCCACGCGCTCGCGGATGATGCCCTGGCCTTCCAGCGCCATCGCGCCGAACGCCTTTTCCGCCGCCTCGCCATAGTGCTGGCGCACTTCGAGCATGCGGCGGCTGTAGCCGTTCACCAGCTGCCCGCCGTTGCGCCCCGATGCACCCCAGCCGACGCGCTCGCCTTCGACCACGATCACCTTGTAGCCGCGCTCTGCCAGTTCCAGCGCCGCGCCCATGCCGGTGAAGCCTGCACCCACCACGCAGATGTCGGCGCGCTCCTCACCCAGCAGCTCAGGCCGCCGCGGCGTGGGGTTCGCGCTCGCCGCATAATAAGTCGGCATCCCCGCGTAGGGCGAGGCGGGGGAGAACGTGTCGATCACGCGGTCAGTCGTCTGGGCGTTCATGGCAAAGGGCTCGCAAAAGTACCCCTGCCGTCTAGCTCTGACGCCCGTTTCCGTCAATCATAATGTGATCACATTTTAGGAGCCAACAAACACAAGCGCGCTGAAAGGCTCACAAGACCGGCGGAATTGTGATCAAGTTCTGCCTTCAATCATGGGATTCGCGCACCGTCTCCATCGCCACGAACGTGGATGTGCTGGCCACATGCGGCAGGCTCGAGATCTTCTCGCCCAGCACTTCGCGGTAGCGGCGGATATCCGCTGTCCGCACCTTCAGCAGATAGTCGAAGCTCGATGCGATCATGTGGCATTCCTCGATCTCGGGAATGCGCAGCACGGCTTGCCGGAACGCCTCCAGCGCCGCCTCGCGCGTGTCGGAAAGCTTCACCTCGGTGAAGGCGACATGGTCCATCCCCAGCTTCCTCGGATCGAGGATCGCGCGGAAACCCCGGATATACCCCTCCGCCAGCAGTCGCTTCAGCCGCGCCTGCGTCGGCGATTTCGAAAGGCCGATGCGCTCTGCCAGTTCGGTGATCGGCAGCCGCCCGTCCACCGCCAGAATCTCCAGAATGAATCGGTCAAACCGGTCAAGTAGACCGTCATTCGCCATCTTACCGTTCATATCGCCTGTCATAAGGCCAAACTTAGGACGATACGAACACTCCAACAACCCAAATCAGGCAAACCGCCTTCGGGTGATCTGGTATTCTCGCGTCATGCCCAGCCAGCTCCCCGCTTTCGCCCCGCGCCTCACCGCAGAAACCCCGCTCCGCCGCGCCATCACGGCGGCCACGCGCATCGCGGAACCCGCAGCAATCCGCCCCCTCCTCGCCGCTGCCACGCTCCCCGAAGCGGACCGCGCCGCGATTGCCGCCACCGCGCGCCATCTGATCGAACAACTGCGCGCCAAGGCCCGCGCGAAGGCCAGCTTTGGCGGCGTGCAGGCGCTGGTGCAGGAATTTGCACTCTCCAGCCACGAAGGCGTCGCCCTCATGTGCCTCGCCGAAGCGCTGCTGCGCATTCCCGACGATGCCACGCGCGACGCGCTCATCCGCGACAAGCTCGCCACCGGCAATTGGGCCGCGCACCTTGGTGGAGACAAGCCGCTCTTCGTCAATGCCGCGACCTGGGGCCTCGTCATCACCGGCAAGCTGACCGCCAGCGTCGATGCGGCAGGCCTCGGTCACGCGCTCACCCGCATGGTCCACCGCCTTGGCGAACCGGTCATCCGCCGCGGCGTCGATACGGCCATGCGCATGATGGGCGAACAGTTCGTGATGGGCGAAACCATCGAGCAGGCGCTCACCCGCGCCCGCCGCCGCGAGGCGCAAGGCTTCGCCTTCAGCTACGACATGCTGGGCGAAGCCGCCGCCACCGCGCAGGACGCCGCCCGCTACCTCGATGCCTACACCGCCGCGATCCACGCCATCGGGAAAGCCAGCGCCGGGCGCGGCGTGTTCGCCGGCCCCGGCATCTCGATCAAGCTCTCCGCGCTCCACCCCCGCTACACCCGCGCGCAGGGCCGCCGCGTCATGGCCGAGCTCGCCCCCCGCGTCCTCGCCCTCGCCGAGCTGGCGAGGAGCTACGACATCGGCTTCAATATCGACGCCGAAGAGACCGACCGCCTCGAACTCTCGCTCGATATTCTCGAAGGCCTCGCCCACGCGCCCAGCCTCGCCGGCTGGCAGGGCCTCGGCTTCGTCATCCAGGCCTACCAGAAGCGCTGCCCTGCGGTGATCGACTGGATCGTCGATCTCGCCCGCAGCAGCGGCCGCCGCATCATGGTCCGCCTCGTCAAGGGCGCCTACTGGGACGCCGAGATCAAGCGCGCGCAGGAAGCCGGCCTCGCCGATTTCCCGGTCTACACCCGCAAGGTCCACACCGATCTCGCCTATGTCGCCTGCGCCCGCAAACTGCTCGCCGCGCGCGATGCCGTGTTCCCGCAGTTCGCCACGCACAACGCGCAGACCCTCGCCAGCGTGCTGCACCTCGCCGGGCCCGACTTCACCCCCGGCGATTATGAGTTCCAGTGCCTCCACGGCATGGGCGAACCGCTCTACGAGGAAGTCGTCGGCGTATCCGGGGGCCCGGAAAAGCTCGCCCGCCCGTGCCGCGTCTACGCCCCCGTCGGCACGCACGAGACGCTGCTTGCCTACCTTGTCCGCCGCCTGCTCGAAAACGGCGCGAACTCCTCCTTCGTCAACCGCATCGCCGATCCCGATGTACTGGTGGAGGCCCTGATCGAAGACCCCGCCGTCGTCGTCGCCGTGCAAGACCAACCCGGCGCACCGCACGAAGCCATCGCCCTCCCCGAGGCACTCTTCGCAACCCGCGCCAACGCCAAGGGCCTCGATCTGGCCAACGAACCCACCCTCGCCGCGCTGGCCCAGGCCATCACCGAGAGCGCGGCTCAGGACTACCGCGCCGGCGATCCCGCCCAGCCCGCGCAGCCGGTCCTGAACCCCGCCGATCACCTTGACGTCGTCGGCCACGTCCACCCCGC
>CANGJI010000086.1 GCA_947454135.1 Sphingomonadaceae bacterium
AGAAGGTAAGGGTAAGCGCGGCGGCTATCGCGTGGTAACATATTATACCGACACCAATCGTCCGGTTTATTTGCTCACGGTTATTTCGAAGGGCAAGTCTGCGAACCTTACTGATCGACAGAAGAATGAACTTAAAAAAGGAAAGAATTGATGGACAAGGACGATTTTGAAAGCTTCAAGCGCGGTCTTGACCAAGTAGCTGCTTTTGAAGCGGGGGAGCGCAAAGGTTTTTCTGTGCATGAGCCTGTCGATCTTAAGATCATTCGGCAGGCTACGGGGAAGACCCAGGGAGAATTCGCAGCAGCCTATCACCTTCCTCTTGGGACAGTGCGCGACTGGGAGCAGGGGCGTCGTCAACCTGACGCACCCGCCCGCGCACTACTGACGATTATAGCTCGAGACCCCGTCGTTGCGGAAAAGCTGCTGGCCGATGCCTAAAACATCAATGAGCTAAAGATCGAGGTTGCTACTACGAACAAGGCGCCAGCAACGTCTGGATCAAATACCGCGGCTATCTAAGAGCATATCACCTCATGCACCCTGAGATCAGCGCCAGCGCTTGAACCAGTGCAGCCCGCAGGCGGCAGCGCGTCGGCCGCAAGTAGATCCGCATCGCCCGCGCGCGGTTTTTGGTCAACTCAGAGCAGAACATTGATAACGCGGGATAATTTGCAGGATGTGGTGGGCCCGGCAGGATTCGAACCCGCGACCTAGCCGTTATGAGCGGCCAGCTCTAACCGCTGAGCTACAGGCCCACCTTGGGGCTTCGGTTAATGCGGAGCCGGAGGAATGGCAAGCGCGGCTCAGAGATCAACGCCGGCCATGATGTCGGCGACGCTGGCCGGGCGGATCTGGCGCTGCTTGAGGTAGGCGAAGACCGCGCGCCACCAATCGTAAAGTTGGTCGAGACCATCCGCGTCGCGCACGTATGGCGTCAGGCCGGGGCGCAGCGAGGGGCTGTGGAACGAGAATACCAGGATCGGCAGGCCGTCGTCGATCGCGATGTCGATGCCCTTGATCGCCTCCTCGATGCTGACGCCTTCCGGGGTCAGCGGAATGCGTTCGAGCAGCGCCATCCGGGCGAGCAGGCCGCGCAGCTTGGGTGCGCGCCACAGCGCAGGATAGAGCACCGGCCCCTGCTGGCGCAGCATGCCCCAGAACACCGTGGTCAGGGGCAGTTCCATCAGGCCGCCGGGCTTGTCGACCCACCACGGCGCAACCGGATGCTCGCGGAAATTGGGCCCGCCAGTGGAGCTGTAATCGAAGCGGGAGCGCACTGATGTATCGATCGCGAACCCGGCCCGGGAGAGCATGCCAGCGCTGGCGGCGCCGATGCCGTAGCGGCCGGCGCGGTAGATCAGCGGGGCCTTGCCAAAGGCGCCCTCGACCGCGTCGCGCAGGGTGTTGAACTTGGCGGCCTCCAGCTCTGGCGAAAGATTGCCGGCAAAGCTGTTGAAGACGTTGACCTCCTCATCGTGCGGAGGGTTGACCCAGGGGTGCAACTGAACGCCGATTTCGGCGCGGCCGGCGGCCACTGCCTCGCCCAAGGCCTCGACTACGGCGGGGTCGGCCGCGATCGGATAGTCGATTAGATAGACCGGGGCCACGCCCATGCCTTCGCAGAACTTCTGGAAGCGGGCGAGCCAGGGAACGTGGCTGAGGCCGTGACCGGTGCGGCCCAGCGGCTGGGTCCAGTCGAACTCTTCCTCGGTATCGACGGTGACGATGAAGCGCTGCCCGAAGCCCGCCGCGAAGCGTACGTGCTGCTTCGCCCCCGGCACATCGAGAATGTTCGGCTGCACCACGCCCAGGACGGTCCCCTCAGCCGGTCAGTCCGCCGGCGACGCCCCTGTGGCTAGGTGCATGACGTGCAGCGGTCAAGATAGGCAAGCTTACGGCGACACGCCCGTCTTCGAGCGCCATCGTGCCGCCTGCCGCGCGCAGTTCCGCCGAGCAGAGGCGCAAGGCGAAGCCGCTGCCAAGCATGCCGCCCGGGCTGGCGAGACTATCGCTGACGAGCGGCGAGCCGTTTTCGCCGGGCGCGGTGAGCGCAGCGGGCAGCGGCAGGCTGAGGCGCACGGCGTAGCCTTGCGGCCCTGCGCCGACCTTGAACGAAAGCGCGAGGTGCTCGCCCGGTGCCGCCGCGCTCGCGATCAGCGAGAGCAGGCGCCACAGTGTCCGCTCAAGCTCCTCAGGCGGAAGCGCCACCAGCAGAGGACCATCAGGCAGGTCATGCGTCAGAACCGCTCCGCGCGGGGCGAGCAGCGGATCGAGCTGTGCAATCAGCCGCACCAGCAGCGCGGTCAGGTCGGTCTCGCCCTCGGCGCGCCGATCTGGCGATGGCGCGGTGGTTTCCAGCACGGCCAGTCGTTCGACATCCTCGAACCCCGCCAGAATGCGCGCGGCATCCGAGGCAATCCCGGCGGCAAGGCTGCGATACTGGTGCGGGGTGGGGCCGAGCATCTGCTGCTGGATCAGTTCGGCAAAGCCCTGGATCGCGTTGATGGGCGTGCGCAGCTCGTGCAGCATCTGGCGCAGACGGTCGCTGCTGCGCTTGGCCGCTTCCTGGGCGGCCGCCTCGACTTGATCGGCAGGCGGTGCAGAGGGGCGGCGCAGGCGCGCGTTCCAGCCGAAGAAGTGGCCGGTTTCCGAGACAAAACTCGGAACCGCATCGATGCGCCAGGCGCCTTCGACAGGGCCGGGGCCTTCCAGTTCCAGCCGCCCGCCGATGACGGGCAGGCGCGCCCGCGCCGCGCCGAGGGTGGCGGGATCGCAGGAGACAGGGGCATCAGGATCGCCTGCGAACGGGCGTAGCCCGACAAGCATGGCGGCGCTCCCCATGCTGGCCGCAATCACCGTGCCGTCCGCATCGAGCGAAATATCCAGCATCGTGATGGCGGGCGGGGCCGGCGAAGTCTCGTCAGAGAAGGGCAGGCGGCTCTGGCCTGTCGGCAATTCGGCGCTGCCTTCGGACTCGGCACCGGGCACATTGTGGCGGGCACGGCGGAAGGCTTCGATGCGCGCGATGATCGCGCCGATGCCTTCGCCATCGGGCATGGACGAGCCCTCGTTTGCGAGCGGGACCGCGCCGACATGCGGCAGCGGCACGATCCGCTCGTCGGGCGCGGTTTGCTCCTCGAACTCCGGCGGCAGGGGCAGCGCGAAATCGGTGACACCAAGCTGCGCGAGCAGTTTTTCAACCGCTGGCCCGAGATCGCGGCGGTGGCGCAGGAAACCGCGGGATTGCACCGGCAGGTCCGGAATGAGCTGGAGCCATTCGCGCTCGGTGAGCCGCGCCGAGGTCATCGCGGCCAGTGCCACTTTGGGACCGGCTTCGGCAAAATGCTCGACCAGAACTGGTGAACGCAGGGGTGTCGCCGCAATAAGGGATGCACTCGGCTTTTCGCCCAGCGTCGCAACGAGCGAATCGAGGCGGCTCAGAGCGCCGATATGCTGCTGGGTCCAGCGCTCTGCCGGGGTGCGGCCAAGGAGGTCCAGCAACTGGCGCATTTGTGTTGCGACCGCACCCGGTCCGGCCGCGGCGGTGCGCAGCACGGTTTCGAGGCGATCATCAACAATCATGCATTCTCCGAATGTGGACGCCGCGCGCGGACGCGCCCGTAGTGGTTACCGGGACACTAACAAAATGCTGGTGGGCGGGAAGAGGCCTGTTGATTGCGTTGCATTGTGGGACGATTGCGATATTAAACAACAAAATTATCGACGGCAGCCGCACAAGGTGTGGAAAGTTACCAAGATTGGCCGGACAGCTCCCTGCATGCCTCCTATCCCCGGGGCATGGCAAGGGGGGCGGTTAACCAATCGATCCAAACACAGTTCATCCGGGCACGCAGGGCAAACAGAGAACCATGGCAACTCTCGACGGGATTGATCGGCGTCTGCTCGCCGAACTGCAGGATGAAGGGCGCGTGACCAATGTGGAGCTTGCGCAGCGCGTCGGACTGACCGCGCCGCCCTGCCTGCGCCGGGTGCGCGCGCTGGAGGAAGCGGGCGTGATCCGCGGCTATCATGCCGAACTCGATCCTTCGAAACTGGGCTTTGCGATCACGGTCTTCGCGCTCGTCAGCCTGAAGAGCCAGGCGGAGGAATCGCTGCGGCAGTTCGAGGAGCACATGCGCACCCTGCCCGAAGTGCGCGAGTGCCACATGCTCAACGGCGAGATCGATTTCATTCTCAAGATCGTCAGCCGCGACCTGCAGAGCTTCCAGGAATTCCTCACCAGCAAGCTCACGCCCGCGCCCAATGTGGCGAGCGTGAAGACCTCGCTGACGATCCGCACGGCCAAGCAACTCCCGGGCGTGCCGCTCGACGATTGAGCCTCGCTAGCCGGTTGCCCGCCGGGTGCTGTCTTTTACCGTTCGCGTCTCTCCCTTGCCTTCAGGTCAACTGAAAAGCCCTTATTTTCAGGAATTTTGCCTCTTCTTCGCTGCGCTTGCGGTGGCAGGGGGCGGCTGAGGGCTTAACGATCTTCCGCTAATCCGTCTCGTGACAGCTTGGATGGCAGCTGCTGTTCCCCGCGCGCGCTGGCGCTGCCGGGTGGCGCGGCGCGGCAATCGAGGTGGCTGGCCTCAGCCCTCCGCCGCGATCATCCGTGCAAGGTTCTGGCGGAAGCGGAACGAGGCGAGATCGTTCTTGAGGTCGATGGTTGGCGTGGGGCTGGTGTCCATGCCGATCTGCACGGCATTGAGGATCACGCGGTCCTCCTCGAAGGCGTGCTTCACGTCTGCGGTGAATTCCTCCGACACCGCCGCATCATCGGGGGCGAAGTTGCGGAGCTGGAACCAGAAATAGCGCGTCGTCCGGCCGTTCACCGGCGTCAGGAAGTTGAAGCTGTCCATGAGGAAGGCGTCCGCGTGGAGCGGCCTGTCATGCCCGCCGGTGCCTGCCGGCACGAACGCCGCCTTGATCACCGCATTCGAGGGGTAGCGCATTTCATAGTGCTGATAGCGATCGGCGCGGCCACTGAATTTCAGGAACTTGGCGTAGAACGGGGCGGGCTCGGTATCCATCAGCCAGCGCGCGGCGGTGACGCCATCGGCTGCGGAAATCGTCTCGATGGGCACGGCAGCGCAGGAGGCATCGCCGAACGAGCCGGGGTGGACCCATGTCACGTGGGTGGGATCGAGCAGGTTGTCGACGACGTAGAGATAGTGGCAATCGACATGCATCACAGGGCCGCGGTTGTAGCCCCAGTCCGGCGAGCCCCACTGCGGGATCTCGACGATCTTCGCCGGATCGGCCTTCGCTGGATCGCCCATCCAGATCCACACGAGGCCGTAGCGTTCAACAAGCGGCCAGGCGCGCACGCAGGCCTTGGGCAGGCTGCTCTGCGTCGGCGCGGCAATGCAGGTGCCGCTGCGGTCAAAGGTGAGGCCGTGGTAACCGCAGACCAGCGCATCGCCTTCGCGCCGGCCCAGCGAGAGTGGCAGCTTGCGATGCGGGCAGGCATCCTCGAGCGCGACCGGGCTGCCATCCGCAGCGCGATAGAGCACCACCCGCTCGCCGAGGATCTCTCGCGAAATCGGCGTATCACTGATCGCGTCAGCCCAATCGGCGACGTACCACGCGTTCCTCAGCCAGCCTTCCGCGCCGAGGCTCATTGTCAGCCTTTTGCTCCGGCCGCCTGTTCGTGGTGGCGGATCACTTCCTCGATGATGAAGCGCAGGAACTTCTCGCTGAACTCGGGATCGAGCTTGGCATCGACCGCCAGCGCGCGCAGGCGGGCGATCTGGCGCTCCTCGCGGCCGGGATCGCTGGCGGGCAGCTGGTGTGCTGCCTTGTAGGCTCCCACGGCCTGCGTGATGCGGAATCGCTCGGCCAGAATGTGGATCATCGCCGCGTCGATATTGTCGATGGACTGGCGGTAACCTGCCAGCACCGGATCTTCGCTCATCCCAAATCTCCGTCAAACCGCCCCGTTTACCGGTATGCGGTGGCCACCCTGGCACAACTTGCATCTTGCCAAGCGACAATGGGCAGGCCAAGCGAACTGGCGATGACAGCTACCATCCACCAGATCCCCCGCCGCGCCGAGCCGTCGCTGCAACCGCTTATGGCGCTCGTGGCCGATGGCATGAACAGTGTCAACGAAGTGATCCTCGGCCGGATGCAATCGCGCATCCCGCTGATCCCGGCGCTGGCAGGCCATCTCATCGCTGGCGGCGGCAAGCGCATGCGCCCGATGCTCACCCTCGCGAGCGCTTCGCTGCTGGGTTATGGTGGCAGCCGGCACTACAAGCTGGCGGCGACGGTGGAGTTCATCCACACCGCCACGCTGCTGCATGACGATGTCGTCGATGGCTCGGGCATGCGCCGCGGCAAGCAGGCCGCCAACATCATTTATGGCAACCCCGCTACCGTGCTCGTGGGCGATTTCCTGTTCAGCCGCAGCTTCGAGCTGATGGTCGAGGACGGCAGCCTCAAGGTGCTCAAGATCCTCTCGAACGCCTCCGCCGTGATCGCGGAAGGCGAAGTCGACCAGCTTGTCGCGCAGCGGCAGGTGGAGACGAGCGAGGAACGCTACCTCGCGATCATCAATGCCAAGACGGCGGCGCTGTTCGCTGCCGCGTGCCGCATCGCCGCCGTGGTGGCAGAGCGCAGCGAGGCGGATGAACTCGCGCTCGATTCGTACGGCCGCAATCTTGGCATCGCGTTCCAGCTGGCGGATGATGCCATCGACTACGATTCCGATGCGTCCGAGATGGGCAAGGACCAGGGCGACGATTTCCGCGAAGGCAAGATGACCCTGCCGGTGATCCTCGCCTATGCGCGCGGCTCTGCGGAAGAGCGCACGTTCTGGCAGGAAGCGATTGCGGGTGACCGCAACAGCGATGCCGATCTGGCGCATGCGGTCTCGCTGATCCGCAAGCACGAGGCGGTGAACGCGACACGCGAACGTGCGCGCCATTATGCGCAGCGGGCGATTGATGCGATTGCTGCCTTCCCGGCCAGCGCGGCCAAGACCGCGATGACCGAGGCGGCTGAATTCGCGGTCGCGCGGCGGTTTTAAGCCCTCATTCAAGCAACTTCTTAGCGGCGACGCACTTCAGGGCGTTCGTGCGTGACCCTCTGGATCCCCGCCTGCGCGGGGATGACGAGGTTCGGGTGTTCGTCATCCTCGCGCAGGCGGGGATCCAGAGCGCTAGGCTCACCCCATCGGGTACATGATCTCGCGGCTCACCGCGTTGACCGCCTTCATCGCTTCATCCGAAAGCACCACGTCCGCCGCGGCGAAGATCGGGGCGCACTGTTCCTCGGTCGTCACGCCGACGATGGTCGAGGCGACGAAATCGTGCTGCTTCGACCAGGCGACCGCGAAGGTGACCGGATCGAGCCCATGTTCGGCAGCGATCTTGGCGAAGCGTTCCGCGGATTCGATCGACTTCTCGTTGACGAAGCGGCGCGCCATGGTCGCCTGACGGCCGCCCATTTCGAGGTACTTGGAGAAGCGCGCGCCTTCGGGCCGGGCGCCGCCGCTGTACTTGCAGGCCAGCACGCCGCCGCCGATGGGCGAATAGGGGATGAGGCTCACGCCTTCCTTGCGGCAGACTTGCGCCAGTTCATCCTCGAAGCGGCGGTTGTTTAGGCTGAAGTTGTTCTGGATCGTCTGGTAGCGCGCGGCACCAACCGCCTTGGCGGCTTCGATCGACTTCATCAGGCCCCACGAGGTCTCGTTCGAGCAGCCGAGAATGCGCACCTTGCCGGTGCGGACCAGCTCGTCGAGCGTTTCCATGGTCTCCTCGTAGGCGGTATCATGGTCGGGCCAGTGGGTCTGGTAGAGGTCGATGTAATCGGTGCCGAGCTTCTTCAGGCTGTCTTCCACCGCGCGGATGATGTTGTGGCGGTCGAGCGCGGTCATGCCGTTGCGCTTGGGGCTCTTGAACCAGACGTGGCTCGGGCCCGAGACCTTGGTGGCGAGAATGATCGCATCGCGCGGCTTGGTCTTGAGCCACTTGCCGACGATTTCCTCGGTGCGGCCGACCCACTTGATGTCCGGCGGCACGGGATAGCCTTCGGCAGTGTCGAAGAAATTGATGCCGGCATCGTAGCTCATGTCGAGGATGCGCAGCGAAGTGGCTTCATCGGCCTGGCTGCCGAAGGTCATTGTGCCCATGCAGATATCGGAAACGACAATGGCGGAAGTGCCGAGGCGGCGGTGTTGCATGTGTGATCTGCTCCCAAGGGTTTTTTCGAAGGTGGCGCGGGCGCGCGGGCCGGTCAAGCGGGGCCACGGCAAAGAGTGATGCCGCTATTGAAAGTGGGGGCGCTCAGGGCTGCTTGCCGATGAGCCACCACACGGCGCTGGCCGCGAGCAGCGCGGCGGCGGCGATCAGCGCGGCGACCACCGCGCCGCCGGCGAGAATGCTGGTGAGCAGCGCGATGAGGATTTCGAGGCTGGTCCTCATGCCGCGCGCCCTAGCATGGATTGCAGGGGGCGCAGAGGGTGCTTAGGGCTGACGGCGTGAGTGACCTTCCGATCCATGCCATTTTGCCACAGTTGCTCGGCGCCCTGCGCGGCGCTCCCTCTGCAGTGCTGATCGCGCCGCCGGGTGCAGGCAAGACGACGGCGGTAGCGCCCGCGCTGATCCGCGAGCCGTGGTGCACGGGGCAGGTCATCGTTCTCTCGCCCCGGCGCGTGGCGGCGCGCGCTGCGGCGGAGCGGATGGCGGAAATGCTCGGGGAGCCTGCGGGCGAGACGGTCGGCTATGTCACCCGGCTCGATGCCAGGCGCTCTGCGAAGACGCGGATCGTGGTGATGACGGAGGCGATCTTCGTCTCTGCCCTCCTAGCCGATCCGGAGCTGAGCGGCATTTCGGCGGTCCTGTTCGACGAGGCGCATGAGCGCGGGCTCGGGAGCGATCTGGCGCTGGCGCTCTCCATCGAGGCGCAGGGCGTGCTGCGCGATGATCTCAGGCTGCTGGTGATGTCCGCCACGCTCGATGGTGCGCGGTTTGCGCGGCTGCTGGGCGATTGCCCGGTGGTGGAGAGCGAGGGCAAGGCGCATCCGCTGGACATCCGCTGGCTTGGCTCGCGGCCCGATCTGAAGCCGGAGCAGGCGGCGGCGAGCGCCATCGTGCAGGCGTGGGGCGAGGAGGAGGGCGATATTCTCGCGTTCCTCCCCGGCGTTGCGCAGATCGAGCGGTGCGCCGATCTTCTGGCGGAGCGGCTGCCGCAGGCGCTGGTGCTGCCGCTGCACGGGCAGGTCGAGCCTGCCGGGCAGCGTGCCGCGATCCGGCGCGATCCGGGCGGGCGGCGGCGGGTGGTGCTGGCGACAAGCATCGCCGAGACTTCGCTGACGCTCGACGGCGTGCGGATCGTGGTTGATGCGGGGCTCTCGCGCCGGTCCGAATTCGACAAGGCGGCGGGCGTCTCGCGGCTGGTGACGGTGCGCGCGAGCCAGGCCTCGGCGGCGCAGCGTGCGGGCCGTGCGGCGCGGCAGGGGCCGGGCGTGGCCTACCGGCTCTGGGAAGCCGCTGCCCATGCCGGGCGTGAGGCGTTCGATCCGCCGGAAATCCTGACCAGCGATCTCACCCCGCTGGCGCTGACCCTGGCGCAATGGGGCGCGGGCGATCCGGCGGCGATGGCGTGGATCGATCCGCCTCCGGCAGCCGCGATGGCGGCAGCGCGGGGAGCCTTGGCGGCGCTGGGGGCGCTCGATGCGGACGGGCGGATCACGGCGCATGGGCAGGCGATGGCCGCGCTGCCGATGGAGCCTGCGCTGGCGCATATGCTGCTGTTTGCCGCAGCGCGCGGGCCGGAAAGCGGCGGGCAGGCGGAGGAAGCGGCGCGGTTGGCCTTGTTGCTGCAGGAGCGCGGGCTTGGCGGGCGGGGCGAGGATCTGGCCGCGCGGCTGGAGCGCTGGCAGCGCGAACGCGGCGGACGGGCGGAGGCTTCGCGGGCTTTGGCGGCGCGGTGGGCCAAGGCGGCGGAGCGGGCCTCGCGCGAGCTTGGCGCCGAACGCGGCGCGCAAGTGCCGCTTGGCGTGCTGCTCGCCGAAGCCTTCCCGGACCGCATTGCGCGGGCGCGGGGCGCGAGCGGCGAGGAATGGCTGGCGTCTGGCGGGCGGGGCTACCGGCTCGATCCGGCAAGTTCACTTTCGCGCGCACCGTGGCTGGTGATCGGCGACGCGCAGGGCGAGGCCAAGGGCGCGCGGATCACTGCGGCGCTGGCTTTGGAAGAGGCCGAAGTCACGCGTTACCTCGCGCACCGGATCGAGGCGCGGCATGCGCTGACGTGGAACGCCGCCGAAGCGCGCGTCGAGGCGCGGCTGGAGCGGCGACTTGGCGCGATCGTGCTGGCCCGTGTGCCCGATCCTGCGCCGCCCGCAGACGCGGTCGAGGCGCTGCTGCTGGAGCGGCTGCGGGCCGATGGGCTGGGGCTCCTGCCGCTGGGGGACAAGGCCTTGGCGCTGCTGGAGCGCGCGCGCTACGCCGGGCTGGCTGCGCTTTCGGAAACGGTCTTGCTGGCCGAAGCGGAAGCGTGGCTCGGGCCGCTGCTGGCCGGGCGGCGCGATTTCCAGATCGGGGCGGGCAAGCTGCATGAAGCGCTGCTGGCGCGGCTAGACTGGAACGCGCGCGCGGCGCTGGACCGGCTGGCGCCGCCGGAGTTCCGTTCCCCTGCCGGAACCAGCCACGCCATCGACTATGCGCATGAAGGCGGGCCGGCGGTGGAGCTGCGCGTGCAGGCGCTGTTCGGGCTGGACCGGCATCCCATGATCGGCGATCCGCCCCGGCCCCTGCTGCTCTCGCTGACTTCGCCCGGGCAGAAGCCGATCCAGACGACCGCTGACCTGCCCGGCTTCTGGCGCGGATCATGGCGTGATGTGGTGAAGGACATGAAGGGGCGCTATCCGAGGCACCGCTGGCCCGAGGCGCCTTGGGAAGAGGAAGCGAGCCTCAGGACCAAGAACGCATTCGAGGCGGGGAAGCGGTAGACCGTCGGGATTGCGCTGTTGTGCTCTGGATTCCCGCCTGCGCGGGAATGACGAGTTCTTGAGGATGGCATTCCCCTTCCTTCGTCATTCCCGCGCAGGCGGGAATCCAGAGCCCCAAACACCACAGTCCGCGCCATCGCGCACTTGATTTCAAAGCCGATTCGTGGGCATGGGGCGCTCATGACCGCACGCATCTATCAGCGCCCGAAGAACGCCATGCAATCGGGCAAGGCTCGTGACCACCAGTGGGTTCTCGAATTCGCGCCGGCTGAGGCGCGCAAGGCCGATCCCTTGATGGGCTGGGCCGGCTCCGGTGATACGCAGGTTCAGGTGGTGCTGACGTTCGCTTCGGCGGACGAGGCCAAGGCCTATGCCGACAAGTATGGCATTGCCGTGCATGTCAGCCCGGTGCCGCCGAAGCGCCTCAAGCTGCAGAGCTACGCCGACAACTTCCGGTAAGGTCTTGGTCCTCCCTGTTTTTGGCCAAGCCGAAACGGGGAAGATCTGGACGGGATTGCTTTTTCCGCCCGGCATCGCCATATCGCGCGCCGGGAGTCGGGCGGACGTTTGCTGTCGCCAACCTGGTCAGGTCCGGAAGGAAGCAGCCACAACGATGTGCGGCGGGTCGCCCGGCTCCTTCAATCCCCCGCAGACTGGCCCCTGATGTGCGCCGAGCATCGCGCTGGTAGCCGCCGACCTTTGGCAATCCCCGGCCAGTTGGGCAGAGGGCTTCGACAATTGGCCGCCGAGCGCTTAATCATGGGCCATGGCCGATTCCACCGACATGTTTGGCGATCCGATTGCGGACGAGGGCGAGGACGAAACCCCCTCGGCAGCGGAGCTTGAGGCGGCGGGGCAAAGCTCGATGTTCGGCGATCCCGCGCCAGTTGTGCGGGAGGAGAGGGCAGCGCCCCCCGTTGCCGCTCCTTCGCCCCAATCTGCACCTGCGCCCGCACCTTCACCGGCACCGGCACCGGCACCCTCGGGTCAGCCTTACCGCGTGCTCGCGCGCAAATACCGGCCGCAGACTTTTGCCGAGCTGATCGGGCAGGACGCGATGGTCCAGACGCTCGGCAACGCGATCCGGCGCGGGCGCCTGGCGCATGCCTTCCTGATGACCGGCGTGCGCGGGGTGGGCAAGACCTCGACCGCGCGCCTCATCGCCAAGGCCCTGAACTGCATCGGGCCGGACGGGCAGGGCGGGCCGACGATCGATCCGTGCGGCCAGTGCGAGCCTTGCGTCGCGATTGCCGAGGGGCGGCACATCGACGTGATCGAGATGGACGCGGCAAGCCACACCGGCGTCGATGACGTTCGCGAGATCATCGAGGCGGTGCGCTATGCAGCGGTTTCGGCGCGCTACAAGATCTACATCATCGACGAAGTCCACATGCTCAGCCGCAACGCGTTCAACGCGCTGCTCAAGACGCTGGAGGAGCCGCCGGGGCATGTGAAGTTCCTCTTCGCAACCACCGAAGTCGACAAGCTGCCGGTGACCGTGCTCTCGCGCTGCCAGCGGTTCGATTTGCGCCGTATCCAGACGCCCGTGCTTGCCGCGCATTTCGGCAAGGTGTGCGCCGCTGAATCCGTCGAGGCCGAGGACGAGGCGCTGGCGATGATCGCGGCGGCGGCGGAAGGCTCGGTGCGCGACGGGCTGTCGATTCTCGATCAGGCGATCAGCCATGCGGACATGGCAGGCGGGGGCACCGTGACCGCCGAACAGGTCCGCGAAATGCTGGGCCTGGCCGACAAGACCATGCAGCGCCGCCTGTTCGGCGCGGTGATCGGCGGCAAGGGCGACAGCGTGCTGGAGGAAGTGGCGAGCCAGTTTGCGCTCGGCATCGAACCCACCGCGATGATGCGCGCGCAGCTCGATCTGGTTCACAAGGTCACGGTCGCGCAGATTTCCGGCTCGGCGGATGCGCGTTCGACCGAGGAGCGCGAGGCGCTGGAGGGCTGGGCCAAGAAGCTTGGCGCGGGCGCGCTGCACCGGCTGTGGCAGCTCCTGCTCAAGGGCTACGAGGAAGTGCGCAGTGCGCCCGATCCGCTGGTGGCGGCGCAGATGGCTCTGCTCAGGGTCATGCACGCGGCTGAGCTTCCCGATCCGGGCGGCCTCATCAAGCAGCTGGAGGCCTTTGCGGCGAATCCTCCGGCGATGCAGGCTGCGGCGCCAGCGGGCGCTTCGGCACCGGTTCCTGCCGCACCGCCGAGCGCCGAGATGGTCCAGGCGCAGTGGGCGCAGCTTGTCGAGCAGGTCGAGCAGATCTCGCCGCTGATCGGTTCGTCGATGCGGCTTTCGGTGCGGGTCGTCTCGCTGAAGCCGGGGCACCTCGTCTATGCGCTGGCGCCCGGTATTCCGGGTGATCCCTCGGCAGACATGCGGCGCGGCCTTGAAGGCGCAACCGGTGGGCACTGGCAGGTGGAGCGCAGCAGCGATCTTGCTGCCGCGATGCCGAGCCTTGAGGAAGTCCGCGCGGAGGCGGCGGTGCGCGCAGAAGCGGCGCTGCGAGAGGACCCCTTGGTGCGCGCAGCATTTGCTGCGTTTCCGGGGGCTGAAATCATCGACGAGAGCGCTATATCGGCGCCCGAACGTAAATCCTGGAGTAAACGCGCATGAAGTCGATGGAAGAGATGATCCAGGCCGCGCAGGCCGCCGCCCAGACCATCCAGAAGCAGATGGAGGACGCGCAGGGCAAGCTTGACCAGATCGAGGTCGAGGGCGTCGCGGGCGGCGGGCTGGTCAGGATCCGCGCCTCGGCCAAGGGCCGCGTGATCGGCGTCGCGATCGACGACAGCCTGATGGAGAAGTCCGAGAAGGGCATCCTTGAAGACCTGATTGCCGCTGCCTTCAACGATTGCCGCCAGCGCGCGGATGCCGCTGCTGCCGAGGAAATGCAGAAGGTGCAGATGGCAGCGGGCATTCCGCCGGGCTTCAAGCTGCCGTTCTGAGCGGGGCAGGCTGGCGCCGGGGGGACGCAGGCGTTATAGCAAATTGTCACAAAACTTAAACGGGCGGCTGGCCACGGGCCGGCTTGCCCAATGAAGGTCGTTTCCCCCTGAGCGCTTTATCCCTACTTGCCGCCGCCGCTTTGGCCAGTGCCTCACCTGCCGATGGTTCGGCCCAGACGTCTCCTGCTGCCGATCAAGCCGCGCCTGCTGCACGGCCCGCGTCCGCGCCGGCCAAGGAACCGCTTCCCCCGCTGGCGGGAGAGATCGTCGTGTCGGGATCGGTGAAGGCGCCGCCGGAAGACCCGCTC
>CANGJI010000087.1 GCA_947454135.1 Sphingomonadaceae bacterium
ACCTCGATCCACATCGAGGAGTTCGAGGTGGCCGCCCGCGACACCAAGCTCGGGCCCGAGGACATCACCCGCGACATCCCGAACGTCGGCGAGGAATCGCTGCGCAATCTGGACGAGGCGGGCATCGTCTACATCGGCGCCGAAGTGCACCCGGGTGACATCCTCGTCGGCAAGATCACGCCGAAGGGCGAGAGCCCGATGACGCCGGAAGAGAAGCTGCTCCGCGCGATCTTCGGCGAAAAGGCGAGCGACGTGCGCGACACCTCGCTGCGTCTGCCGCCGGGCGTTTCGGGCACGATCGTCGATGTGCGCGTGTTCAACCGTCACGGCATCGAGATCGACGACCGTACCCGCGCGATCCAGAACGAGGAAATCGAACGCCTCGCCAAGGACCGTGAGGACGAGCGCGCGATCCTCAACCGTGCGACCTTCAACCGTCTGCGCGAAATGCTGCTCGGGCAGGTTTCGGCCGCAGCGCCGAAGGGCGTCAAGAAGGGCGAAGAGATCACCGAGCAGGTGCTCGCGGATGTCGAGCGTCACGAGTGGTGGAAGTTCGCCCTCGCCGACGATGCGCGCCAGCAGCAGCTGGAAGCGGTCAAGGCGCAGTACGACACCGCCGTCCGCGCGATCCAGGAGAAGTTCGAGGATCGCAAGGAGAAGCTCGAGCGCGGTGACGAACTGGCGCCTGGCGTGCTCAAGATGGTCAAGGTCTTCGTCGCGGTGAAGCGCAAGCTGCAGCCGGGCGACAAGATGGCCGGCCGTCACGGCAACAAGGGCATCATCAGCCGCATCCTGCCGCAGGAAGACATGCCGTTCCTCGAGGACGGCACGCCGGTCGACTTCGTGCTCAACCCGCTGGGCGTGCCTTCGCGCATGAACGTCGGGCAGATCTTCGAAACGCACCTCGGCTGGGCCGCACGCGGCCTCGGCAAGCGGATCGGTGCCGCGCTCGATGCGTGGCGCGAAGCCAATCCGAACCCCGAAGCCGGTTCGCCGCCCGAAGCCGTCCGTCAGCTGTTGTCGGAAATCTACGGCGACAACTACACCGCCGAGATCGCCGCGCGCACCGATGACCAGATCATCGATCTGGCCCAGTCGGTTCGTCAGGGCGTGCCGATGGGTTCGCCCGTGTTCGACGGCGCGGTCGAAAAGGACGTGACCGACATGTTGCGGCTCGCGGGCCTCGACGAATCGGGTCAGGTCACGCTCTATGACGGCCGCACCGGCGAGGCGTTCGACCGCAAGGTGACTGTGGGCATGAAGTACGTGCTCAAGCTCCACCACCTTGTCGACGACAAGATCCACGCACGTTCGATCGGGCCCTACTCGCTCGTCACCCAGCAGCCGCTGGGCGGCAAGGCGCAGTTCGGCGGCCAGCGCTTCGGCGAAATGGAGGTCTGGGCCCTCCAGGCCTACGGCGCCGCGTACACGCTGCAGGAAATGCTCACGGTGAAGTCCGACGACGTGGTCGGCCGCACCAAGGTCTACGAAGCCATCGTCAAGGGTGACGATACCTTCGAGGCCGGCATTCCCGAGAGCTTCAACGTGCTCGTCAAGGAAATGCGCTCGCTCGGCCTCAACGTCGAACTGTCCTCGCTCGATGAGAGCGATGATGACGACGGCATGCCGATCGCGGCGGAGTGACAGTCAAAGGCCGGCGCGGCCTGCGCCCGTCGGCCAACTGACTGCTCGCCCTTGAAAGTTTCCCTCCAAGTGAGGAATGAAGAATGAACGACCTGACCAAGTTCACCAACCAGATCGCCAAGCCCGAGACCTTCGACCAGATCCAGATCGGTCTGGCGAGCCCCGAGCGCATCCGCAGCTGGTCCTTCGGCGAGATCAAGAAGCCGGAAACGATCAACTACCGTACGTTCAAGCCCGAGCGTGACGGCCTGTTCTGCGCGCGCATCTTCGGCCCGGTGAAGGACTACGAGTGCCTGTGCGGCAAGTACAAGCGCATGAAGTACAAGGGCGTCGTCTGCGAAAAGTGCGGCGTCGAAGTCACCGTCACCAAGGTGCGCCGCGAGCGCATGGGCCACATCGAGCTGGCCGCGCCGGTTGCGCACATCTGGTTCCTGAAGTCGCTGCCCTCGCGCATCGGCCTTCTGCTCGACATGCAGCTCAAGCAGCTTGAGCGCATCCTCTACTTTGAAAGCTACGTCGTGATCGAGCCGGGCATCACCCCGCTCGAGCGCTACCAGCTGCTGACGGAAGACGAACTGCTCGACGCGCAGGACGAGTACGGCGAAGACGCGTTCTCGGCCGGCATCGGCGCCGAAGCGGTCAAGCAGATGCTGATCGACCTCGACCTCGAGCAGGAACGCAAGGACCTGATGGAGGAGCTCGCCACCACCAAGAGCGAGCTGAAGCCCAAGAAGATCATCAAGCGCCTCAAGGTCGTCGAATCGTTCATCGATTCGGGCAACCGTCCGGAGTGGATGATCCTCGACGTGATCCCGGTCATCCCGCCCGAACTGCGCCCGCTGGTGCCGCTCGATGGTGGCCGCTTCGCGACATCGGACCTCAACGACCTCTATCGCCGCGTCATCAACCGCAACAACCGCCTCAAGCGCCTGATCGAGCTGCGCGCGCCGGACATCATCGTCCGCAACGAAAAGCGCATGCTGCAGGAAGCGGTTGACGCGCTGTTCGACAACGGTCGCCGTGGCCGCATCATCACGGGCGCCAACAAGCGTCCGCTGAAGTCGCTGTCCGACATGCTCAAGGGCAAGCAGGGCCGCTTCCGCCAGAACCTGCTCGGCAAGCGCGTCGACTATTCGGGCCGTTCGGTGATCGTGACCGGTCCTGAGCTCAAGCTGCACCAGTGCGGCCTGCCGAAGAAGATGGCGCTCGAGCTGTTCAAGCCGTTCATCTACGCCCGCCTCGATGCGAAGGGTCTCTCGATGACCCTCAAGCAGGCCAAGAAGTGGGTCGAGAAGGAGCGCAAGGAAGTCTGGGACATCCTCGACGAGGTGATCCGCGAGCACCCGGTGATGCTGAACCGCGCGCCGACGCTCCACCGCCTCGGCATCCAGGCGTTCGAGCCCGTGCTGATCGAAGGCAAGGCGATCCAGCTGCACCCGCTCGTCTGCTCGGCGTTCAACGCCGACTTCGACGGTGACCAGATGGCCGTCCACGTGCCGCTTTCGCTGGAAGCCCAGCTTGAAGCGCGCGTGCTGATGATGTCGACCAACAACATCCTTTCGCCCGCGAACGGCAAGCCGATCATCGTGCCTTCGCAGGACATGGTGCTGGGTCTTTACTACCTCTCGATGGACCGCAAGGGCGAGCCGGGCGAGGGCATGATGCTGGCTGACATGGCCGAAGTGCATCAGGCGCTCTTTGCCGGTGCCGTGACGATGCACTCGAAGATCGTGGCGCGCGTCCCGCAGACTGACGAGCAGGGCAAGACCTACCTCAAGCGCTACGAGACGACGCCGGGCCGCATGCTCATCGGCGAGTGCCTCCCCAAGAGCCACACGGTGCCCTTCGAGCTGGTCAACCGCCTGCTCACCAAGAAGGAAATCGCCGACGTCATCGATCAGGTCTATCGCCACACCGGCCAGAAGGACACGGTGCTGTTCGCTGACGCGATCATGGCGCTGGGCTTCCGCAACGCGTTCAAGGCGGGCATCTCGTTCGGCAAGGACGACATGATCATCCCCGACAGCAAGGATGCGCTGGTCGGCGAGACCAAGGAACTGGTCGCGGACTACGAGCAGCAGTACCAGGACGGCCTGATCACCCAGCAGGAAAAGTACAACAAGGTGATCGACGCCTGGAGCCGTTGCGGCGATCAGGTGGCGGCGGCCATGATGGAAGAGATCAAGGCCACTCCGCTCAACGACCAGGGCCGCGAGGCGCAGGTCAACTCGATCTACATGATGAGCCACTCCGGCGCGCGTGGTTCGCCGACGCAGATGAAGCAGCTTGCCGGTATGCGCGGGCTCATGGCCAAGCCGTCGGGCGAGATCATCGAAACGCCGATCATCTCGAACTTCAAGGAAGGCCTGACCGTCCTTGAGTACTTCAACTCGACCCACGGCGCCCGCAAGGGCCTCGCGGACACCGCGCTGAAGACGGCGAACTCGGGCTACCTCACCCGCCGACTGGTCGACGTGTCGCAGGACTGCGTCGTCACCATCGACGATTGCGGCACCGAGCGGGCGCTCGAAATGCGCGCGATCGTGCAGGGCGGTTCGACGATCGCCTCGCTCGGCGAGCGCATCCTTGGCCGTACGCTGGCCGAGGACATGATCGAGGCCAAGACCGGCGAAGTGCTGATGCCCAAGGGCACGCTGCTCGACGAAGCCGCGATCGCGAAGATCGAGGCTGCGGGTTCGCAGTCGGCACGCATCCGCTCGCCGCTGGTCTGCGCGGCGCCGGTCGGCGTCTGCGGCACCTGCTATGGCCGTGACCTTGCACGCGGTACGCCGGTCAACATCGGCGAAGCGGTTGGCGTCATCGCGGCGCAGTCGATCGGCGAGCCGGGCACGCAGCTCACCATGCGTACGTTCCACATCGGTGGCGCGGCGCAGGTCAACGAGCAGTCGAACCTTGAATCGCTGTGCGATGGTACCGTGATCTACCGCGACATCCCGACGATCACGGACTCGCGTGGCCGCCGCCTCAGCCTTGCCCGCAACGGCGAGATCGTGGTGATGGACACCGAAGGCCGCGAGCGCGCGATGCACCGTGTGCCTTACGGTACGCACCTGATCCACGAGAACGGTGCCACCATCAAGCAGGGCGAACGCCTGGCCGAGTGGGACCCGTTCACGCTGCCGGTGATCACCGACAAGGCCGGTGTCGTCCGGTATCAGGACCTCATCGACGGCCGCACGCTGACCGAACTGGTCGACGATGCGACCGGCATTGCCCAGCGCGTGGTGACCGAAAACCGCGCCGGTGGCCGTGCCAAGAAGGAAGACCTGCGTCCGCGCCTGACCTTGCTCGACGAGAACTCGGGTGAAACCGCGCGCTACCTGATGGCGCCGGGCACCACGCTTTCGGTCGAGGATGGCCAGACGGTTCAGGCTGGTGACGTGCTGGCTCGTGCCAGCCGCGAAGCCGCCAAGACCCGCGACATCACCGGCGGTCTCCCGCGCGTGGCCGAACTGTTCGAAGCGCGCATCCCGAAGGACAACGCGATCATCGCGAAGATCTCGGGCCGCATCGAATTCGTTCGCGACTACAAGGCCAAGCGCAAGATCGCGATCATCCCCGAGGAAGGCGAGCCGGTCGAGTACCTGATCCCCAAGTCGAAGGTGATCGACGTCCAGGAAGGCGACTGGGTCAAGAAGGGCGACAACCTGATTTCGGGCTCGCCCAACCCGCATGACATTCTGGAAGTGATGGGGGTCGAGGCGCTGGCCGAGTACCTCGTCGCGGAAATCCAGGAAGTCTACCGTCTGCAGGGCGTGAAGATCAACGACAAGCACATCGAGGTGATCGTTCGCCAGATGCTGCAGAAGGTCGAGATCACCAATGGCGGCGATACCACGCTGCTGCCGGGTGAGCAGATCGACCTTGAAGAGATGAACGAATACAACGCGAAGCTGGCGCCGGGCATGGCCCCGGCGGAAGGCAAGCCGGTGCTGCTGGGCATCACCAAGGCTTCGCTGCAGACGCGTTCGTTCATCTCGGCGGCCTCGTTCCAGGAGACCACCCGCGTGCTCACGCAGGCGGCGGTCGAGGGCAAGCGGGACTCGCTGATCGGCTTGAAGGAAAACGTGATCGTCGGTCGTCTGATCCCGGCGGGCACGGGTGCCGGCATGAACCGCCTGCGCGTTGCCGCCTCCAGCCGCGATGCGGCGCTGCGCGCTTCGTACCGCAAGCTGCAGGAGTCGCTCATCGCTCCCGCATCGGCGGCCGAAGAGCATGCGGCCGAGCTGGCGCAGGGCCCCGAAGCAGCGATCGGCGACGATCCGCTGGCGGCGGTCGAGGGCGAGACCCACGGTCTCGACGCCGATGCCGGTGATTACCTGATCGAGGGTGATGAGGCCTGATTGGCTGAACTGCCCTGACTGACCAAACTGAAAACCCCGTCGGCCTGGCCGGCGGGGTTTTTGGTTTCATGCGAGGGGCTACGTAGTTCCGGCAGGCGTGCCGATTGCCGGGTGGCAAGGGCTTGGCGGTTAGAGCACCAGACAAGATCGCCCTTTCCCGGTGGTCGGGTTTGGGAGTCACCTGTCATGATCAGTGGCAAAATGCTCAGCGAAAAGGCGCGCATCGGCGCGCGGGTAATGAGCGGAATTCTGCTGGCGATGATCGTCCTCGCTTCGGCAGTTGTCTATGGTATCCGCGCTGGCGGCCCGATGACGCAGGACAGCGCGCTGCAGGCCGAGATCCTTGCGGATGTGCTGCCGCCACCAGCCTTCGTGGTCGAGCCCTACCTCAATGCCTCGTTGGTCGTGCACGAGCCTGATCGCGCCGGGCCCTATCTCAGTGAGCTCAAGGACGAGCGGGCGGAATTCGAGGAGCGCAAGGCCTATTGGAAGACCGCTCCGGTCCCGTCTCAGCTTCGCCAGCCGCTGAACGATACGATCGCGGCGGCAGACAGGTTCTGGCAGGTCATGGATCGCAAGTTCCTCCCCGCAGTGCAGACCGGAAACCGCGCTGCCATGAACGAAGCGTTCTTCATGGACATCGCACCGATCTACCGGGTGCAGCGCGAGCAGGTGCGCAGCATCGTTGCCCTGAGCCGTACTTACAGCGCGGAAACCGCGCGCAGCAACGCGAACCAGATCGGCGTCAAGCTGGCCGTGCTTGCCTTGCTGGCACTCGCGATGCTCGGGCTGATCCTGTGGAGCGCCCATGCGGCGCAGAAACTGGTGGTCTCCCCGCTCGTCCAAGCCGCAGCCGCGATGCAGCGCATGGCCGATGGCGATACCGAAATCGTCATCGAAGGCACCGAGCGATCCGACGAGATCGGGCAAGTCGCCCGCGCCATGGCGGTATTTCGCGAGGCCGCGGAAGGCCGCAGCAAAGCCTCCGCAGAGCAGGCAATCGTGGTTCGGGCGCTTTCGGACGGGCTCGCCCGCCTTGCCATCAAGGATCTCGAGCACCATCTCGCCGAGCCTTTCCCGCCAGCCTATGAAATGCTCCGCGAGAACTACAATGCCGCGGTCGCTTCACTCGCGGAAGCGCTGCGTATCGTCCGCGTCGGCACTGCAAGCGTGCAAGGCAGCATCTCCGAGATCGGTGCGGCCGCGCAGCATCGCGCGGTGCGCAACGAAGCGCAGGCCGCGCGAATCGCTGAAACGGCCCGGGCGATGGATGCGGTGACTGGCATTGTCCAGGAGACTGCAACGGATGCGCAGGCCGTCAGCCAGACCATCACACAGGCGGACCGCGAAGCGGGCGAAGGCGGCGAAGTTGTCCGCCAGGCGATCGAGGCGATGGCCGCGATCGAGCAGTCAGCGCAGGAGATCGGCCAGATCATCAGTGTGATCGACGGCATTGCCTTCCAGACCAACCTGCTCGCGCTCAATGCCGGTGTAGAAGCGGCGCGTGCCGGAGAGGCGGGCAAGGGCTTTGCGGTGGTCGCCACCGAAGTGCGCGCGCTCGCCCAGCGTAGTGCAGATGCGGCGCAGAGCATCAAGGAGCTCATCACGACCAGCGGCGAGCAAGTGGGCACGGGCGTTGAACTGGTGCGTGAAAGCGGCACCCGGCTCGAGGCGATCGTCCGGCGAATCGGAGAGATCAGTGCGCTGACCGGGAGTATTGCAGGCTCGGCGACTCGTCAGGCTGCGAATCTCGGCCAGATCAATGCAGCCATGAGCGAGATGGACCGCATGACCCAGCAGAACGCCGCGATGGTCGAGGAATCCTCCGCTGCGACGCGCAACCTCGCGGCCGAGGCCACTCGCCTCAATGCACTGGTCGCGACTTTCCGCACCCGGAATGTCGCAAACCGGCCTAAATCGGTGGTCGCACCCGATGCCATGCGGCGCAAGTCAACGGTCGACCCGCCATCCGGGCCGCTACCGCTGGCACTGGCGAGCTGACGCGGGTCAGACCCGGATCAGGCGTTAGCGCATGCCATCCGTTCGAGCGCGGCAAAGCTGTCGAGCACGCCCGGATCGGCGAACGGCGCAATCTGCGCGAGGATGACACCCGCGAAATCGCGCTCGGTGTCGAGCCAGTAGTAGCAGTTGAAGATGCCGGCCCAGTGCAGGCTGCCCGGTGAGCGACCAGCGGGGCCGGTCTCTGTGTTGACGAGAAACCCGCCGAGGGTCCAGCCGCCGCGCTGACCGGGGAGCGGGTTGAACGCGCTGGCAAAGCTTGGCATCGCGGTGGTCATCTCGCCGGCCGAGAGATGACCCGGAAGCGCGTCCTCGCGCGCAAGCCGGGCCATTTCGGGCGAGAGCACGCGCACACCGTCAAGCTCACCGCCGCGCAGGATCATGCGCAGGAAGCGCGCATAATCACCTGCGGTCGACGAGAGACCGCCGCCACCGTTGTGATATTCGCCGCCGCCGAGCACCATGCCCTGCGTCTTGAAGCCGCCCTCGGCCTCACGCACATGGACCTGCGCTTCGTTCGCGTCCCATTCGGCACGAAAGCTGGTCTGGGTCATGCCGAGCGGCCCGGTGATCTCGCGCTCGAACCATTCGCCGAGCGTCATGCCGGTGACGGCCTCCACGGCGAGGCCGGCCCAGTCGATGCCGACGCCATATTGCCACTGCGTGCCCGGATCGAACATCAGCGGCAGATCGAGGCTGGCGCGCTTGCCGCCGGCCATCTTGCCGGTTGCCATCGCGTGGCGGAGCAGATCGGCATTCATGAAGGTATAGCCGCAGCCCGAGGTGTGGAGCAGCAGGTGGCGCAGCGTGACCGGCGTGCTGGCCGGACGCAGGATCGGGGTGCCGTCCGAATCGAACCCGTCGAGCACTTGCGGCTCTGCCAGTTCGGGCAGGATCGGCCCGACCGGCGCATCGAGATCGAGCTTGCCGCGCTCGACCAGCTGAAGCACCGCGACGCTCGTCAGCGCCTTGGTCATCGAGGCGATCTGGAACAGCGTGTCCTCGCGCATCGGCACGCCGTTCACTGCATCGGCCATGCCGAACGCGCGGGAGTAGCGGGTCTCCTTGCTGTCGGTGATCAGCGCCACCGCGCCCGGCAGGTTTGCTGCCGCGACGACGGCCTCGAATTCAGCGATGCCCTTCATGTATCTTCCCCAGTTTCGGCCGGTCCTCTGGCGGGACCGATCAGCGCTGCTTGCGGTGTTCGCCCTTGACCCAGCGGACGGTGCCCGAGCTGGCGCGCATCACGACGCTTTCGGTCGTCATCACGCCGCTCTTGTTGGTCTTCACGCCCGCGAGGAGCGAACCGTCGGTCACGCCGGTCGCCGCGAAGATGCAGTCGCCCTTGGCGAGTTCCTTGAGATCGTAGACCTTGTTCAGGTCCGTGATGCCCCACTTGCGGGCGCGGGCCTTCTCGTCCTCGTTGCGGAACAGCAGGCGACCCTTGAACTGGCCGCCGACGCAGCGCAGCGCGGCTGCCGCCAGCACGCCTTCAGGTGCGCCGCCGGTTCCCATGTAGAGATCGATGCCGGTATCTTCATTGGTCACCGCGATCACGCCGGCGACGTCGCCGTCCGGAATGAGGCTGATGCCGCAGCCCAGCGCGCGCAGTTCTGCGATGAGATCGGCATGGCGCGGACGGTCGAGCACGCAGACGATGATGTCCTTGGGCTCGACACCCTTGGCGGCGGCGACAGCCTTGACGTTGTCGCCCGCAGACTTGGTCAGATCAATGATGCCTTCGGGGTAGCCGGGGCCGACCGCGAGCTTTTCCATGTAGACGTCGGGCGCGTTGAGCAGGCCGCCCTCTTCGGCGACGGCGAGCACCGCCAGCGCGTTGGGGCCGGCCTTTGCGGTGATCGTGGTGCCTTCCAGCGGATCGAGCGCGATGTCGATCTTCGGGCCCTTGCCCGGCGCGGCGCCGACCTTTTCCCCGATATAGAGCATGGGCGCCTCGTCGCGCTCGCCCTCACCGATGACCACGGTGCCGTCCATGTAGAGTTCGTTGAAGGCGGCGCGCATTGCCTCGACGGCGGCGGCATCGGCAGCCTTTTCATCGCCTCGGCCGATCAGCCGGGAGGCCCCGATAGCGGCGGCTTCGGTAACGCGAACCATCTCTAGGACAAGGACGCGGTCCAGAACCTGGGAAGCGGCGGGTGCAGGAAGGCTGTCGGTCACGTTGACTCCTGAGGCTCGTTGGCTGAAGCTGTGAATGCCCTAGACGGGAGGATGTACGGTTGTCGAGGCGCGGAATGGTAATGAAGTACGCGCCCGGTCGGGTACTGCGTGTACTGATGTGCGTAAACTTCAGTATTATGGCAATGCAGACTGCTGCGGCGCAGCCAGTCTCGGCTGTGGATGGTGCACAGCCAGCGGCCGAAAGTGCTGCTGCACCGGCTGATTCCGATCAGGGCACCGTCAATGCCGAGATCGCCCAGCGGCTGATGACTGCTGGCCAGCCCAAGAAGTGCGAGAAATCAGGGCCGGACGGCACGATTGTCGTCTGCGGTGGGCGCGAGGCGAACGAGAAGGAGCGCCTGCCGCTGCGGGACCAGCTCGAATCGGCGAAGTCGACCCGTGACGGTCTTCCGCGCGCGCCCAACGTGAGCGGCCTCGCAGATTGCAGCAAGGGCTGCATCGGTTTCGGCAGCGCGCCGACCCCGATGTACTTCTTCGACATCACCAAGCTGCCCGAAGCACCGCCCGATTCGGATGCGGACCGCATCGCCCGGGGCGAGATCCGCGCGCCCTGAAGGGCCTCAATCCTCGAGGATATGCATCACCAGCGGCGGCGCGGCGAAGCTCGGCGAGCCTTCGAGCAGGCGTAGTGCCTCGGTGATCGCGCTCTCCGGGCCTTCGTGCGTTACCATCGCGACGAGAACGGCCTCGGTCGAGCCGATCAGGGCGCGGCCCTTCTGGATCAGGCTTTCGATCGAGACGCCCGCATCGCGCATTGCGGCGGTGATTTCGGCGAGCACGCCGGGGCGGTCCGCCACGGTGAAGCGCAGATAGGCCTTGCCGGTGCGGTGGCCGCTGCTGGCGGGAGCGGCCTTCTCGAGCTCGGCTGCGGGGATCGAGAACGGTGCGCCAATATCGCCGCGCGCGATGTCGATGAGGTCGGCGACGACGGCGCTGGCTGTCGGCCCGTCACCCGCGCCCGCGCCCTGGAACAGCAGGCGGCCGACGAAGTTGCCTTCCGCCACGACGGCGTTGGTCGCGCCGTCGACGTGAGCGAGCGGGTGGTCGCGGTGGACCAGCATGGGATGCACCCGCTGGAACAGGCGGCGCTGGCCATCGGCATCCAGTTCGGTCTCGGCCATGCCGATCAGGCGGATATAATAGCCCAGCGCATCGGCCTGCGCGATATCGGCGGCTAGCACGCGGCGGATGCCGGTGGCCGCGACTGGGCCGAAGTCGATCGCGGTGCCGAAGGCTATGCTGGAGAGAATCGCCAACTTGTGGGCGGCATCGATGCCGTCGATGTCGAAGGTGGGGTCACTCTCGGCATAGCCCTTGGCCTGTGCTTCGCTCAGCACATCGGCAAAATCGCGGCCGGTGTCCTCCATGGTCGAGAGGATGTAATTGCAGGTGCCGTTGAGAATTCCGTAGACGCGGTCGATGCTGTTGGCCGCGGCGCCTTCCTTGAGCGCCTTGATCACCGGGATGCCGCCGGCCACCGCCGCTTCGAACTTGAAGGCGACCTTCGCGGCCTCGGCCTTGGTGGCGAGCTCGATTCCGTGGTGGGCGACCATTGCCTTGTTCGCGGTCACCAGCGCCTTGCCGGCCTCGAATGTCGTGCGCGCGAGCGCGAGGGCAGGGCCATCCGCACCGCCGACGAGCTCCACCACGACATCGACGTCGGGCCGCTCGCCGAGAATCACCATGTCGTCTTCCCAGGCATAGGCCGAGAGATCGACGCCGCGGTCCTTGCTGCGGTTGCGGGCGCTGATCGCGCTGATCGTGATCGGGCGGCCCCCGCGGCGTGCAATGAGCCCGGCATTGGCCTCAAGGAGGCGGATGACGCCGCCTCCGACTGTGCCAAGGCCGGCCAGCGCGATGCGCAAAGGTTCGCTCATGATGATCCTCTTGAAATCTTATGGCGCGCCTTAGGATAGCTGATCGGCCCCCGCAACCGCCGGTGGTTGGTGTCGTTCGCGGCTGTCTCAGGACTGACCGCGCTTGCGGCTGCACGGGCCGAGGTCGGCCAGTACCTGCGCGTAGTCTTCGGCGGCGATTCGCCGGTCGGCGAGCGTGGCGGAAACGTTCGCGCGCTCGGGCAGCCGCTGCGGCAGCCCGCAGGCGAGGCGATACCACGCGAGCGTTGCCGGGAGTGGGGGATGGGCTGCCGAATCGACGATTTCGGTGAAGCTCACGCCCCATTTCGTCGGCTGGCCGGGACGTCGCAGGATCGAGATCGAGATCGGCGCACCGGTCGCTGTGCCTAGGAAAAGCTGGGTTTCGCCCTCACCCACCAGGTTCCCGGAGACGTGCAGTGCCTCCCGCAGCGCGGTGATCGGGGGCGGCGCATCGGGCCGGGTCATTTCGGTCAGGATCGCGCGCAGCGTCGCCTCGCGTGCGGGTGTCAGCGCCAGCATGGCATCGGGTGCGACGAGTTGGAGTTCGCCCGGCCGGCCCGGCACCATGCGGGCCAGCACGAGCACGGGCGCCTTGCTCAGCTTCGGCGGTTTGCCGCGCCCATCGAGCGGCACATCGGCCAGAAAGCGGATCGATTCGCCGATGTTGTCGCCAATGAGGAGAGCCTGCGTGCGCGCCTCGATATAGAGCCGGGCGCGACCGGCAGGAAGGCCAGGCGCTTCCTCGGGCTTCAGCCGCACCGCCTTGCGCACTTCGGCGCGAACCACGACCTCTGCGGGGAGCGCGAGATCGACGAGATCCGCGTAGGTCAGCTCAGGATCGGATGCCGGTGCCGGCACCATGGGGGCCGATAAAGCCGTTTCCTGTCCGTGGCTTGCGGCAGAACCACCAAGGCTGAGCGCCGTCGCGGCGAGAGCCTGCAACCATAGTGGAAACGAAGCGCGGTTCCGCAAGGGATGTCTGGTTCGGAGCATGCATGGGTCCTTAGATTCGCTGGTGCCGAAAGCCGAGAGCGGCGGTGCCAAGTCCCGTTTCAGGCAGCGAAACTGTGAATTGATAGTTAACCGATAAAGCATTTGCGCCCCTTTGGCTTCGGCGTTAAAGCTCGCCGTTGTCGGGGATTTCAACAATGAAAGCCCGCAAAAGCCGCCGCCGGGTTCCTTGCACCCGATGTCGGCGGTCCGGTTTGCCGGCAGGGTGGAATGAAATCGCTGGATTGGCCAATCGCGCTGGATAGGTGATTCCATGCGCGATTCCGTGAATCGTCTGCATCCGTCGGATGTCAGCCGGTCGCGGAGAATCAGGAGTTTTGGAGCTGAATGGCATACGCTGACCAACAGATGAGCGGTAACAAGATCACCGCGCTCATCATCGTTGCGATCCTTCATGTCGCCTTGGGCTACGCTCTGGTAACGGGGCTGGCTTACGAGGCGTACAAGAAGGTCAAAGAGGTGACCTCGGCGGTCAACATCGAAGAAGAGAAGCCGCCGGAAACGCCCCCGCCCCCGCCGCCGCCGAAGGATCAGCCGCCGCCGCCCATTGTGGCGCCGCCGCCGCCGATCTCGTTCAACGCGCCTGCGCCGCAGATCGAAACCGTGACCACGCCGCCGCCTCCGGCTCCGGTGTTCACGACGTCTGCTCCGCCGCCGCCGCCGCCCCCGCCGCCGCCCAAGTTCCAGCCCAAGGGGCCGGCACCGAAGGGCAGCCCGGGCAACTGGGCGACGTCGAACGACTATCCCTCGCGTGCGCTGCGTGAAGAACGCGAAGGCGTTACCGGCTTCCGTGTGACGGTCGGTACCGATGGTAAGGTTACGTCGTGCGAAGTCACCAGGTCGAGCGGTAGCCCCGATCTCGATCAGGCAACGTGCGATAACGTCCGCCGGCGCGCCCGGTTCCAGCCGGCGACGGATGGAGAAGGCAATCCCACCACCGGTGCGTACAGCAACTCGATCCGTTGG
>CANGJI010000088.1 GCA_947454135.1 Sphingomonadaceae bacterium
AGGAGTTGAAGTCCGCCTTGGCGACCTGGTGCTCCATCAGCCACTTGCCCGCCGGGCTGTCGGCCTTGATCGAACCGGCCGGCGAGATGTGGTCGGTCGTGATCGAATCGCCGAGGATTGCCAGCGGCTTGGCCTCGATGATGTCGCTCACCGGCGCCGGGGTCATCGACATGCCCTCGAAGTAGGGCGGGTTGGCCACATAGGTGCTGCCCGCGCGCCACTGGTAGGTTTCCGAGCCAGTGACGTTGATCGCCTGCCAGTGCACGTCGCCCTTGTAGACGTCGGCATAGCGGGCCTGGAACATCGCGCGGTCCATGCAGCCGGCCATGGTCTCGTAGACTTCGTGGTTCGAGGGCCAGATGTCCTTGAGGTAGACATCGACGCCGTCCTTGCTCTTGCCGATCGGGGTCGAGACGAAGTCCTCGATCACCGTGCCCTTGAGCGCGTAGGCAACCACCAGCGGCGGGCTGGCGAGGAAGTTCGCGCGCACGTCGGGCGAAACGCGGCCTTCGAAGTTGCGGTTGCCCGAAATCACCGCCGCGGCGACGAGGCCGTTGTCGTTGATCGCCTTGCTGATCGGTTCAGCCAGCGGGCCGGAGTTGCCGATGCAGGTGGTGCAGCCATAGCCGACGAGGTTGAAGCCGACCGCATCGAGGTGCTCCTGCAGCCCGGCGCGCACCAGATAGTCCGTGACGACCTGCGAGCCCGGCGCCAGCGAGGTCTTCACCCAGGGCTTGGGCTTGAGGCCGAGCTCGTTGGCCTTCTTGGCGACGAGGCCCGCCGCCACCAGCACGCCCGGGTTCGAGGTGTTGGTGCAGCTGGTGATCGCCGCGATGGTCACGTCGCCGTCGCCGATGTCGAAGTCCTTGCCCTCGACCGGCACGCGCTGCTGCGCCTTCTTGTAGACGTTCGCCATGTCGGCGTTGAACACGTCATCGACGTCGGGCAGCGAAACGCGGTCCTGCGGGCGCTTCGGGCCGGCGAGCGAAGGCACGACCGTCGAAAGGTCGAGTTCCAGCGTCGAGGTGAACACCGGCTCGATCGCGGGATCGATCCAGAAGCCCTGCGCCTTGGCATAGGCTTCGGTCAGCGCGATCTGGTCCTCGTCGCGGCCGGTCAGGCGCATGTAGTCGAGCGTCTTGTCGTCGATGCCGAAGAAGCCGCAGGTCGCGCCGTATTCGGGCGCCATGTTGGCCAGCGTCGCGCGGTCCGCCAGCGTGAGCGAGGCAAGGCCGGGGCCATAGTATTCGACGAAGCGGCCAACCACGCCGTGCTTGCGCAGCATGCTGGTGCAGGTCAGCACGAGGTCGGTCGCGGTGACGCCTTCCTTGAGCTCGCCGGTGAACTTGAAGCCCACGACTTCGGGGATCAGCATCGAGACCGGCTGACCGAGCATCGCCGCTTCGGCCTCGATCCCGCCGACGCCCCAGCCCAGCACGCCGAGGCCGTTGATCATCGTGGTGTGGCTGTCGGTGCCGACGCAGGTATCGGGATAGGCGATGGTCGCGCCGTCCGGCCCTTCGCTCGTCCACACCGCCTGCGCGATGTGCTCGAGGTTGACCTGGTGGCAGATGCCGGTGCCCGGAGGCACGGCCTTGAAGTTGGCGAGGCTCTTCGAGCCCCACTTGAGGAAGTCATACCGCTCGCCGTTGCGGTAGTACTCGATCTCGACGTTCTGCTCGAACGCCTTGGGGTGGCCGAACTCGTCGACCATGACCGAGTGGTCGATCACGAGGTGGACGGGCACCTGCGGGTTGATCTTGCTGGTATCACCGCCGAGCGTGGCGATCGCATCGCGCATCGCGGCGAGGTCGACCACGCAAGGCACGCCGGTGAAGTCCTGCAGCAGCACGCGCGCCGGGCGGTACTGGATTTCGCGGCTGCTCGAGGGATCCTTCTGCCAATCGACCAGCGCCTTGATGTCGTCGGTGGAGACGGTGAAGCCGCCGTCCTCGAAGCGCAGCAGGTTCTCGAGCAGGACTTTCATCGAAAAGGGCAGGCGCGAAACATCGCCATAGGCTGCTGCGGCCTTGCCGAGCGCGTAATAGGCATAGTCCTTGCCGCCAACGGAAAGCGTGCTGCGCGCGCCGAGCGTGTCCTGTCCGACCTGGGTCATGGCGATGCGTAATCCCTTCAAGTTGATACCGTTTGCCGCGCGGAGCCGCCCCCCGGGCGGCTAGCGCGATGCGCCGAGATGTTTCCCGCGTCAAGGCTTGCGCGGCGCTTGAAATGCATAGTCTGCGCGGAGCAGCCGCTCATCGGACAAGCGGGCGGCGCGGGCCTATTTGCCCGCCGGCGCTGCCTCGCCCGCCACCTTCTGCACCAGTCCGGCTGCCGTCATCGCCGCGTCCAGCTTTTCGATGATCTTCTGCGCCCGGGACTGCGAACGCTCGGCTTCCTTGAGCATCACGAGGTGGCTGCCTTCATAGAAGTATTGCCAGCTGCGGAAGTCCGCCTTGCGGATCAGGACGAAGCGGATCGTGTAGAACCGCCACGATCCGCTGTAGGTGAACGCGGACGGAAACAGGATGAGCCGGTAGTCGGCGCCGAAGGTCCGCTCGGCACCGAGATTCGAGGCAATCGCCTGCGCCACCGGAACGCGGTCGACCTCATGCTCGCTGGAAATGTCGGACTGCCAGGTATTGGCATCGCGGTTCTGGATATACGGCGTATCCTTCGACCGGATGATCGCGGCCGCCTTGGTCCGCGGCTTCAGCCACGCCAGCAATTGCCGCTCCAGCTCGTCGAGCACCTTCGGCTGATAGGCCTTCTCGCGAACATCGAGGAAGTCGTAGACGTAGAGACTGGCCTGCGAGAGATCGAGCGGCTTGGTGAGATCGGGCTGCACCTGGATCATCGGCGGCGGCGGCATGATGACCGGCGCCGGAGGCGGTGGCGCAACAGGGGGCGCCACCGGCGGCGCAACGGGGGCAGGAACGGACGGGGCTGCAGCGCTCTCCGGGCCGGACCGGGCAAGCGCCGGGCTCGCGGCAAACAGGCACGCCGCGAGCGGCAACCACATGCGTTTCATCAAAAAGTCCCCCCAACGGCCCGAAACCTGCGCCGAAAGCCGTGCCCGAAGCCGAGCATAATGGCATCCCGGCGCGCCTACAATCGCCCGGAAGCGGCCCTTATGCGATCTCGGGCGCAGCGGGCTTGCGGCGCAGCGCGATCAGGCAGCCCGCCACGATCAGCACCACCCCTGCCAGCGTGCGCAGCGTCAGCGGCTCGGAGAAGACGATCCAGCCGGTCAGCGCCGCCCAGATGAACGCCGTGTATTCGAGCGGCACGAGCACTTGCGCTTCGGCGCGGGCATAGGCCCAGCCCAGCAGCATCAGCGAACCTGTCGAAAGCACCGCCGAGGCGGAGAGCACCAGCCAGATATGCGGCGGCGGCATCGGCGCGAACCACCAGGCGCCAAGCCCGAGCAGACAGAAGATGAAGAAGGTCTGGAAGAACGAGATCTCCTCCGGCCCCGCCAGCTGCGACTGCCGCCGCTGCAGCACGAGGTTCCACGCATAGAGCACCGCCGAAAGCAGGATAGCGATAAGGCCGTGCACACTTTCGCTGTTATACTGCCCGCCAAACTTGCCCGCCGCGATCACGCCCACGCCGCCCAGCGCCAGCACGGAGCCCGCCACTGCCCGCCGCGAAAGCTCCTCGCCCAGTGTTGCCGCCGCCAGATAGAGCGCCAGCAGCGGCGCAACGAACGACAGCGCCATCGCCTCGGCCACCGGCGTCCGCGCGAGGCCGTAGAAGAACAGCACCGCCATCACGCCCGCGACGCCCGAGCGCATCAGGTGCAGCCGCATGGCTTCGCGCCCGGGCAGGCCCCGGCTGCCATCCTTGTTGCCGCGCGCCAGCCAGACCGGAAACATCATGATCGAGCCGACGAGGTTTCGCCAGAACATGGCGGCATAGGCCCCGATCGCGATCGTGGCGATCTTCATCAGACCGTCCATCACGCCGAAGCAGAGCAGGCCGGTCAGGGCAGAGAGGATCGGCAGCAGGGGGGCAGAGCGCTTCATCGCCCGCCCATAGCGACGCTGCGGGCGGAGCGCAAAGGTCCGTCTCCCCGGGCAAACGGGATGTGTGAACCGATTCAGCAATCAGACAGCCGGCTTGCTTGATTGCAGCAGCGGCTTGGGGCAGGAATCGCGCAGTGCCGTTCCTATCCGGGCCGGGCGGCAACAGGGAAAGACATCGACCAATGCGCATGATTCATCGGGCCAATCTCAGCGGCATGCTCTGCACGGCAGCGCTTGGCTGGTCCGTGCTCGGCACCCCCGCCGCCGCAGCCCAGCAGGGCCCGGTCGATCTGACCGCCGGCGTGCAGCCCGCCAAGCCCGCGCCGAAGCCGGTGCCGAGCGCCACCGCCCCGGCAGCAACGCCCACCGCTCAGGCGACGACGGCCCCCGCCGGCACCGCAACGACGGCGCCGGTGCCGGTATTCCAACCGGTGCCGCCGCCGCTGGCGCACTGGACCCTGGCTGACGCGCAGGCGCTGCTCGCCGCGATCAAGGGCATCCGCACCGAGGGCCTGACCCCGGCCGACTATGAACCGGCCGCGCTCGCCGCCCAGATCGCCAAGGGCGAGGGCGACGATCTCGATGTGCTCGCCAGCCGCCTCTTCGTCTGGCTCGCCGAGGATCTGCGCGATGGCCGCACGCCGATGCCCGCGCGCATCCAGTGGTTCGCGGTCGATCCCGATCAGGATCTGCACCCCAATGCGCAGCTCCTCGCGACGGCGACCGAGACGCATGACGTGCCCGGCGTGCTCGCCTCGCTCAATCCCACCCACCCCGATTACGCGCTGCTCAAGGACATGCTGGCAAAGGCCAAGGATCCGCGCCAGATCGCGATGATCAAGGCCAACATGGACCGCTGGCGCTGGCTCGCGCGCGATCTGGGCCTGCAGTACCTGATCATCAACGTGCCCGAGCAGGAACTCCGGCTCACGGTGAACAACAAGATCATCCGCAGCTACCGCGCGATCGTCGGCAAGCCGGGCAAGACCGCCACGCCGCAGCTGGCCGAGCAGGTCAAGAACGTCGTGTTCAACCCCACGTGGACGGTGCCGCAGTCGATCGTCGTGGGCGAGGGCCTCGGCGCGCGGCTGATCGCCAATCCCAAGCAGGCCGCGCGCGAAGGCTATGTCGCCACGAAAAACGCCGACGGCACGATCACCGTGGTGCAGCAGCCGGGTGACACCAACTCCTTGGGCCGCGTGAAGCTCGACATGCCCAACGAGCATGCGATCTACATCCACGATACGCCCAACCGGAACCTCTTCGCCCTGCCCTCGCGCGCGCTCAGCCACGGCTGCATCCGCGCCGAACGCGCGACCGAACTGGCCATGACCATGGCGATCCTCGGCGCCGATCTGCCGCCCGAAACGGCGGTGCAGTACAACCTCTCGGGCAAGTACACCAAGGTGCCGATGACCAAGCCCTGGGCGGTCTACATCACCTATTTCACCGTCGCGCGCGACGTGAACGGCCTGATGCGCAGCTTCGCCGACATCTACCAGCGCGACGCCCCCGTCATCGCCAGCTTCGCCCGCCCGCGCGAACTCCACACCGACCAGCGCAAGAGCAACGAAGCGATCATCAAGCTGGATAATCCGCTGTAAATCCCGCCCCTCGTCGTCCCCGCCTTTTACCCTCGTCATCCCCGCGAAGGCGGGGATCCAGAGCACCACAGCGCAACCTCGCCCTGGATTCCCGCCTGCGCGGGAATGACGAATGTTTCTTTAGAGAAAGCACTTCGTCCTCCCTGCGCAGTCAGGAATGACAAGAGTTCGTTCGGAATTGGTGCCAACACCCTCTTCGTCATTCCCGCTGAGGTAGGAATCCAGTAGCAACATTGCGTGCGCGAAGACTTCCAGCCGACAGTCTACCTGCTCGCCTCCCGCCGCAACGGCACGCTCTACACCGGCGTCACATCAAACCTGCTCCAGCGCATCCACCAGCACCGCGAGGGGACGTTCGGCGGTTTCACGGCGCAGCACAAGGTCCACCGCCTCGTCTGGTTCGAACAGCACGCCACTATGGAACACGCGATCACGCGCGAAAAACGCCTCAAGAAATGGGAGCGCGCGTGGAAACTCAACCTGTTCGAGCAAGACAATCCCACGTGGCGCGATCTGGCAGAAGACTTCGGCTTCCCGCCTCTAGGCGACTGATCTCCCGCCTGCCCTTGTCATCCCCGCTCCACCCTCGTCAGCCCCACCTCACCTTCGTCGTCCGCGCCCCACCTTCGTCGTCCCCGCCCCTAGCCTCGTCATCCCCGCGAAGGCGGGGATCCAGAGCCACACAGCGCAACCCCGCCATCAATTCCCTCCCCCGAAGTAATGACGACGCAAAGCCTCAATAAATCCCCAGCCGATCCGCGTACAAAAGCCGCCCGCCCGAAAGGTGCCACAGCGCCTCGTTGAAATCGGCCTCGGGCATGGCGAAGCAGCCGTCGCTGCGGCCCAGTTTGCCCCATTTCTCGAGCATGTCCGGGTTGGCGTACCACGCCGGGTGCATCACGATCGCGCGGTTGAGCGTGTTGCTGTTTTCGGGGTCGATCCCGCCAAGCCGGATCGAGGTGCCGTACTTGCCCTTGTACCACTCGTAGGTGATGAACGCCCCGCGCGAGGTAGCGAGGCTGCCGACCTCGTTCGAAAAGGTCTTGAGGAACCCGTCATGCTCCGGGTCCGAACCCTTGCCATGCGCGACGAGGAACGAGCGGACCTCGCCCGTTTCGAGATGGGCGAAATGGAGCCGGGGCATGCCCGAGGGCAGCGCGAAATCGGCGATGCCGACGATGTCGGTGCGCCACAGCACCGAGCCCACGCGCTCGACCTGCTGCTTCGCCACGGCGAGGATGCGGCGGTATTGTTCAGGAACGCTGTAGGGCTGGGCAAAGACGCGTGCGGGCGCGGCTGCGGCGACCAGCGTTGCCGCTGCGCCCCTGATCAGTCCGCGCCTGTTCACCAGTCCTGTCATGCCGGCCGTTGTACGCCCGATTATGCAGACTTTCCAGCATCTGCGCCCGAATGGGCGCCAAGGCGGGCCAGATCCGCGCCGTCCACCCGCATCACTGTCCATTCGTCCATCAGCCGCGCGCCGAGCTTCTTGTAGAAGCCGATGGCCGGCTCGTTCCAATCGAGCACCGACCATTCGAGCCGCGCGCAGTCCCGCTCGACCGCAATCGCCGCCAGCCGCGACAGCAGCGCCTTGCCGAGGCCACTGCCGCGCGCCTCCGGCCGCACGAACAGGTCTTCGAGATAGACCCCGGGCTTGCCCTCGAAGGTCGAGAAATTGTGGAAGTACAAGGCGAAACCCTGCGCCGCACCATCGACTTCACCGATGATCACTTCGGCATAAGGACGCGGCCCGAAGAGCTTGGTGCGCAGCACCTCGTCATCGAAGCGCACTTCATGCGCGAGCTTTTCATATTCGGCGAGCGCGCGGATCAGGTCCGCGATCAGCGGCAGGTCGTCGGGCGTGGCGGAGCGGATGGAGATCGTCATGCACCGGTCCTTAGCCCGCAATGATCAGCCGGTCACCCTTCAAGGTCACGCTGCCCAGCCGCCGCAGCGCCGATTGGCCGAGCAGGCTGACCGGCAGGCTCGGCACGACCACCGCGGCAACCCCGCTCAGGTCGCGCCCGCCGATGGTCAGCCGGTCGATCTCCACCGGCGCGGCCATCCCGGTGCCGGAGGCCGTCTGCAACATGGGGCGGTATTCGGCAGGATCGGGCCTCAGCCCCAGCCGGTCGGCGTCCTCCTCGGTCAGCGCGACGACATCGGCGCCGGTATCGACGAGGAAGCGGACAGGCTGGCCCCCGACATCGACACTGAGGTGGAACTGCCCCTGCCCGTCGCGCACGATCTCGATCATTTCGGCAGACCCGCCGCGCACCGGCACCGGCACGGGCGCGTCCTTGCTCCACGGGGAGACCTGTTCCGGCTTGCCCGGCGCCCCCGCCGCTTCGGATTCAACCGAAAGGCGCGGCGCAAGCAGCGCGCTGCTGATCAGCACCAGGCCGGCAATGACGACGAAGCGGTTCATGGCGGGCCGCATTGTGCCCGCAAGGCGTTAGCAAATGACGAAGGCCGCCGCTTACTCGGCGGGCACTTCCGCCTTCCCCGCGTCCGTCGTTGCCGCTTCCATCTCGGCGGCCTTCTTCTCCACGAGGCTGACGATATGCTCGAGCATGTCCTCGTCCTGCACGGTGTGGTCGGTCACGCCCGAAAGGTAGACCATGTGCTTGCCGTTGCCGCCGCCGGTCAGCCCCACGTCGGTCTCGCGCGCCTCGCCGGGGCCATTGACCACGCAGCCGAGCACCGAAAGCGAGATCGGCGTCTTGATATGGCTGAGGCGGCTTTCCAGAGCCTCGACCGTGCGGATCACGTCGAAGCCCTGCCGCGCGCAGCTGGGGCACGAGACGACGCGCACGCCGCGCGTGCGCAGGCCGAGCGACTTCAGGATCTCGAAGCCGACGCGCACTTCCTCCTCGGGCTCGGCCGAGAGCGAAACGCGCAAGGTATCGCCGATGCCCGCCCAGAGCAGGCTGCCAAGGCCGATCGAGGACTTGACCGTCCCGCCGATCAGGCCGCCCGCCTCGGTAATGCCGAGGTGCAGCGGGCAATCGACTGCTTCGGCAAGACCCATGTAGGCCGCAACCGCAAGGAACACGTCGGAGGCCTTCACCGCCACCTTGTATTCGTGGAAATCGTGGTCCTGCAGCAGCTTGATGTGATCAAGCGCGCTCTCGACCAGCGCCTCGGGGCACGGCTCGCCGTACTTTTCGAGGAGGTCCTTCTCGAGGCTGCCCGCGTTCACGCCGATGCGGATCGCGCAGCCGTTGGCCTTGGCCGCGCGCACGACTTCGGCGACGCGCTCGCTCGAACCGATATTGCCGGGATTGATGCGCAGGCACGCCGCGCCCGCGTCCGCCGCTTCCAGCGCGCGCTTGTAGTGGAAATGGATGTCCGCAACGATCGGCACCCGCGCCGCGCGCACGATCTTGCCGAGCGCCGCGGTGCTCTCCACGTCCGGGCACGAAACGCGGATGATGTCCGCACCCGCATCCTCGCACCGGCGGATCTGGTTGATCGTCGCGACGGGATCGCTGGTGAGGGTGTTGGTCATGGTCTGCACCGTGATCGGCGCATCGCCGCCGACAGGAACGGACCCAACCATGATCTGGCGGCTCTTGCGGCGCGTGATATCGCGCCAGGGGCGTACGGATGACATGGCGGCGCTTATACCTGCTCGGCCTGTGCCTGACTATTGGTTTCCGGCACCAGCCGCTTGGCGTAGAGAAATTCCGGATCGCAGTGGTTGCCCACCCAGAACTCGATATCGGCGATCTTGGCGAAACCGTAGCGGTGGTAGAACCGCTGCGCCTCGAAGTTCTCGCTATAGACGGTGAGCTGGATCTCGTCCGCGCCCAGATCCTGCGCCTGCGCCTGCGCCCAATCCATCAGCCGCCTGCCCAGCCCGCCGCCGATCCGCGCGGGATCGGTGTAGAGCTGCTTCAGTTCGAGGGGGCTGCGCGCATCGCTGTGACCGGCGGACAGCGTGCTCTTCAGCACCAGCTTGCAGAACGCGATCAGCGCGCCCGCTTCCTCGATCACCGCCACGCGCATGCCCGGATCGGCGATTTCCTTCGCCACTTTCGCATCGCTGTGCGCGGCTTCCAGGAAGGTCGCGAAGTCTTCCGGCTTGTAGAGGTGCTCGAACTTGGCGCTGACGGCGCGCCGCGCGAGATCGGCCAGTGCGGCAGTGTCGTCAGGGGTGGCGAGGCGCAGAAGCGGCTGGGGCGTGGCTGTCATACCGCGCCCCATACCGCTGACCACGGGCCGAAATCAATCAGGCCCAAATCGGCCGCAGACCCTCAGTCCGCCAGCGCGACCTTGGCCGGCCTGGTGTAGGGCACGAACTTGTCGAGCGCGACGAACCCGCGCCAGAACCAGCCGTTGCGATCGCGCAGCTGCACCACGTCAATGTTGCAAAGCTGCGAGGTCGTCAGCTGGGTAACGAGGATGTCGTCCGAATTGAGCGACGACGCGCCGCTCTTCGGCCGCTGCACATAGATCGTGCTGCCGCTGCCATAGACGATCGCGGTCTTGTCGATCACGCGCGAGGACTGGACGTTGGGCAGGTTGATGCAATTGACCGGCTGGCCCGCAACGCGGCCTTCGAGGAGCTTGGCAAGCTGCTCCTCGCCGGTCAGCCGGGGGCGGGCATCGGCCGCCGTGCCAGCCAGCATCATGGCGCCAGCGGCGGCGAGTAACCCGAGCTTGGAGGCAATGCGGTTCATGACTGCGCCTTTCTCAATCTGGTTGGAAACCAGAATGCGCCGCGTTGGCTTAACCATCGCTGACTGTAGTTTCCCTGAGGGCGCCCTACAGCAATAGGAAGGCCCTACGCCAACTACGTAGTTCACCTTATGGCGCATTTCGAGACTCTTGACCCGACCCGAAGGTCTGGCGCGCCGCGAGGCCTCAGGCGGTTCCGCCCACGGTAAGTCCTTCGACCAGCAGCGTCGGCTGCCCGACGCCTGCCGGCACGCTCTGCCCGCCCTTGCCGCAAACCCCGACACCTTCGTCGAGCGCCATGTCGTTGCCGATGCCGGTCACGCGGGTCAGCACGCTGGGGCCATCGCCGATCAGCGTCGCGCCCTTGATCGGCGCGCCCAGCTTGCCGTTCTCGATGCGGTAGGCCTCGGTGCAGGAAAACACGAACTTGCCGCTGGTGATATCGACCTGCCCGCCGCCGAAGGACTTCGCGAAGATGCCGCTCTTCACACGCGAAAGCAGCTCTGCGGGATCGTCATTGCCGCCCCGCATGAAGGTGTTGGTCATGCGCGGCATCGGCGCGTGGGCATAGCTTTCGCGGCGTCCGTTGCCGGTCGGCGCCAGCCCCATCAGCCGCGCGCTCATGCGGTCGTGGATGTAGCCCTTGAGGATACCGTCCTCGATCAGCACGGTCTCCTCGGTCGGCGTGCCTTCATCGTCGATGGTGAGCGATCCGCGCCGTCCGGGGATCGAACCGTCGTCCACCACCGTCACGCCCGCTGCCGCCACCCGCTCGCCGATCCGGCCGGAAAAGGCGCTGGTGCCCTTGCGGTTGAAATCGCCTTCAAGGCCGTGGCCGACGGCTTCGTGCAGGAGCACGCCCGGCCAGCCAGGTCCGAGCAGCACGGTCATCTCGCCCGCCGGCGCATCGACCGATTCGAGATTGGTCAGTGCCTGCGCCAGCGCGCTGTCGATCGCGCGGTTCCACGTCTCGGCCTCGAACAGATCATCATAAAGCCGCCGTCCGCCGATCCCGAAGCTCCCCGTCTCGCGCCGGCCGTTCTGTTCCGCCACGATCGAGACGTTGAGCCGCACCAGCGGCCGCACATCCTGCGCCACGAACCCGTCGGCGCGCACGATCTCGACTACCGACCAGCTCGCCGCGAGGCTCGCCGAAACTTGCGCCACGCGCGGATCGCGCGCCCGCGCCGCTGCATCGATCGTCTCGAGCAGCTTGACCTTGGCCGCAAACGGGATCGCATCGAGCGGCGAGGCATCGGTGTAGAGATGGCGGTTGTTCTGACGCGGCGCCGCAGCGGGCGCGGTTTTCGCCGGATCGAGCAGCTTCAGCGTCTCGCCCGCACGCGCGATGGCGGCGGCGGAAATCTCGTTGGCATGGGCAAACCCGGTCATCTCGCCCGAAACCCCGCGCAGGCCGAAGCCCGCATCGCGCGAATAGTCCGCCGTCTTCAGCCGCCCGTCGTCAAAGCCGAAGCTCTCGCTGGCAATGAACTGGAGATAGAGCTCGCCGTCCTCGCACGCACCGAGCGCGGTGGCAGTCAGGCGTTTCGCTTCCTCGGGCGTCAGCAGGCCGGGGCGATAGAGCAGCGAGCGGGGATCGGGCGTTTGGGTCATGCGCAAGGATATAGGCAGCCCTGCCGTATCACGCCACTATGTTTGACGAACCTCACGGTTCGTGTGCCGCACCGGCCCACTCCCCCGCCCGGCCACCCATTCAGGGTACTCTCGTGGGTGGCCGGGCGGGGGAGTGGGCCGGTGCCGCCCGAAACGCGCTTTTTCGCGCGTTTCGCAAACAATCAGCCGTGATCGGCCGGTCCGCCCTTCAGGACAAAGCGCCGGTCGCAATAGCCGCATTCGGCAAAACCGCGCTCGTCGATCTCGATCCACACGCGGGGATGGCCCAGCGCAGCACCGCCGCGGATGCCGTCCGCGCCGTCGCAGCGCACGCGCGTGGTGGTGGTCAGAACCGTCTCGGGTGCCTTGATCGTGCTCATGGCCGCGCCGGTAGCAAACCGCCGCCCCCGATACAAGCTGGGCCGATAACCAGGTGCCTGCCTGCCCCCTTTACGCGCGGCGCATCAAGGGGCAGGGAGAAAGCCATGAGCAGCACCCCCGCCATCCGCATCCGCGACCTCGTCAAGCGCTACGCCCCCGCCGGCAGCAAGTCGGGCGAAGGCAAGCTTGCACTGGGCGGCGTGAGCTTCGACGTGCCGCAGGGCCAGATCTTCGGCCTGCTCGGCCCGAACGGGGCGGGCAAGTCCACCCTCATCAACACGCTGGCCGGGCTCGTGATGAAATCGTCCGGCACGGTCGAGATCTGGGGCTTCGACATCGACCGCGAACCCCGCAACGCGAAGGCCTCGATCGGCATCGTCCCGCAGGAAATCGTGTTCGATCCGTTCTTCACCCCGATCGAGGTGCTCGATATCCAGGCGGGCCTCTACGGCGTCCCGCCGGCCGCGCGCCGCTCGCTCGAACTGCTGAAGTCGGTCCACCTCGCGGACAAGGCCAATGCCTATGCCCGCTCGCTCTCCGGCGGCATGAAGCGCCGCCTGCTGATTGCCAAGGCGATGGTCCATACCCCGCCGATCCTCGTGCTCGACGAGCCGACCGCCGGCGTCGACGTGGAACTGCGGCGTCTGCTGTGGGAACTCGTGGTCGATCTCAACAACCAGGGCGTCACCATCGTCCTCACCACGCACTATCTCGAGGAAGCCGAGCAGCTGTGCGACCGCATCGCCATCATCAACCACGGACGGCTGATCACGGACCAGCCGACGCGCGACCTCGTCGGCATGATGCGCGAGAAGATCGTGGTGCTGACGCTGGACCGCGACATGATTGCCGCGCCGCAGCATGAAGCCTTCGTGAAGAGCACCATTTCGGGCGAACGCGAGCTGCGCGTGACCTACAACAAGGACCGCATCAATGCGGGTGACGTGCTCGCGCTGGTCCAGTCGCTCGGCTACGGCATCGTCGATGTCTCGACTGACGAAGCGGATCTCGAAGACGTCTTCGTGAAGCTGACGAGCGGGCCCGACACGGCACTCGCGTAAGTCCTGAAGCGCGGCCCCGGCTTCGCTCGAAGGTGCCTTAAAACTTTCGGATCATGGCGAATTGGGCGCATCTTCGGGCGTGAGCAGCTTCCAGTGGTCGGCGCGGCTGGATTTGCGCACCGGCCTGCCGCAATCGCGGCAGGCGCCCACGTGCCGGATGCCGTTCCACAGCACGGTTGCCCTGTCAGCGCGGTGCCGGTTCACTTGGCAGAATGGCAATCGCCACAGCATCGTCACGAATCCCTAGGTCTCGCCGCTTAGTATTCAGCCTATCATCTCGCAGACGCGAGATAAACCTTATGGATATTGCAATAGTGCTTTTTTACTATTCCGGTGCCCTGCAAGGCGCTTCCCAAACGCGGCGCGGAAGGGCACATAGCCTGCGTGATAGATTGTATACCCGATGCGCCTGAGGCCAGGCCATGAGCGCCGCTGAAATGCCCGGCTCCATCTCCGGCCCCGACGTCCTCATCATCGGCTCCGGCGCTGCCGGGCTCACCGCCGCGCTGGTTCTGGCCGAACGCTGCCGCGTGCTCGTACTCGCCAAGGGCGCGCTCGATGGCGGGTCGACCGCGTGGGC
>CANGJI010000089.1 GCA_947454135.1 Sphingomonadaceae bacterium
ACACCATACCCAACGCTTGGTGTCTCGACTTCGCTCGACACGAACGGGGAGTGGATGGAGAGCCCAATTTAAGCGCTCGCTTAAAGTCTCTTTCCATCGCCTTCGCTCTCTGCCAGTCTCGCTGGCGGAGAGTGATGCATGCCTAATCGTTCTGGGGGTGAATTTCCGACGACGGCCGCGGCGGTAACGCCGCGCTGGATCGAAGCGCAATTGGCGCGCGCGGGCCTCTTGGGTGACGCGCGGATTACCGGGCTTGCATGGCAGGCCATCGGCACCGGACAGGTCGGTGATACCGCGCGCTTTACGCTGACCTACGACCGGCCCACGGCTGCGCCCCCCACGCTGGCGGGCAAGTTCGCGTCCGCCGATCCGACCAGCCGGGGCACGGCGGCGGCGATGATGCTCTACGTCAAGGAAGTCGGCTTTTACCGCGAACTGGCTGCCGGGATCGCCGTCCGCACGCCGCGCGTCTACGCGGCGGAAATCAACGCCGAGGGCACCGATTTCGTGCTGCTGTTCGAGGATCTGGCGCCGGAGCGCGGGGGCAACCAGCTGGAGGGGTGCACCCTCGCCGATGCCGAAGCAGCGATCCGGCAGGCGGCGGCGCTGCACAGTGCGACCATCGGCCATCCCAAGGTGCTGGGCGCGGAGTGGCTGCATGGCCGCGAGGGGCTGCTGGCCGAAATCGGGCGGCTCTACCATCAGGCGCATGCGATCTTCCGCGAGCGCTATGACGGGCAGATGAGCCCTGAGGCCATGGCGCTCTGCGATGAGCTGGACAATCGGGTGGAAGGCTGGCTGGGCCGTCAGCCCGAGGAGCCTTGCCTGATCCACGGCGACTTCCGGCTCGACAACATGCTGTTCGGTGTTGGGGCCAAGCATGGATTGGGGGAGGTGGAACCCATCGCCATCGTCGATTGGCAGACGTGCGCCATCGGCTGCGCGATGACCGACGTTGGCTATTTCATGGGCTGCGGGATCGGCAGCGATTTGAGGCGGCCCAACGAGGCGGCCTTGTTGGGGCTCTATGCCGAGGAAATGGCGCGGCAGGGGGCTCCGATTGCGCAAGATGTCATGATGCGGCGCTACCGGATCGGGGCGCTGCATGGGCTGTTCACGGCGGTGTTCAGCGCGGCCTTCGTCGTGCGTACCGAGCGCGGCGACGCCAACTTCCTCTCGATGGCGCGGGGCGCAGCCGACCTCGCGCTCGATCACGACAGCATCGGCGCTTTGGACGCCATGATGGAGAACTCTGCATGCTGACCAACGGCGACGATTTCCCGCTGCACCAGACGCCCGAGCCGATTGCCTATTCCGGCACCGACCGCAATTTCTATGACCGCTACTTCTTCAATGGCTATGCGGCGGACGGGAGCGATTTCTTCGCGGCGGCCTTCGGGATCTATCCGCACCTCAATGTGGCGGACGCGCATTTCTGCTTCATCAAGGACGGGGTGCAGCATTCGCTCCATGCCTCGCGCGAACTCAACATGGAGCGGTTGGATCTGACCTGCGGGCCAATCGCCATCCGCGTGGAGGAGCCGCTGAAACGCCTGACGATCAGCGTGGAGGGCGAGGGGATCAAGGCGGAGATCACCTTCACCGGCCGTGCCTTTCCCATCGAGGAGCCGCGCTTCATCCACCGCATCGGGCCGCGCACATTCATGGACTACACGCGGCTCACGCAGAACGGGCACTACACCGGGTGGATCGAGATCGACGGCAAGCGCACGGTGCTGAAGCCGGGCACTGCCGGCACGCGCGACCGCAGCTGGGGTGTGCGGCCCGTCGGCACCAGCGATGCGCAGCCGCACGGGCACGGCGTGGTGCCGCAGTTCTTCTGGCAATGGACGCCGATCAACCTGCCCACCCGCAGCGTGTTCTTCCACATCAACGCCGATGCCAATGGCGCACCGTGGAACACCCGCGCGGTGATCGCGCCGGATGGGGCAGGGCATGACGGCTTCTTCGAGACGCCCTCGGCCAAGCTCGATGCGCCGCTTCAGCCGGGCACGCTGTGGCCTGCAGGCGGCGAACTGGTGATTGGCGGCGGGGATGATGCGCTGAAGCTCACGTTCGAGCCGCTGGTGCGCTTCCAGATGCGCGGGCTGGGCTATACCTCGCCCACGTGGGGGCATGGCCTCTATCACGGCGAGCTCGAGGTGGAGCGCGAGGATATCGTGCTGGCCGACATCGACCCCAAGCGGATGGACAACTTCCATGTGCAGATCGTCAGCCGTGTGACGACCAGCGAGGGCGAAGTCGGCACGGGCGTGTTCGAGCAGCTGATTTTCGGCGCGTACAAGCCGCTCGGGCTGGGCTGAGTCGCCCCCCCGCGCAGGCGGGGGCCTCAGGCCGCTTTGCGCCACGCCTACTGAGGCCCCCGCCTGCGCGGGGGCGCCGTTTCTACTGCACCCGCCGCACCGGGACCGGCACGTTGCAGATGTCCACTCCGCCCGCTGGCCTGATGTAGAATGCATCGCGCCGGTTGGCGCGCGCATCGGCATAGCGGGCGAAGCTCTCGCTCTCGGCCGAGAGGTATTCATAGCGCGGCAGGCCCGGCACATCGCTGCCGATGCGGATCGAGAGGATCGGGGTGCGTTCCTCGGCCGTCTTGTAGAAGCCGATATCGCCGGTGCCGCGCGGCAGGCTGGAGAGGTTTTCCATTCCCTCGATCACCCGGCCGACGACCGCGATATTGCGATCAAGCTGGCGCGGGGCCTGTCCGATGACGGTGTAGAGCTCCGCGCCCGAGCCGGTGTCGGGCGGATAGTCGCGGCCCACGCCGACGGCGGCGTAGCAGTGGAGCGGCCACATTTTTTCTCCATCTGTGCCAATGGGCCAGCCCTTCCAGAACAGCGTCGTGTCGGCATAGGCGTCCTTCACGTAGACGGGCGTGTTCGGATGCGGCGTTCCGAGCGCTTCATGCGCGATGGCATCTGCGACCAGCGGACGGACTTGCGAGCTTGACGCCGCGTAGTTTGCTGCATCGACCTTGGTGAGCCCCGCCGGCAGCGGCTTGGCCTTGGCCTTGTCCTCGCCGTCCGGATCGCCCCACTGCACGACATAACCATCCTGCACGCGGTTCACGGCTGTCCCGTCCCACCACTTCGCGGCGGCGAGCGCGCGGATATTGCCGATCCACCCTTGCGAGAACGGCGCAGGCAGCAACTGGATCACCACCCGCCGCGCGGTGCCTCTGGCATCCGGCGCAAGGTCCATGACGAGGAGATCGGACGGCGCAATCGCCGCCCAGTCCGCCGCCGGTGCCGCCGCAACGATCTCGGTCGGGGCGAGGGCCGGGGCGGATGCGCGAGAGGGAGCAGGAGCCGCAAAGCAGGTGAGGAGCAGCGCGGCAGAGAGCAGTGGCGGGTGTTTCATCACAAAGCGATGATGCCAGCCTTCCCGGCCTTGCGGAAGTGGCTGCTTGCGGTTAGGGGCAACCCCTTCCAGTGCATGCGGAGCGGTGGCCGAGTGGTCGAAGGCGCTCGCCTGGAAAGTGAGTATACGTCAAAAGCGTATCGAGGGTTCGAATCCCTCCCGCTCCGCCAGCTACCTCTTTGGAGGTCTCCTAAAACGCCTGAATTCCTTGGTTTAAGGCGTCTTGCGCAAACTTCATTCCCTGTTGCGCTGGTTTGTAGGGGAGCATTCAACGCGGTCGGGGGCGTCCTTTGGGGGGCATCCTGACCGGAAAAGGGCGACTATATCAGTCGCAGGACGTCGGATGTCCGCCCGCAGTCAACAGCAGGTCGAGTGCGCCCTGGATCAGGTCGCGCATCAGACGCGTCGCGCGTGACGGGTCGCCTTCGATAATGGCCGTGGCAACCCGCTTGTGATCAATCGCGCTGGCGCGGCTCACGCCTGCGTAGGCATTTGTCCGGCGAATACTGAAACGTAGGGTGCTTTCCGTGAGGTCCTGGAACTGGCGCATGAAGCGGTTGTTGCTCGCCTCGAGGACGGAAACATGGAAGGCGATATCGGCTTCCAACGCATCATCCTCACCGCGCTCGGCTGCAAACATGCGATCGATCGCATTGAGGATGTTGCGGCGCTGGGGCCCGGTCGCGCTGTGCGCGGCCAAAGCGGATGCGCGAGGTTCGATGGCCATGCGAATCTCGGTAAAGTCGATCAGCAGATCGATCGAGAACTCCCGTTCGAGCAGCCACTTGAGGACATCGGGGTCCAGCAGGTTCCAATGTGCTTCCGGCTGGACGACGATGCCGACTTTCTGCCTTTGGCGCAGCAGGCCCTTGGCGGTAAGCATCTTGACCGCTTCACGCACCACTGGCCGGCTGGCTTCATACTTCTTGCAAAGCTCTGATTCAAAGGGGAAATCTGTCGTCCCTTTGAACTGCTCTGTCACGATTGCCCGGCCCAGATCATGAACGATCCTTGCCGTAAGATTGTGTCCCCGCGGGCTCTTCGATGAACTTGCTACAGGCATACTCGATCCATCAGTCTTGCTCGCAGGCACCGAAACGCAAAATCTCGGCCCGGCATCGACAACGACCTGAGGCGGCGTTGGACATTGCTGCCGTGTTACCCTCCAAACCGGATCGATTCAATGCCAACCACTCCGGTGCAAACTTCGAACAGGGCTCCGGCGTTGGGATCACTCTCCTGATTGATCGTCGAGGAGGTTACGAACATGCGGTCGAGCAGCGGACCCGCGAAGGTGCAACTGGTGATGTTGCGAGCGGGCAGTTCGATCGATCGCAGCAATTGGCCGCTGGGTGAGAAGCGCGACACGCGTGCCCCGTCCCAATGGGCCACCCAGATGCAACCCTCGGCATCGGTGGTCATGCCATCCGGATAGCCCCAGTCGGGTTCGAAACGGAGCCAGACCCGCCGCTCGCCAATCGAGCCATCAGCCCCAAAATCAAAGGCATAGATGGTGCGAGCAGCACTGTCGGTGTGGTACATCGTCATGCCGTCCAGACTGAAAGTCGGTCCGTTTGTGACGTCGTAGCCGGAATCCAGTTTCTGCCATGTGAGGTCAGGGTCGAGCCTGTAGAGCGATCCGGCGCCCGGGGTATCCCGATCGCACTTGGTTCCGGCCCAGATGCGGCCCCAGCGGTCGACCTTCGCGTCATTCATGCGGCTGTGCGGGCGATCGGGTTCCGGATCACCGATGGCCGTTGTCTGTCCGGTGCCGAGATCCAGCACGGCGAATCCGCTGGCCAGGCCGACGATAAAATCCGACCGACCTTGTCGCGGGATGATCCAGCCGACAGGCTCATCCAGCTCGAAGCGGGCCTGATTGTCGTTGTCCAAGCTGAGCTGGTTGACGGCGTGCCCCATGATATCGACCCATAGCAGGGTACGTGACTGGGCATCCCAGACCGGGCCTTCTCCCAACCTGTCCCGCGTCGTTGAGACGATTCTTACCTCTTCCATTGCATCCCTCCGTACCTCAGGCGGATAAAATATGATTTATAGTTGACCTTTGTCCAGCTGATAATCTACGGGTCATTCGGGATTGAGACGACGTGAACGTCGGCGAGAATGCTGGAGGACGCCTTTGATCGAAAAACTGTGCCAGCACATGGAGGGCCTTGGGGCCGCTCCGGTGCCGCGATGCGACTGCTTTGTGGACGAGGCAGTCGATGCCATCGTGAAGATCGAGAGCTTCCTTGTTCTGCCGCGTTGGCTTTTTGTCAGAATCGAAACGCGGCAGGGTGCTGTCGGCTGGGGTGAAGCAACTCTTGAGGGGCACGGCGAAGCTGTCGTCGGTGCCATCGATGCGGCCCGTGATCGTCTCCTCGGACACGATCCGATGCGCATCGAAGATGCCTGGCAGAAGTTGCACAGGCTGGGTTTCTATCGCGGCGGGCCGGTGCTTTTGTCCGCTATATCCGGGATCGACCAGGCGCTTTGGGATATCAAGGCGCGCAAGCTGGGCGTGCCGCTGTACGAGCTCCTCGGCGGACGCGTGCGGGATCGGATTCTGGTCTACGCGTGGATCGGGGGTGATACGCCGCAGGACGTGGTCGCTCAGGCTGAGGCCCGCAAGGCGCAAGGCTTTGGCGCCGTCAAGATGAATGCCACTGGTGATATCGGTTGGCTCGACTGCTGGAGCAAGGTCGACGAACTGGTTGAGCGTCTGGGATCGGTGCGTGCAACCGGTATCAACGTCGGCGTCGATTTCCATGGGCGTGTTCACAAGCCGATGGCACGGCAGATGCTGCAGGCGATCGAGCCGTTGCGGCCGCTGTTTGCCGAAGAAGTCCTGCTTGGTGAGCATTTGACCGCCATTGAGCAACTGGCGAGCCACACGGTTGTGCCGCTTGCGATGGGTGAGCGGCTCTATAGCCGCTGGGACTATCGTCCGTTCTTTGAATCGGGCGCCATCGATATCATTCAGCCCGATCTTGCCCATGCCGGTGGTATTTCCGAATGTCGGCGGATTGCGGCCATGGCTGAAACCTACGATGTCGCCTTTGCTCCGCATTGTCCGATTGGGCCCTTGGCGCTCGCCAGTTGTCTGCATCTGGCTGCGGTGACGCCGAACTTCGTCATGCAGGAAATGTCGCTTGGCATCCACTACAACGGTCCGTCTACGGACCTCGTCTCGCTCATGAAGAACCCAGAGATTTTTGACGTGAAGGATGGTTGCGTAGACATTCCCCAAACGCCGGGTCTGGGTGTGGAACTGGATGAAGATGTCGTGCGCGAGATGGCGCGGCATCCCCATAGTTGGCGCAATCCCGCCTGGCGCGGTCCTCAGGGCGAGTTGCGCGAATGGTAAATCGAAGCGTTTTGATCACCGGCGGACGCGGTGACATCGGCCTGGCCATTGCCCGGGCATTTGCGGAAGAGGGCGCCAAGCTCGTCCTGGTCGACAAGCGGCCTGATGAAGACGGCTTGGCGGTCGCATCGCTCCTGGAAGCTGGCGCAAGCGAGGCTGTGAGCCTGTCGATCGACGTTGCCGATGAAGAGGCAGTGGGCAGGGCCGTAGACTTTACCTTCGCGGAGTTCGGATCGCTCGATACCATCGTCAATGTCGCCGGCATGATGATCTACAAGCCGATCACGGAACTCACCGCAGCAGACTGGCGCTCACTGCTCGATGTGAATCTGATTGGTGCGGCCTTGTTCACCGGTCACGCCCTCCGGGTGATGCCGCCCGGCGGCTGCGTGGTGAATGTCGCGTCGGTCCATGCCGTGCGAACGTCGGCTCTCGTCGCGCCATATGCTGCTGCGAAGGCCGGGCTGGTCAGCCTGACCCGTTCCGCGGCGATTGAAGGCAAGCCGCGTGGGATCCGTGTCAATGCGGTCCTGCCGGGTGCCGTCGACACCGAGATGCTGAGGGCAAGCCCAAACATCCGTTCGGGTGAAGAAGTGATCGACCCCGCCGATATTGCGCAGCCCGAGCAGATCGCTGCGATCGTCCGCTTCCTGGCGTCGGACGCGGCGAGTTTCATTACCGGTGAGGGGATCGTCGCCGACGGCGGACGAATGGGAAGGCTTTAAAGATGCATACGATAGATGCTGGATCATACTCTGGTCCGGATGTCCCTGCGGCCGGAGCATCGAGTGCGGTTTGGCTGGCGTCATCGGTTTCGGCGCTGGGCGGCTTGCTGTTCGGGTATGATTGGGTCGTCATTGGCGGGGCAAAACCATTCTATGAGGCCCGATTTGGCCTCACGCTGCCGACCGATCAGGCATGGGCTGTAAGCTGTGCGCTGATCGGGTGCCTGATCGGTGCGATGGTCTCCGGCTACCTGGCAGATTACCTGGGCCGGAAACGGGCCCTGCTGATCGCCAGCGTGATTTTCACGCTGACGTCGATCGCAACGGCCTATGCTCATGACTTTGGGAGCTTCGTCACCTGGCGCATGGCCGGCGGCGTGGGTATCGGCATGGCATCGGGCCTGTCCCCGATGTACATCGCCGAGATCGCACCGCCATCCAGTCGTGGCAGGCTCGTTTGCCTGAACCAGATCGCCATCGTGCTCGGGCTTCTGGGGGCTCAGATCGTCAATTGGCTGATTGCTCGTCCCGTGCCGGCCGATGCCACTCTCCTGCAGATTGCCGAATCCTGGAATGGGCAGGTGGGCTGGCGTTGGATGTTTGGTGCAGCAGCAGTGCCATCTGCGGCATTTCTCCTCGGCTGCATGTTCATTCCCGAAAGTCCGCGCTGGCTCGCACAACGCGGCCGGTGGGATGAGAGCCGCAAAGTGCTGCAGAAGTTTGGCGGCGCGGAATATGCCGACAGTGCGCTGGCCGAAATCCGCCGCGCATTCGAAGCCGGACCGGGCCGCAGCCTGCTTTCGATCCTGAAGGAGCCGAAGTTCCGCCGCGTGATGGTGATCGGGATCGTGCTGGCGGTCTTGCAGCAGTGGTGCGGCATCAACGTCATCTTCAATTATGCGCAAGAGATCTTTGCATCGGGTGGCTTTGCGGTTTCCGATACGCTGTTCAACATCGTGATCACGGGCGTCGTGAACTGTGTTTTCACGCTGCTGGCACTGTTCACCGTGGAACGTCTCGGCAGGCGGCGGCTGATGCTGGTCGGGTGCAGTGGTCTGGCCATCATCTACCTGTTGCTGGGCGGCTGTTATGTCTTTGGTTTGCAGGGTGTTCTGCTGGTGCCTTTGGTCATGGCCGCGATTGCCTGCTATGCGATGACGCTTGCGCCGATGACCTGGGTGGCTCTGTCCGAGATCTTTCCAGGGGAAGCGCGCGGGGCTTGCATGGCGGTTGCCACGACCTCGCTGTGGATGGCCTGCTTCATCCTGACCTATACGTTCCCGCTGCTCAATGCGGCAGCAGGGACGGGGCTTACCTTCTGGATCTACGGCGCGATCTGCGCGGCCGGCTTCCTCTTCATCTTCAGGAACTTGCCTGAAACAAAGGGCAAGTCTCTCGAAGAGATCGAGAAGGGCTGGCGATGAGCGAACCATTTCTCGCCATTGATTGGGGTACCACCAACAGGCGGGTATATCTGATCGATAACGGGCAAGTGCTCCACACGGATCGTGACGATGCGGGGGCCTTGCGCGTAACCGATTTCGCAGGTGAGATGGCCATGCTGCGGGCCCGGTTTGGGGATTACCCGGCGATCATGGCGGGAATGGTGGGCTCCGATGTGGGCTGGCAGAAGGTGCCCTATGTTGCTGCCCCTGCCGGCCTCGACGAACTTGCTGCCGCGCTGACGTATATCGACGATCGGACGGCGATCGTGCCGGGGCTTAGCCTCAGTGGTACGTCCGCTGCCCGCTGCGACATCATGCGCGGCGAGGAGGTTCAGCTGCTGGGAGCGGTTTCAGCCGAGTTTGTCCCTGCGGATGGCATCCTGTGCCAGCCCGGCACCCATTGCAAATGGGCGTGGATGACCGGCGGCAAGATCACCAGTTTCGTCACGGCGATGACAGGTGAGCTCTATGGCCTGATCGGAGCGCACAGCCTTCTGGCTCCGAGCATCCAGACCGGTGCCGAAAATCTCGCGGCCTTCCGCGAGGGCGTGGCGCAAGGAAGCCAGCGCGATCTCGCTGCCACGCTGTTCTCGATCCGATCCGGCATCATGCTCGGCCATCGGAAGCCGAGCGATGCTGCGTCCTTCGCCAGCGGGGTCCTGATCGGAGCCGATGTTGCCGCCAGGCTGGCCGAGATCGGCGCTCGGCAAATCTACATTCTGGCCGATGAACACATGGGGCACCTCTATGCCAATGCCATAGACGTCCTCGGAGGTACGGCCGAGCGGATCGACAGCCATGCCGCGTTCGTGGCCGGCATTACAGCTATCTGGAACAAGCGATGACCAGCACTATGTCGTCATACCAGGCGCATTTCGAACAGCGCCCCCTCGTCGCCATTCTTCGCGGCATCCTGCCTGCCGAAGTCGAGGCCGTGGGCGAGGCGCTCTGCGACGCCGGATTCACGCTGATCGAAGTGCCACTCAATTCACCCGATGCGATTGACAGCATTGGCCGGCTTGCCGCGCGGTTGGCGGGAAGGGCGACAGTCGGAGCGGGTACGGTCCTGAGCATCGAACAGGTCCGCGCCGTTGCCGATGCGGGCGGGCAGATGATCATTTCGCCCAATGCCGATCTGGACGTGATCGCGGCAACCGTCGAGCGCGGACTTGTTTCGCTGCCGGGCGTATTCACCCCGTCCGAAGCCTTCGCTGCGCTGAAGGCCGGAGCAACGGGTCTGAAGCTGTTTCCCGCCGAAGCGGCGAGCCCGGCAGTGCTCAAGGCCTGGCGAGCGGTCATTCCGGCGTCGGTTCCCATCATTCCGGTGGGGGGCATTACCCCCGACAACATGGCGCAATGGCTTGCGGCCGGTGCGTCCGGCTTCGGGTTCGGGTCTGCGCTCTATAGCGCGGGTCTGGATGCAGTTACCGTTGCGGCACGCGCTGCCCGGTTCATTTCTTCGTTTGAAGCGGCACATCACACCCGCTGACGCTTCAAGCGCTTCGTCCGCACTTCGGGTCGTCTCGAGGCGGGCGGCGGAAGGGAGCGCCCGATCCTCTGCGGCGCTCCCTTCTGCATTTACGAAAATCTTCGCAAATCAATTGTGCAAAGCCGCGCGCTCCTTGGCTGGCTCACGCGGTACAGGAACCGGGAGTTGAAATGGCATGGTGAGGCTTCGGAAAACTGCACTGCTGGCAGCCACCTGTCTGGTTGCGTTGCCCGGCGGCGCTGCTGCGCAGTCCCTCGTTGCATCTGTATTCAGCGATCATGCCGTGTTGCAGCGGGATCAGCCCATTCGTGTATGGGGAGAGACCAAACCCGATACGACCGTGCAGGTCGATCTTTCCGGGCAGAGCGCGTCTGTGATGTCAGACAGTCAGGGGCGCTGGACGGCAACTTTGCCCGCGCGCCAGCCCGGCAAGCCGCTGACGTTGAAAGTCCAGGCCGGCAAGCAGTCTCAGACCGTTTCCGACCTTCTTGTTGGCGATGTCTGGCTGTGTTCCGGTCAGTCCAACATGGAATTTCAGCTGATCCAGGGTAACAACGCAGTCGCCGAGGCCACTGCCGTCAACGACAGCGAAATCCGGCTGCTCAAGACCGGCCATATCAGCGAAGTGGCTCCGGCATCCGATCTGCCCAAGGATGTGGTGTGGAAGGTCGCCTCGCCCAAGGATGCGGCCAGCTTCTCGGCTGCCTGCTATTTCATGGGACGCGATCTGAAAAAGAAGACCGGCGTCCCGATGGGGCTGATCGACGCATCATGGGGTGGTTCGGGCATCCAGTTCTGGATCAGCACTCCGGCGCTGACCGCGCTCAAGATGTATGATGCGTCGTACCTGCATCAGACTGATTTCTCGGTGATGGCGCAGTATGCCGTCTGGCACAAGGGTCTGGATCTCTGGGCCGAACGCAACGATCCGAACGGCAAGGCATGGCGACAGCCCGATTTCGATGACCGGAACTGGGGTGTCACCCCGGCTGAGGGATATTGGGAATGGTACATGCCGGGCATGGAATCGTTTGACGGAACCGTGTGGCTGCGCGCCGAAATCGTGCTGACGGCCAAACAGGCGGCGCAGGGCGGCCAGCTGAAACTCGGACAGATCGACGACTACGATACGGCCTATGTTAATGGCGTCGAAGTGGGCGCGAGCGAGGGATGGTGGTCGTCCCGCGACTACAAGGTCGACAAGGGCCTGCTGAAGGAAGGCCGCAATGTCATCGCCCTGCGAGTGATCGATACAGGCGGGATGGGCGGTGCCTTCGGGCCGGCAGCCGAAAAGGGCCTGAAGCTGAATGGCGGCGAATTCGTGCCGCTCGGCAGCTCATGGCGCTACAAGGTGGCAAGCAACATCTGGGATACCGGCCATCCGCCGCACTGGCCACTGGGCGGCACGAAAGGCCCGGCCAGCATGTTCAACGGCATGATCTCGCCCATCGCACCCTACGCCATCAAGGGCGTTGCCTGGTATCAGGGCGAATCCAATGTGTTCGAGGCGAAGGACTATGGCAGGCTGCTGCCAGCCATGATTGCCGATTGGCGCAGGGCGTTCCAGCAGCCGGAGCTTCCATTCATTGTGGTGCAGCTTGCAAGCTTCGGCCCCTATCGTTCCTCGCCCGGGGAATCGGGCTGGGCTGGCGTGCGCGATGTGCAGCGCCGTACTGCTGCGGCAGACCCCCGTGTCGGCCTCGCATCTGCGCTGGATATTGGCGATATCTACGAAATTCATCCGGGCAACAAACAGCAACTCGGCCTGCGACTGGCCTTGGTCGCGCGCAAGCACGCCTATGGCGAAAGCAATCTGGATGCCAGCGGCCCGGCACCGCTGGCGATCCGGCGCGATGGGGCGGCGGTGGTGATCGATTTCGATCAGGCGCTGACCGTGTTTGGCGCAGCTCGCCCGACAGGGTTCGAACTTTGCTATACGACCGGCTGCCGGTTCGTGGAGGCGTCCGTAGAGGGCAAGTCGGTTCGCATCGATGACACTTCGCCCGATCCGCTGGTGAAGGTCCGCTATGCGTGGGCCGATAGCCCGATCGTCAATTTGTACGGCGCCAATCGCTTGCCGGCGAGCCCGTTTGAACTGAAGGTAGAATAGCAGGAATGTTGCCCGGCAGGTTGGCGCGACAACCTGCCGGGCATGCTGGCAGATACAAAAAGGGCGGGAACATCAGCAGTGATGTTCCCGCCCTTTTTCAATTTCTACGCTGTAATTGGCGGATAAATCCGCTCTCAATCCGGCACACGGTCGAGGACCACCGCCGTGATCGCGCGCGGCGGGGCCACGACGGACAGCGCATCGGTCCCGCACGCCGGGGTGACCGACTGTTCGTCGACCAGCTGCGCCGCAACCTTCCACTTCGCGCCATCCAGCCCGTCAGTGGAGAGATCGAGCTTGCGCGCGTAAACGCCGTGGTTGACGTGGATAACCACCGCCCGCCGGCCATTGGGCGACAGTGCCGTGATCGTATCCTCGTCGTTGTTGCGAACCAGGCGATAGCCCGGGCGAAGATGACGGCTGAAGCTGGCCATCGCGTAGTATTTTGCGGTGATGTGGAAGGACATATCTGCCGGCCGCTTGACCGACATGTCCGTGCGCAGCAGGCCCCAGTTCGAGCCGGGATCGCCAGGCAGCGCGCTTGGCTCGATCGCCTGCCAGATCACCCAGGCTTCGGGCTCAAGCCGCTTGAGATCGAGTACAATCTGTTCGCCCAAAGCCAGCGCCGATGTGGGATCGGTGAAGTCTTGTACGGTCAGAGCTGCCGACAGATCGACTTCCGACATCCACAGGGGCAGCTTCGACACGGTCGCCACGTCGCGCACCCCGGTCAGGCCGGTCGTGCTGTAGCTGTGCACGTTCAGTTTCTGCACGATCGCACGGGCTTGCGGTGTGTAGCCCGCCCAGTTGATCACGAAGGTCGCCGGGTTTGTCTCGTCCATGGCCGTCAACAGGGCTTTGGAGCCGTGCGCCTTCAGGGCCTCGGCGGTGGCAAGCAGCATCCGCGATTGACCTGCGGGGTCAAAGAAGTTGCCCTCCTGCCGGTTTCCCGAAACCCAGTAGGGCGTGTTCGGTTCGTTCAGGGGTGAAAGGCTGGTGAACTGGATGCCATGGATCTTCTCCAGCCCCTGCATCGAGCGCACCAGATACTCTGCGAACTTCGCCTCGAAGCCGGGGCGCAGGTTGGGCTGGTACTTTTCCTTCGCTCCGGCAACGTCACCGCTGACCGTCATGAACCAGGGTGGTGAGTAGGCCTTGGCTTCGATCAGCAGCCGGTCCTGCGGTACGCGTGCCTTGACGGCGCTGAGCCACCATTGCTGGCCTTCGTCGGCCGACCAGTCCCACATGTCCGGATTGTCCGGATTCCACCAGTCGTTGCCCTTGGCTCCCTTGGGCATTTTCCACATGCCGGGAATATTGGCGTTGGCGCGGGAC
>CANGJI010000090.1 GCA_947454135.1 Sphingomonadaceae bacterium
GGCCAGGGCATCACCAATATCGACAACATCGCGCGCAATGGCCCGGTGGTGGCGAGCTTCCCGGCTTCGCAGGCCGATCAGCTCATGCTGGTAACCGATCAGGCCAAGCTGATCCGCCTGCCGCTCGAATCGCTGCGCGTGATCGGTCGCGGTTCGGCGGGCGTGCGCCTGTTCAACGTCTCGGGCGACGAGCACGTGGTCAGCGCGGTGCGGCTTGCGGAAGATGAAGGCGAAGCCGAGGCTGAGACCGGGGCTGAGACTGAAGGCGAAGGCACCGCCGAGGCATGAGCATCGCCTACAAGGTGCTGACGGCCGAGCAGATGGCTGTCCTGCTGAAGGACGGCGTGTTTCTCGGCGCACCGATCGATCTCGCTGATGGCTATATCCACCTCTCCGCCGCCGATCAGGTGACGGAGACGGTGGACAAGCATTTCGCCGGGCAGTCAGGCCTCCATGTGGCGGCGGTGAACCTTTCAGCGCTTGGCGATGCGGTGAAGTGGGAACCCTCGCGCGGGGGGCAGCTATTCCCCCATATCTACGCAGCGCTGCCGCTGAGCGCGGTCACGGCGCATATGCCGCTGGCGCGCGGGGGAGATGGGGCGGTCCTGCTGCCCTGACGGTGCCGCTATGTTCGCCGCTCTGGATTCCCGCCTTCGCGGGAATGACGAACGGGCGTTAGTAGGCGGTGAAGGCGCCCTTGCGCCGCAGCGCGCCGATCACGCCGACGGTGATGAGGAATTGGCCGAAATAGTATAACGGCCACACCAGCAAGTGCGGGATCGCGCTTTCCGCCAGCGGCCCCATGCGGGCGAAGATCAGCAGATCGGACACCGCGAACATCACCGCACCCAAAGCCACACGGCTGCGCGGAAAGTCGCTGGCGAAAGCGGCAGAAGTCATGCCGCCAAGGCCGAGCGCATAAAGCGCCACTTCCGGCCGCCCCGTCAGTGCGAAACTCGCGGCAGGTATCGCCAACAGCAGCCCCGCCGTGGTCCAGCGCTCCGCCTTGTCCATCACGCGGCTGTGATGCTTCAGGTAAAGCGAAATAGCCGCGAGGTGACCGAGCAGGAACGCCATCGCGCCAAAGGTGAAGCTTACTTCCAGCACCATGTCACCCAGTGCGCCCAGCGCCATGACCAGCGCGATGCGGTGCGCGTCTGCCACCGGATGGTGCCGCCACGCATAGACGGCGAGCAGGCCAACGCCCGCGCCCTTCCACAGGATCAGGTAGAGCCCCGGAATCCAGCTTCCCGCCACAAACCAGTAGCTGATCCCTGCGATCAGGCTGGCCAGCAGCCACGGACGCTGTTCGATCAAGGCACGCTGCGGCATCGTTGCTCCCTCCCCTGCCCTTGCAGTCCCTAAGGCTTGCCGCGCGCAGGTTGCAATGCCAATGCGCGTTCCATGACGCATCAGGTTCACATCATCGGCGGAGGCATGGCCGGCAGCGAGGCCGCATGGCAGCTCGCGCGGCGCGGCATTCGCGTGCGCCTCTCGGAAATGCGGGGCGCCAAACTACCGGGGGGCGGCGACAGGACGGCGGCTCACAACAGCGACGGCCTTGCGGAGCTCGTGTGTTCCAACTCGTTCCGTTCCGACGATGACGAGAAGAACGCGGTCGGCCTGCTGCATTACGAGATGCGCCAGTGCGACAGCCTGCTGATGACCGCAGCGGCCAAGGCGCGGGTGCCCGCCGGCTCAGCGCTCGCGGTGGACCGCGATGTGTTTTCCGCCGAGGTCGAGGTCATGCTCGCCGCGCAGCCGACGCTCGAAATCGTGCGAGAGCGGGTCGACGTCCTGCCAGCGGACGGCCTCACCATCGTTGCGACAGGGCCGCTCACCGCACCCGCCCTCGCCTCCAGCATCGGCGCGGCAACTGGCGCGGACAGCCTCGCCTTCTTCGATGCCATCGCTCCCATCGTCTACCGCGACAGCATCAACATGGACATCGCGTGGATGGCCTCGCGCTGGGACAAGGGCGCTGAGGCAAGCCTCGCGATGGGCGGCGACGGGCGCGATTACATCAATTGCCCGATGACCCGCCCGCAGTACGAAGCCTTCCGCGAGGAACTGCTGGCCGGCGACAAGACCGAATTCAAGGAGTGGGAAGCGAATACGCCCTACTTCGATGGCTGCATGCCGATCGAGGTGATGGCGGCGCGCGGAGTGGAAACGCTGCGCTTTGGCCCGATGAAGCCGGTCGGCCTCGATAATCCGCACTGGGCGACGGCGGAACACCCGAACGGCCGCTGGCCCTATGCCGTGGTGCAGTTGCGGCAAGACAACAAGCTCGGCACGCTGTGGAACATGGTCGGCTTCCAGACCAAGTTGAAGCATGCCGAACAGGTCCGCGTGTTTCGCACCATCCCGGGGCTGGAGCAGGCCGAGTTCGCCCGCCTCGGCGGCCTCCACCGCAATACCTTCCTCAACTCCCCCACTTTGCTCGACCGCCAGTTGCGTCTCAAATCAGCGCCGCACATCCGCTTTGCCGGGCAGATCACCGGCTGCGAAGGCTATGTCGAAAGCGGCGCGGTGGGCCTGCTCGCCGGGCTGATGGTCGCGGCGGAAGTGACGGGCCGCGCCTGGTCCGCGCCGCCGCGCACTTCGGCGCTGGGCGCGCTGCTGGCGCATATCACCGGCGATGCCGAGGCCGAGACCTATCAGCCGATGAACGTCAACTTCGGCCTTTTTCCGCCGCCCGATCCCTCGACGAAGAAGAAGCAGCGCAAGGAAGCCTATACCGCGCGCGCCAAGGCCGATCTGGCGGAGTGGTTGCCGGCGCTGGCCTAGAGAGCGGGTCGTGAGGTGATGGCGATGCTCCCACCTCACCGGGACAGGCTCTGAACTACTTGCACTTGCAGGCGGGTTTCTTCGCTGCCTTCTGCCTGGTCGCCACGAACTCCTCGCGCGACAGCGCGCCGTCGCCGTTCCTGTCCGCACCCTTGAAGCGGTTGTCCGTCGCGACAGACCATTCGTCGAAGGTCAGCAGGTTGTTGCCGTCGACATCAAGCTTGCGGAAATCCTTCACGCGGGGCGCGACCATCTCTGTCCGCGTGATCTTGCCATCGCGGTTCTTGTCGAGCCGGTCGAAGCGCTTCTGCTCGCGCGTTGCCTCGTTGGCCTCGGGAAGGCCGGGGCCGACGGCATCGCCTGCGTCGGAATCGGGCAAGGCTTCATCCACTGCCGCCACCGATGCGAGCGCAAGGTGGCTGGGCACGGCTGGCAGTGTCACCGCAGCGTGTCCCTGCCACCAGAACAGGCCGGAAGCCACGAGCAACAAGGCGCCAAGCGCACCCACGAGCATTCGGTTCATGCCGGGTCTCCCCTAGGAATTACCCTGAGGATAGGCCGCAAATGGGCTTGGCGGCAGTGGCAAGTCCTGCCGATTTGGTGAGAGTTCTAGCGTCCCAGCAAGCCAAGGCGCAAAATCGCAAGGAAATCGCGCAAGGGACCACCCGTCCGCCCCGCCGCTTCCCGCAGCGCCATGCCGCGCAGGATCACGAGCGGGCGCATCGCCCTTGAAAGCGCCGGCGCGCGCGGAGCGGCAGGTTCGATGCCGAGCCATTCGGCAGCGGCCTGTCGGATGCCCTGATCGGCCGCTACGCCGCTGAGCCGGGCCAGCGCACAGATCGCTTCGATCCGCGCACGGCCAAGCTCCGCGCCGCCATCCTCACCGACGACCCGTGCTTCCCAGCCATCGACAATGCCGCGCAAAGCCGCGCGCTCGGCGTCCCATGGGTGGAGCAGCGCCAGCAGCGGCTCACCCTGCGGCCACTCGGCGGCGCTCTGGTCGAACCGGTCGCGCCACCACGCAAGGCGCAGCTGCACCATCAGCGGATCGCGCCCTTCCCGCGCCGCATCGGCAAGCCGCCGATCAAGCAGCAGGAAGCCTTCCCACAAGGCCTGAAAGGCTCGCGGCGCATAGAGCACCGCGAGCCTTTCGGGTGGACTCAGCTCAAGATCACTTGCGCCTGTTGCCATCGGATCAGCGCCGGAAACTCAGCGGTAGCAGACCTTCTTGACCGCCGAGATCACCCGGGCCGTATCGACCAGAGCGAGCTTTTCGAGATTGGCGGCATAGGGCAGCGGCACATCCTCGTTGCAGACGCGCAGGACCGGGGCATCGAGGTAGTCGAAGCCTTCTTCCATCACGACGCTGATGATCTCCGAGGCGACAGAGCAGACCGGGAAGCCTTCCTCGACGACGACCATGCGGTTGGTCCGCGCGAGGCTTTCGAGCACCGCCGCCTTGTCGAGCGGACGGATCGTGCGCAGGTCGATCACCTCGGCCTCGATGCCTTCCGCCGCCAGCTTCTCGGCCGCCTCAAGCGCGAGGCCAACGCCGATGGAGTAGGTCACGATGGTCACATCGCGGCCCGCACGCATGGTGCGCGCCTTGCCGATCGGCACGGTGTAATCATCGAGCGCCGGCACATCGAAGGTGCGGCCATAGACCAGTTCGTTTTCGAGGAAGACGACCGGATCGGGGCTGCGGATGGCGGACTTCAGCAGGCCCTTGGCATCCGCCGCATCGTAAGGCGCAATCACGATCAGGCCCGGCACCGAGGCATACCACGGCGCATAGTTCTGGCTGTGCTGCGCACCGACGCGGCTCGCTGCGCCGTTGGGGCCGCGGAACACGATGGGGCAGCGCATCTGACCGCCAGACATGTAGTTGGTCTTGGCCGCCGAGTTGATGATGTGATCGATCGCCTGCATGGCGAAGTTGAACGTCATGAACTCGATGACCGGACGCAGACCGCCCATCGCCGCGCCCGTGCCGATCCCGGCAAAGCCGTATTCGGTGATCGGCGTATCGATCACCCGGCGCGGCCCGAATTCCTCGAGAAGGCCCTGCGTGACCTTGTAGGCGCCCTGATATTCGGCGACTTCCTCGCCCATCACGAAGACGCGGTCGTCAGCTCGCATTTCCTCGGCCATCGCATCGCGCAGCGCTTCGCGGACCGTGGTGGCGACCATCGCGGCGCCAGCGGGAACCGAAGCCGCAGCAGGCGCAGCAACCGGAGCAGGAGGCGGCGGCGGCGCAGCGGCCACAACCGGCGCGGGAGCCGGGGCCGGAGCCTGGGCAGGTGCAGCGACCGGAGCAGGAGCAGCAGGCTCGTCATCACCGCTGATCGTCGCGATGACAGTGCCGACCTTCACCCCTTCAGTGCCTTCGGCAACCTTGAGTTCGCCGATCACGCCTTCGTCGACCGCCTCGAACTCCATCGTCGCCTTGTCGGTCTCGATTTCGGCGATGATGTCGCCGGACTTCACGGTATCGCCGGGCTTGACCAGCCACTTGGCGAGGGTGCCTTCCTCCATCGTCGGAGAAAGCGCGGGCATCTTGAGATCAATCGCCATGTCAGTAGGTCCCCACCAGCACGTCGGTATAGAGTTCGGCCGGGGCCGGTTCGGGCGAGCTTTCCGCAAAATCGGCGGCTTCGGCGACGGCCTGGCGAACCTTCTTGTCGATGGCCTTGATCGCGTCCTCGCTCACGCCCCGGCGCAGCAGATCCTGCTTGGCGCCTTCGATGGGATCGTGGTGGTCGCGCATTTCCTGCACTTCCTCGCGGCTGCGGTACTTCGCCGGGTCCGACATCGAGTGGCCGCGATAGCGATAGGTGTTGAGCTCCATCAGCACCGGCCCATTGCCAGCGCGGACATATTCGAGGGCCACTTCGGCAGCGGCCCGCACTTCGAGCACGTCCATGCCGTTGACGTCCATGCCGGGGATGCGGAAGCCCGTGCCGCGGCGGTGGAAGTGGGTTTCGGCCGAGCCGCGCTTGACCGCGGTGCCCATGGCATAGCCGTTGTTCTCGACCACGAAGACGATGGGGAGCTGCCACAGCGCGGCCATGTTGAATGTTTCGTAGACCTGGCCCTGGTTGGCCGCGCCATCACCGAAATAGGCCATGCACACGCCGCCATCGCCGCGATACTTGTGCGCGAAGGCAAGCCCTGCTCCCAGCGGCACCTGCGCACCGACGATGCCGTGGCCGCCGTAGAACTTGTGGTCGGTCGAGAACATGTGCATCGAGCCGCCCTTGCCGCGGCTGATGCCCGCGCCGCGCCCGGTCAGCTCGGCCATGATCACCTTGGGATCGATGCCGTACGCCAGCATGTGGCCATGATCACGGTAGCCGGTGATGACGCTGTCGTGGCCTTCCTTGAGCGCCGACTGCAGACCGACGGCGACCGCTTCCTGCCCGATGTAGAGGTGGCAGAAGCCGCCGATCAGGCCGAGGCCGTAGAGCTGGCCGGCCTTTTCCTCGAAGCGGCGAATCAGCACCATCTGCTCGTAGAAGTGCAGGAGTTCCTCGTCGCTCGCGTCATAGCGCTTGTTGTTGGCGTGGGTCTGCTGGAGGCTGCGCAGCGCGAACGTCGCTTCGTCTTCGAGAGCGGGAGCAGGAGCAGCGGCGGGTGCGGCTTTGGGCTTGGGAGCCTTGGTTGCGCGCGGCTTGGCGGGCTGGGCCAATGCGGTGGTTCCTTGTGTGGCAGCCTGGGGAGGGCAAAGTTCTGAAAGACGCCTGAGCGCCTGGCCTCGCTATAGGACCAAGTAGCAGAAATCCGCAACGGCCAAGGCGGTTTGGATAGCTATGCAAACGCCCGCAGCGACGCGTGAACGCATGCCGCAACAGGCAGTTGCTACCCTGATAAACCAACGATGTGGGGAAATGGCGCACCCGGAACGATTCGAACGTCCGACCCTCAGATTCGTAGTCTGATGCTCTATCCAGCTGAGCTACGGGTGCGTTGGAGGTGCGCCTTTAGAAGCGCTGTCCGGGCTTGGCAACCCCTTATCCGGTCTCGTTCGTGTTTTTTAGGTGACGACGCAATGCGGCGGCCAGCGGCACGTCGAGCGGCGGCATCGGAAGAGCCGAAAGCGCCTCGGCATTCAGCCATTGCAACTGTGCTCCAGGCTCGGGCGCGGGCACGCCTTCCCAGCGCCGGCAGGTGTAGAGCAGCAGGACAAGCGGGCGCACGCCGGTTGCTTCGGGATTGGCGGCAAAGGTCAGCGGGACCAGATCGGCCATGTCGATGGTGATCGAAAGCTCCTCGGCAATTTCGCGAACGAGAGCCGCCGCCGGTCCCTCGCCCGGCTCGACCTTGCCGCCCGGAAACTCCCAGAGTCCCCCATGCGCGCGGCTTTCGGGGCGGCGCTGCATGAGAACGCGATCCGCCTGATCCAGCAGCGCGATGGCCACCACGGTCAGTAATGTCGGAGGAACTTCCATGCCGGGGCCGCCCATTTATCCTTTTTTAGCCCTCTGCATCATAAAATATACCTAGAAGCGGACAGGGGGTTACCGATTGATGTTGGACTTTGTCCGCAAGCCGCTGGTGGATAGCACCGGAGCTACGGCCATCGAGTATGGCTTGCTCATCGGCGTCATTGCAATGACGATGTTTTTCGGAATGAGCGCGTTCGTGAACTCGCTGTTCACGATGTACAATACGATCGACGGCAACCTCACCAAGGCGCAGAAGTAGGCGCGCCCAGCCCCGCGCGCAGAGGCCGACCACGCCGCACCGCTTCCTCCATGTGGCAGCAGTTGCACGGAAAAGTGGCCTTATCGAACGCCGCGTCGGTGCTTTTTCATCGCCTGTGCCGAGGCAAAAAAGCGTTTACCATTTCGAAGAGACTTGTCGGTACGATCAGGCATCCGGACGCCTCAGGAACGATTTTGAAGCGTTGTTGGACCGGGAATCGCAACTGTGCGCGCCCGTTAATATTGCCGAGGACCACACGACATGAAAATTTTCAGCCAGATTGTTGCCGATGAAGCCGGTGCCACCGCGATTGAATACGGCCTGATTGCCGCCCTGATCGCGGTTGCCGCCATCACTGCCATGGGCGCGCTGGGCAACTCGCTCTCGAACACCTTCAACGGCGTTTCGACCCAGATGAACAACGCCGCCGACGGCAAGCTCTAAGCCAGTCTGGCGCTTGGCCCTGAAATCGGCCTGGCTCTGAAACCAGCCAACAGGGCTACAGAAAAGGAAGGGCAGGCGCGCCTCGGCACGCCTGCCCTTTTTTCATTTCCGAGCAAAATCGACGCTCTTTCATAAATCCTAAGGGATTGATCCGTAAGGTTCGCTATGCAGCCGCTTCCAAGGAGACCCGGAAGCGCTGTGCCGGGACACGCCGCGAGGTGCGCCCACCGTTAGTGCGAAGGAACCAACGCAATGAAACTGTTCCGCCTGATTGCCGCCGATGAAACCGGCGCCACCGCGATTGAATATGGCCTGATTGCCGCCTTGATCGCGGTTGCCGCCATCACTGCCATGGGCGCCCTTGGCAACTCGCTGTCGAATACCTTCAACGGCGTTTCGACGCAGATGAACAACGCCTCCGACGGCCAGCTCTGATCCGGTGAGCCGGTCTTGTCCCCTGGCAAGACCGGCCCCGTTTCTCTGGCGATCAATAGACTATCAGCTTGACCCGCGAGCCGGGCACAAGCGCGCTGTTCGCATCCATGGCATTGAGCACGAGGAAGCGGTCAAGCGGACGGTCGTCGTAGGCCATGCGCCGCGCTAGCGATTGCAGCGTATCGCCCTTCTTCACAGTCACCACCATGAGCCGCCGCGAACGGACGGCCCCTGCTTCACCGATCGTTATCCTGCGCATCGAGGAAAACATCGGATCGAAGGCGCTTGCCTGCCCTGCCACGCTGATCGTGGTGAAGTGGAAGGCCTGCCCCGGCCCCCAGGCATAAGCAAACACGACGACATCGCGAGGGCCGTCACTGGTATTGACGCGGGTCATGCCATAGGCCGCCGGAATGCCGTTGACCGTGGTCGTGCGCACTTCATCTGGCGTCACGCGCTGCTGATCCGAAAGCCCTGCAAAGACCGAACGGACATATGCATCGAGATTGCCCGAATAAGGCGCCGTGGTCATTTCCCCCTTGCCCGACTGGCCGGAAATCGCGACCGATCGCGTCCCGTTGACGAGGTAGAAGCCCTGCGGCGCCTGAAAGCTCATCCGGAAGCCGGGATGGACGAACTTGCGCCCATCGACGATGCCCTGCTTGGGATCGTCGCCATAGGTGACGCCGTCAACGCTGCTCAGGAACACATCGCGATTGGTCATGCCCTTCGCATTGGCCCCAGCGAGCGCCAGCGCCGCCGTCACGCGTGAGGCGGGATCGGGGTGCGTGCTGGCCCATTCCGGCACCTTGTCGGTGCTGCCGGTCAACTGCGCATCGAGCGCGGTCTGCGCCGCCAGGCTGCGCAGCACGGTGCCCATCGCGCGCGGATCATAGCCGGCGCGCTTCAGGTAGGTGACACCGAGCGCATCCGCCTCGCTTTCCTGCCCGCGCGAATACTTGAGGGTCAGAAGCTGGCTGCCGGTCGAGAAGAACTTCTGCCCCAACTGGCCAAGCGCCGAATTGCCCAGCACCGCGCCTGCCAGCACCGAGCCGAGCACCCCGAGGATCGTGTTGCGCGTAGCCGCGCTTTCGCGCTTCTGCGAATGCCGCGCCGCGACGTGGCCGACTTCATGGCCGAGCACGCCGGCAAGCTCCGCCTCGTTGTTCATCAGTGCGACGAGTTGGCGGGTCACGTAGACATAGCCGCCGGGGATCGCGAAGGCGTTGTTGACCGGTGAATTGAGCAGCGTGACGGTAAAATCGCTGCGCGCATTGCCAAGGCCGGACTGGAACGCGATCGTCTTGCCGACGCCCTCGACATAGGTCGCCTGCGGCCCCCTGATCGCGCCGCCGAACTCGGCCAGAAGCTGCGGGTGCGCTTTGGCGCCTTGCGCCTTGTCTGCCGCGCTGATTGTCGCGACAGTGCCCTGCGCGCCCGCCCGCGAGGTCGGCACGGCCGGCCCAGCCAGCACGAGTCCGCCAGCACCGGCAGCAAGCAGGATGGCATGCAGCGAGCGATTGGTCATGGTCTCTCCCCTGTGCCTGAAGCGCCGTTTGCCGCGCCGCAGTACCGTAACGCTAGCCTAGCCTCGTCGGCAGCGACAAGACCAGAGGCTTTTCGTCCGGGAAGGAGGGAAGCGAGCTCAGCCGCCGATGCGCAGGAACCGTTCGGCCCGCAGCGCGCGAAGCGTATCGGCAGGCTTGCCGGCGAGAGCAAGGAGCTCAGACGCGATGGCACAGCCAAGCGCTGCGGCAGCGGCGGCCGGATCGCGGTGCGCGCCGCCGACGGGTTCGGGCACGATACGGTCGATCACGCCGAGGCCGAGGAGGTCCTGCGCTGTCATGCGCATGGCTTCTGCCGCTTCCGGAGCCTTCTCGGCAGTACGCCACAGGATCGAGGCGCAGCCTTCGGGCGAGATCACCGAATAGACCGCGTGTTCGAACATGAGCACGCGCTCCGCGCTCGCCAGAGCGACAGCACCGCCCGAGCCGCCCTCACCCACGATCGCGGCGACCATCGGCACGCCCAGCGCAAGGCAGGCCTCTGTGCTGCGGGCAATCGCTTCGGCCTGCCCGCGCTCTTCAGCCTCGACGCCCGGAAACGCGCCCGAGGTATCGACCAGCGTGACGACCGGCAGCCCGTAGCGGCTGGCCAGCTCCATCAGGCGGACCGCCTTGCGGTAGCCCTCCGGCTTGCCCATGCCGAAGTTGTGACGGATGCGGCTCTGCGTGTCATTGCCCTTCTCGTGGCCGATCAGCATGACCGCGCGGCCTTCCAGCGTCGCAAAACCGCCGATGATGGCGTGATCTTCGCCATACTTGCGGTCACCGCCCAGCGGCATGAAATCGGTGAAGGCCTTGCTCACGTAATCGCGGAAGTGCGGGCGTGAGGGGTGGCGGGCAACCTGTGTCTTCTGCCACGGCGTCAGCGAGCGATAGGTGCTCGCGAGCAGTTCGGAGGACTTGGCTTCAAGCCGGCGGATCTCGGACGTGATGTCGAGCGCGCCGGACTGCCCGTGGACCTGCGCGGTTTCACGCAGCTCCGCAATCCGCGCTTCAAGCGCCGCGATCGGCTTTTCGAATTCGAGATAGGAAATCATCCGCGCCGCGCTAAGGCTGGAGCGCGCTGTGGTCAACCTCTGGCACAGGGTTTTGCCCTGCTTGCCCAAGCGGATGGCGGGTATTGACCAGCGCGACAAGGCGCGCGGCGTCGACATGGGTGTAGATCTGCGTCGTCGCGATATCGGCATGGCCAAGCAACGTTTGCAGCACGCGCAGGTCCGCCCCGCCCTCCAGCAGGTGCGTGGCGAAGGCATGGCGGAGCACGTGCGGGCTGACCTTTTCGGGATCGAGCCCGGCCCGCCCCGCCAGATCGCGCAGCAACTGGAACAGCCGCACCCGCGTCAGGTGCCCGCCTCGGGGGCTGGGGAACACCCAGCGTCCGCCCTTGGGTCTGAGCTCCAGCCAGCGCGCCAGCGCCGCGCCAGCCCGCGCGCTGACGGGCACCATGCGCTGCTGCCCGCCCTTGCCGGTGATCATCAGGAACGGCGCATCGCGCGGCACGGCGGCCAGCGGCAGCGACACGAGTTCGGTGGCGCGCAGGCCCGAACCATAGAGCAGTTCGAGCAAGGCCAGCATGCGCGCGCCCTCCCCGCTCGCAGCTTCGCTTTCCGCCAGCTTGAACAGCGCGCCGATCTCTGCGTGACCAAGCAGGCGCGGCAGGGGGCGGCGCGTGCGCGGACGCGGCAGAGCGGTGGAAGGATCGTCGCTGCGCAGTCCCTCGTCCGCCAGAAAGCCGTAGAACTGGCGAAGTGCGGAGGACTTGCGGGCAAGGCTGGAGGGCGCAAGATCCCGCCACGCCTCTGCAAGGCTCGCCAGCGCATCGGCATCCGCCGTCACCAGATCGCCGATCTCCTCGCGCGCACCTCTGAGGTCGCGGCCATAGGCGGCGATCGTATTGGCCGCAGCGCCGCGCTCGGCGGCGAGCATCGCGAGAAACGCCCCAATCGCATCGTCGGGGGCGGAACCGCTCACCTTGCTCAGACCCGCGCCACGGCCTCCGCCGCGATCATCCGCGCTTCGCCTTCCAGCCCGGCCCGGCGCAGCGCGGCGACGATGTGATAGAGATGCAGCGGGGTCATCTTGTCCCACCCGCTGCCCTGCATGCCAAAGCCTGCCAGCAGCGCCACCAGCACCGGGTTCTGCGAAGCGGCAGCCGCATCGATCGCCCGGGTCCAGCGCGTCTCGCGCGCAAGATCGAGCTTCAGTTCATCGGCAACGCGGCGCGCAGTGCCGGGATCGACCCGCCCAAGCCCCATGAGACCGGCCAGCAGAAACCGCGAGCGCAGGCCCCCGGCGCTGGTATCGCCGGACTGGAACGTGCCAAGCGTATCGGCACTGATCGCCGCAGACTTGACCGGCGCGGCAAGCACGATGAGGCCCCATGCCTCGCTCCCCGCCGGCACCACAGCTGCCCAGCGCGCGGCGTTGCGATCAAGCCCGGCGGTCAGCATCGAGGAGATCAGCCCCTTGGCATCGCCCGCAAGATCGGCGCTCGGCGTGATGCGCGCGGCGGCATACGCGGTGAGGACAAGGCGCGAATAGGCCCGGTCAGGATCGCTCGCATCGCCCCACAGGCTGCGGATGGCGGCAAGCCGGTCGGACAGCTCGGCGGCAAGATAGGCATTGCGAAGGGTGTCGGCGAGCGGCCCCCAGGTCTTGTCCGGCTCGTCCAGCGCGTGGATCTCGCTGTAGAGATCGACCATCGCAGCGGCGGAGAGAATGCCGCGCTCCGCCGCAATATCAGCGGCTTCTGCGCGGGCGGTGAGCGGCAGCATCGGCGCACGCACCGCAAGCACCGCATAGGCCGCGCCTGCCTGCTTGCGCAGCGCCTCGGGCGGCTCGAGCCCGGTCGCAAGCGCGAGGCCGGTACGCCACGGGGTCAGGCTATCGACGCCGCCCCATTCGATCTTCACCGCGCGGTGGCCCTGGCTGGCGGCACCGGCGAATTTCTGCGCGAGGAGAATGTCGATCTTCGGCGCGACGCCCTTGCGCATCGCGTTATCCAGCACGGCGAGCGCAGGGGCGCCCTCCCCGCCGGTGAATGCCGTGCAGATCGCGCGGGTCAGCGTCCAGTCCCAGCCTGAACGTCCGGCCGCGGTCAGCGCGGTGATCGGGCACAGGCCCACCGGATCGGCTGTGGCGAGGAAGCTCCCCATCGCGGCATCTTCCAGCGTCTTGGTATAGAAGCCGCTGTCGACTTCCTGCACCATCGCGCGGGCCGCATCGGCCTCTCCCATGCGCAGCAGGACATTGGCCCGCAGCGCCGCCCAATCCGCGCCGTTCATGCCCACCGGCGTATCGAGCCTGCTGGCAAGCGCGCGGCGCAGCAGGATATGCCCCCAGCGCGAAACGAGATCGCCGCGCATGCCGGTGAGCAAGCCAGCAACGAACGGGCCATTCAGATAATGGCTCGAAACGGCAGGCAAACCGCCGTCAGACTGATCGAAGAACCCGACGCGCGAAAGGCTGCGCTGCGCCTGCGGTGGGATGTCCGCACGTGGCTTGGCGCTGGCGATCAACTGGTCGATCAGCGCCGGATCGATGTCCGCCAGCGCATCGGGAGACGCAGCCGGTGCTGCGGCCGAAGCCGGCGCGCCCGGCGTTGGCTGGCCCTGCGGCACAGCCACCAGCTGCGGTGTCGGCGACGAGGCCGGTCGCTGCACCGAAAC
>CANGJI010000091.1 GCA_947454135.1 Sphingomonadaceae bacterium
AGCTGGTCGGCGTCCATCCCGGCGCGTTGCAGTTCCGAGTTCGTGAAGTTCGCGATCAGCGTATTCTGGCAGATCGGGTGCATCGGCACTGTCTCGCGCCCACCCCGGCTCTTCGGGATGGGGTGGTGCCACACGACGGTTTCGCCGCAGGGGCGGCCGCAGAGCCAGCAGGGGACCGGGGGCGGGGCCTCGGCGGCCTCGTCCTCTTCGTCGTCGCGCCAACCGCCTTTGTTGTGTTTGCGGGCCATGCGTGTGCCTTTGGTTCAGCCGCAGAATTGCGCGCGGCGGTCCTAGCCCGGTTCTGCCTCAGCGGCCAGCCGTTCCAGCCAGGCCCGCGCCTGCTTCGGCTCGCCCACGGCCTGCGCCCGCACGGGCCCGCGTGCAGCGAGGAACTGCTCGTGCAGCGCAAAGGGTTCGTCGATCATCAATTGCTCGCGCAACTCCGCGATGGTTTCCGCAAGGTCCGTCAGTTCGGCGACGGTATTGGCGGCGCGGGCGCGGTCGTGGCGGTCTTGCCGGTGATCGAACAGGCCCCAATTGCCCGCAGCGGTCACCTTAAGCGCCGCAATCAGCGCTTCGCGGTAGTCCTCTTCCAGCCCCTCGCGGCGGCGGTCGAGGCGTTCGAGACGGTCGGCACGGGCCATTGCATCATTCCTTCACAGCACGCGCCAAACCCACAGCTTGATGCCCAGAGGATAGCGCGCGCCTGAGCAGATGAAAATGGATCGATTCATCCAGTCGTAGGGGCCTTCAGGGGCGATGAATTCGGGGACGGTGCGGAAATAGTAGGCGGACGGGTCCACCTCTTCGCCCGCGGCCAGCCGTGCCATCACTTCCGGCGGGCCATGGCGCAGGCCGCGATTGCGGATCTGGATGATCACGCCGTCGTCGGTTTCGAGCGCATAGATCGCGTCGGCCACGGTCACGCCGTCCGGCCGGGTGAGCTGCCAATCGGCCGCGTTGCCGATCAGCTTGCCCTTGATGCGGGGGCCTTCCACCCGCCCGCCGCCGACGATGGGGATGATGCGGCGGGTGCCGTCATAGGTCGTGCCGATGGCAACCGGCGGTTCGAGATCGCCGGTCGCCTCGTAGACGAATTCGAGGTCGGGCCTGATCATGCCTGCCCACTCATTTCGGCGATGGCGCGTTGGCGATGGCGTGGAAGTAGCTCAGTACTTCCGGCGTGAGCCATTCGGGCTCGACCGGCGGGTTGTAGCTCAGCTTGACGATCACCGTGCGCGTGCTGGGGTGGACATAGATGAACTGCCCGGCGAGGCCGACCGCGCTGAACGCGCCGGGTTCCTTGTCGACCTGCCAGGTCTGGAAGCCATAGCCCTCGAATTCGGCCTTGTGGCCATAGTCGGCGGGGAAGGGGATCATCGTCGTCATCTGCTTGACCCAGCCAGCCGGGATCACCTGCTTGCCGTTCGCCATTCCGCCATCGAGCATGAGCTGGCCGAGGCGGGCGAAATCGCGCAGCACCGCGTTGTAGCCCATGCCGTTCAGCACGCGGCCGGTGCCGGGCGGGCCATCGGCCAGCCAGAACGCGCCCGCTTCGGCGCCAAGCGGGCCCCAGAGGTGGCTGGCGGTGTAGGTTTCGAGCTTCTCGCCGGTCGCGCGTTCGAGAATCCAGCCGAGCACGGCGGTATCGAGCGTTGCGTAGTTGAAGGTGCTGCCGGGCGCGGTCTTCTTGCCGATGGTCATTGCCGGATCGGCGAACCGCATCTGGTTGCGGACGATGGCTTTCATGTGGATCGTCGCGGCAAGGCTGGGATGCTCGCCGAAATCGTAGCGCTCCTCGTAAGCCACGCCCGAGCGCATCTGGAGGATCTGGCGGATCGTGGCATCGCCGTAGCCGCCGGCCTTGAGTTCAGGGACGTAATCGCCCGCCTTGTCGTCCAGCGAGCGGATCTTGTGTTCATCCAGCGCGATGCCGACGAGCAGCGCGGTGATCGTCTTGGCCATCGAGAACGAGATGAAGTGCGTCGCCGCATCCGACTTGTTGCGGTAGTCTTCGAAGACGATCCTGCCATCCTTCATCACCAGCAGGGCGTTGGTGAAGGTGCGGTCCGCCCAGGCGGCGTAGGGCATGGTCTGCCCGCCCGAGGCGTGCGCGGGCATGGCGAGCGCGGGGCCGGTGGCAAGCGGCCAGACCGGGCCCGAACGCGGCACGGCGCGGCTTTCGAAGACCTTGTCGGTATCGCGGAAGGTGAAGCTGTTGATCGCCGGGTTGAGCCATTGCTCGCGCATGGCGATGACGGCGGGAGAGGGGCCATCCGTCGCTGCCGATTGCGCCGATACGGCAACGGGAGCCACGGCAACGCTTGCAGCCATAACGGCCTGCCAAAGGCGAACGGACATCAGACTTCCTCGCTCCGGTTATTGTTATAGATAATAGCAATAATCGGAGAGGCGGGAAAGAAGTTTTAGGCCGCCAGCCCGATTTCGGCCGCGTCGGCCCAGTTGCCGTGGAGGCCGAAGCGCAGGCGGATGGGGATCTGCACTGTGGCGACGGGGCCTTTGGCGATGTCCAGCGCGTCGAAGATCAGCAGATCGCTGCGGTGCTCCTCCAGGCGGTTGCACACCTGCAGGATCCAGCCGTCACCTTCGGGCGCGCCCTTGCTGCGGGGGACGAAGCAGGGCTCCTGCAGCGAGGAAACCGGGCCGCACCACCAGTGCTGCTCGGCGCCGGTCTCGAGATCCTTGTGGAACAGGCAGTTCATGATGAGCCCGCCGGCGCTGCCGCCCTTGAGCTCGACCGGGCGCTTCACGTCCATTTCGAGGAACCAGCCGTGGCGGGTCTTCTGGCCGGTAAAGCGGTCGTCGATGCGGGGGAATTCGCCCATGGAGTCGGAAAGCTTGATGATCTCGGCGAAGTCCTCGCCGTTGCTGGCCATGTCGACCACCCAGTCGGTCGGGTAGCTCATCGCCTCCATCCCGTTGAAGGGCGCGCCGTGCACGTCCGGGAAGAAGGGGAACATGTTGTTCTTCGCCTCGCAGGTGACGAAGTGGACCTTCGTGCCTTCCTGCCACGCGTTGAGCACGTGGGAGGCGAAGCAGTTGTCGCGCTTGAACCAGCGGATATCGGCCTGGGTCACGCCGTCGCGGCGGGGGATGATCCCGAGATAGACCGGCATCGTGGTATCGAAGCCGAAGTGCGGCTTGCCCTGTTCCAGCCGCTCCCAGCTGCCGATCGAGGGCACGATATGGAGCACGAGGTAATCCTCGGTGATGCCGAAATCGTGCATCATGCAGTAGTAGGGCGCCTTGAACCACACCTCGCGGATCAGCTCGCCCTCAGGGTTCACTTCCATGTAGGTCACGTCGTCGGTGCACAGGCCGGCGGCGGCATAGCCGATGGCGACCATGTTGCCGGTCTTGGGATCGACCTTGGGGTGCGCGGTGAAGGTCTGGCCGGTCATCTTGCCGCCGAACTTTTCATAGCCCGCGGTTTCCATCGTCGCCGGGTCCATGACGAGGCCGGGGCTGTCTTCCTTCAAGGCCCAGAGCTTGCCGCCGAAGACGAAGGCATTGGTGTTGGCGGTGCCGCGGATTTGGCCTTCCACGCACTCGTCATCCGTCAGCGGATTGCGGTAGGCGCCGAACAGGGCCTTGCCGGCAGCCTTCTCCAGCTTCCACTTGTCCGTCTTCGCCCAGCGCTGGCAGAAATCGACCTGGCCATCGTGGATGTGGAAGCGGGTGATCATGCCATCGCCATTGAAGGCGATATCGTCACCAAGACGCGGGGGAAATTGCGGGTCGGGCTGGACGCGGAAGAAGGCGCCGTTTAGCTCTTTGGGGATCACGCCTTCATGTGCGAGGTCGGCAATGTCCGCCTCGATCCGCGAGGGAGTGTTGAATCCCGTGAAGCTGGGGCTTGAGGGGAAGTGGGCCATGATCGAGTCCTCTCTTCACGCGTTTTTGCTTGGGGTTCGATTGTAAGTGTTGCTAACGAATAGGCAAGGCGCAACTAGTGCCGGGAAGGGGGATGCGGCATTGATCAAGGACAAGTTCGCCGATGTGGTCACCGCACCGCCTGCGCCCGAGGGCGAGGCCGATATCGGCGCGATCAAGGACATTCTGGGCTTCCATATCCGCCTCGCGCACGGCGCGTGCCTGCGGCACTTCACCGAGACGTTCACCGATCTCGATCTCACGCAGAAGCAGGTTTCGGTGCTGTGGCTGGTCGACGATCATCCGGGTATCGCGCAGACCGATCTGGCGCAGCGCCTGCGCATGGACCGCGCGACGACAATGGCGATCATCAACCGGCTTCAGGCCAAGCACTTCCTGCGCCGCGACCGCTCTGACAAGGATGGCCGCAAGCAGGCGTTGTTCCTCGAAGAACCGGGCAAGGCCATGCTCGCCCGCGCCAAGACCGCGATCGGCGAGCACGAAGCCTGGGTGAAGAGCCGCTTCAGCGACAAGGAAGTGCGCCAGTTGATCGAGCTGCTTTCGCGGATTCATGAATAATCAAACAAGAACAAGACTTTCGGGAGAGGACCGACCACAATGACCAATGATCCGCGCGAGATCATTCGCCAGACGACGATGAGTACAGCGCAATGGATCGCTGTCGTGCTGATGATCGCATTGAATGCGCTCGACGGGTTCGACGTGCTCTCCAGCGCCTTCGCCGCGCCGGGGATCGCCAAGGAGTGGGGCATCGCGCGCGATGCGCTCGGCGTCGTGCTGGCGATGGAACTGGTCGGTATGGGGGTCGGCTCGATCCTGCTCGGCGGCGCGGCGGACCGGTTCGGGCGGCGACCGACGATGCTGGGCTGCCTTGTCGTGATGGCGAGCGGCATGGCGCTGGCGACAACGGCGGCGAACCCGCAGATGCTGGGCCTTTGGCGCTTCATTACCGGGCTCGGCATCGGCGGCATGCTGGCGGCGATCAACGCGGTCACGGCCGAGCTTTCGAGCTCGAAGGGGCGCAGCCTTGCGATGTCGCTGATGGTGATCGGCTATCCGCTTGGTGCGACCATCGGCGGGACGATTGCGGCAATGCTGCTGAAGAGCGGCGACTGGCGCGTGGTGTTCGAATTCGGCGCCATCGCGACCGTGGTGTTCATTCCGCTGATCTGGTTCTTCGTGCCGGAGACTCCGGCCTATCTGCTCGCGCGGCGGCCCGCTGGCGCGCTGGAGCGGATCAACGCTTCGATGGCCAAGCTGAACCTGCCGGGGATCGCGGCGCTGCCACCCGTCGACGAGCGCAAGGGCGGGGCGAGCCTGCTCGATATTCTGAAGCCCGGCCTCATCGGCACGACGCTGATCCTCACCATCGGCTACTCGCTCCACGCGATCACGTTCTACTACATCCTGAAGTGGTCGCCCAAGATCGTTGCAGACTTCGGCTTTGCCGCGCCGCAGGCGGCCAGCGTGCTGGTCTGGGCCAATGTGGGCGGGGCGACCGGGGGCGGGCTGTTCGGTTTCCTGATGCACCGCTTCGGTATCAAGTGGCCGACGATCGTCATGCTGCTGCTAGGCGCGGCGGCGGTCGCCGTGTTCGGGCTGGGCGGGCAGGAGACCTCGCTGGTCGGCTGGCGCTTTGCGGTGTTCTGCACCGGCTTTGCCACCAATGCCGCGATTGTCGGTTTCTACAGCGCGTTTGCTCATGGATTCCCGGCGCATGTGCGCGCCACCGGCACGGGTTTCGCCATCGGCGCGGGGCGCATCGGTGCGGCGGGATCGCCGATCCTGGCGGGCGATCTCTTTGCCAAGGCGGGGCTCTCGCTGTTCACCGTTTCGGCGATCATGGCATGCGGTTCGGTCATGGCCGCAGCGCTTATGCTCATGCTTGCTCTTAGAGAGGCTGATTGAGCCCGAACCTGATTGAACCAAGCCCTCGCTTTGCCTATCGGCAGGGCAGACACTTTTCCCCGGGGAGGAATTGCCCATGAAGACCCGCGCCGCTGTTGCGTTTGAAGCCAAGAAGCCGCTCGAAATCGTCGAGCTCGATCTCGAAGGCCCCAAGGCGGGCGAAGTGCTGGTCGAGATCATGGCGACAGGCATCTGCCACACCGATGCCTATACGCTCGACGGGTTTGACAGCGAAGGTATCTTCCCCTCGGTGCTCGGCCATGAAGGCGCCGGCATCGTGCGCGAAGTGGGCGCGGGCGTCACCTCGGTGAAGCCCGGCGATCACGTGATCCCGCTCTACACGCCGGAATGCCGCCAGTGCAAAAGCTGCCTTTCGGGCAAGACCAACCTGTGCACCGCGATCCGCGCCACGCAGGGCAAGGGCCTGATGCCGGACGGCACCAGCCGCTTTTCGTACAAGGGCCAGACCGTGTTCCACTACATGGGCTGCTCCACCTTCTCGAACTTCACCGTCCTGCCGGAAATCGCGGTCGCCAAGATACGTGAGGACGCGCCGTTCCAGTCGAGCTGCTACATCGGCTGCGGTGTGACCACGGGCGTCGGCGCGGTGATCAACACTGCCAAGGTGCAGGTGGGTGACAACGTCGTGATCTTCGGTCTCGGCGGCATCGGCCTCAACGTGATCCAGGGCGCGCGCCTTGCCGGCGCCAACAAGATCATCGGCGTCGACATCAACCCTGACCGCGAGGAATGGGGCCGCAAGTTCGGCATGACCGACTTCCTCAACTCGAAGGGCATGAGCCGCGAGGACGTGGTCGCCATGATCGTCGCGATGACCGACGGCGGCGCGGACTACACCTTCGACGCCACCGGCAACACCGAAGTGATGCGCATCGCGCTCGAAGCCTGCCACCGCGGCTGGGGCACCTCGATCATCATCGGCGTGGCCGAAGCGGGCAAGGAAATCAGCACGCGTCCGTTCCAGCTCGTCACGGGCCGCAACTGGCGCGGCACCGCGTTCGGCGGCGCCAAGGGCCGCACCGACGTGCCCAAGATCGTCGACATGTACATGCAGGGCAAGATCGAGATCGATCCGATGATCACCCACGTGATGGGGCTCGAGGAAATCAACACCGCGTTCGATCTGATGCACGCGGGCAAGTCGATCCGTTCGGTCGTCGTGTTCTGATAGAAAGAGACACTCTGATGTTTACCCATACCGTTCTCGGCACCAACGATGTCGAGAAGTCGCGCGCGTTCTACACGGCCGTGATGGGCGCGCTCGGCCATCAGGCCGTGCCGCTGCCCAATGGCACGCTGTTTCCCTCGGCAAACGGCGCGCTGATGATCCGCACGCCCGCGAATGGCGAGCCGCACACCTGGTCGAACGGCTTCACACAGGGCTTCGCCGCCAAGACCTTTGCCGAAGTCGATGCGTTCCACGCGGCGGGCCTTGCCAATGGCGGGACCTGCGAAGGCGCCCCGGGCGTGCGCGAGAATGCGCCGGGCAAGCAGTACGGCGCCTATCTGCGCGATACCGACGGCAACAAGATCTGCGCCTTCGCGCCGAACCCTAACGCCTGATCGCTGAGGTGAAGCCCCCGCCGCTCTGGCGGGGGCTTCACGCCAGCCGCAGCAGCATTGCCCCGCAGGCGATGATAACCGCTGCAGCGATGCGCGCCGGGCCGACTCGCTCGCGCAGCACCAGCGCTGAAATCCCCGTAGCAAACAGGATCGAGGTCTCGCGCAGCGCGGCGACCATTGCAATTGGCGCCATCGTCATCGCCCAGAGCGCGATGGAATAGGACACGATCGTGCCCAGCCCGCCAAACAGGCCGATGGGCCAGTTCTTGCGAACATAGCCATAGGCCTGCGCCCCGCGCGCGCGGACGGTCCAGATCACCATGGCGAGGCCCGTCAGCAGCGAAAGCCACAGCGTATAGGATGTCGGCGCGCCCGATGCCCGCGCGCCGGTGCCGTCGATAAGGGTGTAGGCCGCGATGATCGTGGCATTGGTCAGCGCGGCAGCAAGGCCCGCCGGACGCAGCGATCCGCGTGCCCCCAGCGTCATGGCCAGAATGCCGAGGCAGATCGTGCCGACGCCGAGCCAGGCGAGGGTGGGGACAGCTTCGCCAAGCAAGAAGTGGCTGACGAGCGCGACCGTCAGCGGTGCGCAGCCGCGCATCAACGGATAGGCAAGGCTCATGTCTACCGTGCGGTAGACGCGTACGAGCAGGGCGAGATAGGCCACCTGCAGCACCGCCGAGACGCCGAGATAGGGCCAGCTCGCCGGTGCCGGCACGGGCAGGAAGGGCAGGGCGGCAAGTGCGATCAGCGCCGCGCCGCCCATGACCAGCGTGGTCGAGAGCAGCGTGTCGCCGCTCCCCTTGAGGAACGCGTTCCAGCTCGCGTGCAGCGAAGCCGCGAACAGGATCAGCGCGAAGACTGGCCAGTCTATCATGTGTGGAGGCCCTGCGCGGGGCCGCTCACATCGCCGAAATGCCGCCGTCCAGCTTGAGCTCCGCACCGGTCATGAAGCGGCTCTCGTCGCTCGCGAGGTAGAGCACGCCGTTGGCGATGTCGTTCGGTTCGCCGACCCGGCCCAAGGGGATCTGGCGGGCAAGCTTGCCCATCACCACGTCCTTGGTGAGGTTTGCATTGGCACTGATGCCGTCGAGGATCGGCGTGTCGACGAAGGTGGGGTGGACCGAATTGCAGCGGATGTCCCACCCGCGCTTGGCGCAGTAGAGCGCGACCGACTTGGTCAGCATCCAGACCGCCGCCTTGCTGGCGTTGTAGCCGGGCATGGTATCGGAGGCGATCAGGCCAGCGATCGAGCTGATGTTGATGATCGAGCCGGGCTGGTTGTCCTTGAGGAGCGGCAGCGCCTTCTGGCACCCGAGGAACACCGAATCGACGTTGATCGCAAAGCCGCGGTGCCAGTCTTCCAGCGTGCAGGTCTCGATATTCCCGCGCACGCCGACACCGGCGTTGTTGACGAGCACGGAGAGCCCGCCCAGCTTGTCTGCTGCCATGGCGATGGCGGCATCCCAGTCATCGGGGCTGGTCACGTCATGCCGCATCGCGAAGGCCGTGCCGGCGCCCCATTCGGCGTTGATCGCCTCGGCCTGCGCGGCGGCACCTTCGGCGTTGATATCGGTCAGCAGCACTTTTGCGCCTTCGCGCGCCAGCAGCGCCGCATGTGCTGCGCCCAAGCCCTGCGCCGCGCCCGTCACCAATGCCAGCTTTCCCGAAACCCTGCCCATCAGCCCCAATCCTCTCGCTTATTCTTTGAACCAGAGCGGACTTAGCAGCATGAGCATCCGTACGTCGATGGCATAACCGGCGGCGCGCTTCGCTTCGAGAAACTGCGGCAGTTCGGCGCGCGGCACGTGGAGCACGGTGATCCCTTCGCCTTCGACTCCGCCGCCGGGGCCGACGCGCTCCAGATCGTGGGCACGAAACAGCGTGAAGGCCTCGGTGACCATGCCGGGGCTTGAATAGTACTCGCCGAGGTCTTCCATGCGGCCTGCGCGGTAGCCGGTCTCTTCCTCCAGTTCACGCACGGCAGCCGTCGCCGCTTCCTCGCCCTCGCCGCCCGCGTCATCGCCGATGAGGCCCGCAGGCAGCTCAATGCAGGCACGGCCGAGCGGCACCCGGAACTGCTCGACCAGCACGACTTCGTCGTCCGGCGTGATCGCGAGAATGACCGCCGCCTTGATGCCGCGCGCGCGGCTCACATACTCCCAGCGCCCCCGTGTCTTGGCGGTAATGAAGCGGCCCTGCCAGCGGATGTCTTCGGGGTGGTCGCGGAATTCGTCTTCAAGGCTCACAAGCGCTATCCAATTTCAGCAGCCGTTCGGGTCGAGCGAAGTCGAGATTGACACGAACGGGAAGGGGAGAACAGGTTCTAGACTTCGATCACCCGGTCCGGCAGTTCGTTCTCGTCATCATCGGCGCGCGGCAGGTGTTCGGCGAGCACCGCGCCCACTTTGCCGATGGCGGCAATCATGCCCTCGCCCACTTGTCCCGCACGGATCGGCCCGAGCAGCGCGTGCATGGCATCACCCCAGACTTCGGGTGCGACTTTGCTCGCGATGGCCTCGTCCGCAATGATTTCGGCGCGGTGCTCGGCGAGGGAGAGGTAGATGAGAATGCCGGTACGCCCGGTGGTGCGCCCTTCCGCGCCGATGCGGAAGCAGGTGAGCGCGCGGGCGTGGACGCGGGCGGCCTTGATCGGCGTTGGCGTCAGGGCGAGGCGCAAGGGCCGCCATGCCATGATCAGCAGCATGCCGAGGAACTTGAGTGCCGCGACGGTCAGCGCGATCCCGAGCACCTGCCGGGGCGTCCATTCGTGGTCCCACAGGCCCAGAACGCGCTCGATCAGGCCGAGGTAGAAGTTCGGCGCCAATTCCAGCGCCGCAAGCGCGAGGAAGGCGATCGAGATGCTCCATGCGAGCGCCACATCGCGGTAGGGATCGGACTGCGGGGTCACGATCGTCACGATCTCGCCTGCGCTGCGGGCTTCGGCAGCCGCTACTGCTTCGGCGATGCGCTTGCGGTCCTGTTCGCTCAGCATCTCACCAACTCCCTGACGAACCGCCGCCGCCGAAGCTGCCGCCGCCGCCCGAAAAGCCGCCGCCACCGCCCCAGTCGGACCCGCCACCGCTGCCCCAGTCGGACCCGCCGCTGCCCCAGCCGCCGGTTGGGAAGATCATCACGCCCGGCGCACCATAGCGCCGCCCGCCGCCTCGCAGCGCGCGCAGGAACGGGAGGACGAAGAAAAGGAAGAAGATGACGAGGAACACGACTGTCCCGAAATCGAAACGCGGCTCCTTGGCCTTGCGCTGCCGCTGCTCGGCGTTCGCCGCCACTTTGCGGGCTTCGTCTTCGGGCAGTTGCAACTGGGTGACGAGCTTGTCTGTGGCCGCAATGATCCCGCCCGCGTAGTCGCCCGCCTTGAAGTGGGGAACAATCTCGTTTCGCCTGATCTCGCTCGCCACGGCATCGGAGACGATGCCTTCCAGCCCATAGCCGACCTCGATGCTGACCTGGCGGTCGTTCGGCGCGACAATCAGCAACAGCCCGTCATTGCGCTGCTTGTCACCGATGCCCCAGGCGCGGCCAAGCCGGTAGCCGTAGTCCTCGATGTCGTATCCTTCGAGGCTCGGGATCGTGGCGATCACCATCTGCCGCTGCGATTGCTGCTCCAGCGCGGCCAGCCTGGCATCAAGCGCGGCAGCCTGCTCTGGCGAAAGCAGATGGGCTTCATCGACCACGCGGCCGGTCAGCTTGGGGAACGTCTGCGCCGCTGCTGGCCCCGCGATGAGGGCCAGCGCGGCAAGCAGAAGCAGGATGATGCGCTTCATGAGCGGGGGCTCCGTGCCCCGGGGCTCAGTTCGCTGCCGCCTTGCTCGCGCCGCTCGCGGCGTTGTCGTTGGCGGCGGGTGCTGCCGGGCCGTCGAAGCTCACGGTCGGCGCGGTATCGGCGCCGGGGGTGGTCGCGGTGAAGGGCACCATCGGCTTGGCGCCATAGATCACCTTCGCGCCGATGATCGCGGGGAAGGTGCGGATCGTGGTGTTATAGGACTGCACCGCATCGTTGTAGTCGCGCCGGGCAATCGCGATGCGGTTCTCGGTCCGCTCGATCTGGTCCTGCAGGGTCTTGAAGTTGTCGTTGGCCTTGAGCTCGGGGTAGGCTTCCGCCGCAACCAGCAGGCGTCCGAGGCCGCTGGAGAGCTGTTCCTGCGCTGCCTGGAACTTTGCCATCTTGTCGGCATCGGTGAGGTCCGAAGCTGAAATCTGGATGCTGGTTGCCTTGGCGCGTGCTTCGGTCACCTTGACCAGCGTGCTCTGCTCGAAGTTCGCCGCGCCCTTCACCGTGGCGACGAGGTTCGGGATCAGGTCGGAGCGGCGCTGATACTGGTTCTGCACCTCGGCCCACTTGGACTTGGCAGCCTCTTCAGCCGTGGGGATCGAATTCATCCCGCAGCCGGCGAGACTTGCCGCAGCCACGGCGACGAAGGCAAGACGGGCCAGAGGCCGAGACAGTCGGGCAAACAGCGAAGCGGCCATCGAGATATGTTCCCTAGCGTATCCCCGCCGCGCAGACGGCGGGATGTATCGCCGACAGATGTAGCGCCTTGGCATGACCGTTCAAGGGCTGCACCGGAGTGGAGCATCACCCCACTTGTTACAAAGGTTTGCGAATGGCACGAAGCACTTGGGTGAACAGGCCTGAGAGGAGAACAATATCATGGGCATGATGGGAGAATTCCGGGACTTCGTTTCGCGCGGCAACGTGCTCGATCTCGCGGTTGGTGTGATCATCGGCGCGGCCTTCGGCAAGATCGTCACTTCGCTGACGGAGGACGTGATCATGCCGGTGATCGGGGTGGTGACCGGCGGGGTGAACTTCACCAACAAGTTCGTGGTGCTGGGCGCAGTGCCAGATACCTACAAGGGTTCGCTTACGGACTATGCCGCGCTCAAGGCGGCGGGCGTGCCGATGCTGGGCTATGGCGCGTTCGTCACCGCGATCATCAGCTTCCTGCTCATGGCGTTCGTGATCTTCCAGATCGTGCGCGCGGCGAACAAGATGATGCCGGCCAAGCCCGAGGCTCCCGCAGCTCCGGCAGGCCCGAGCGAGGTCGAACTGCTGACCGAAATCCGCGATGCGCTGAAGAAGGGCTGACCGTTTGCGAGAGGGAGGGGCGTGCCCCTTCCCTTTCCGCTGCTGCGCTCCTATATCGGCGGTGCCGGCTTCGGCCGGCTATGGCGATAAACTGTATCGTGCAATAGGCGCAGCGGACCCGGGGGCGGTACCCGGCGGCTCCACCATCACCACCGGCTGGAACAGGCCGGGCTCTGTTGTCGCAGAGGTGTTGATGGGGCCGAACTAGGATCGACGTGTGTTGAAAAGCGGTATTTTCGTCCGGGCTGAGTAACCCGTTAAAGGCTCAAAACCCACAAGTGCCAACGACAACGAAGCACTCGCTCTCGCGGCGTAATCTGACGGCCTAAC
>CANGJI010000092.1 GCA_947454135.1 Sphingomonadaceae bacterium
GATGTAGAAGGTGTTGTGGACGTTGGCGACCCAATCGCGCAGCGCCTCGTTCATCGCGTCCTTGAGCGTGGCGGCACCGGCGGTGACGGGGACGACTTCGGCGCCGAGCAGCTTCATGCGGAACACGTTGGGCTGCTGGCGGGCGACGTCGGTCGCGCCCATGAAGATCGTGCAGGGCAGGCCAAAGCGCGCGCAGACGGTGGCGGTGGCGACGCCATGCTGGCCAGCGCCGGTCTCGGCGATGATCCGCGTCTTGCCCATGCGGATGGCGAGGAGGATCTGGCCGATGCAGTTGTTGATCTTGTGCGCGCCGGTGTGGTTGAGCTCGTCGCGCTTGAACCAGACCTGTGCGCCGCCCAGTTCCTCCGTGAGGCGCGGGGCGAAATAGAGCGGGCTGGGGCGGCCGACGTAGTGCTCGAGCAGGTCGTCGAACTCGGCGTGGAAGGCGGGGTCCGCCTTGGCCTTGCGATATTCTGCTTCCAGATCAAGGATCAGCGGCATCAGCGTTTCGGCGACATAGCGGCCGCCGAACTGGCCGAAATGGCCCTGAGCGTCGGGCTGGTTGCGGAAGCTGTTTGGGATGGGCGCGTTCATGGCGCCTCGCTTGGCAGAGGGGCGGGCGCTTGTCCAGATTCGCCCCCTGCAATTCAAACGGGCTTTAGGGCAATCAGGCGGCGCGTGCGGCCTTGCAGAATTCGGCGATGAGGCTCTCGTCCTTCACGCCGGGTGCGGATTCGACGCCGGAGGAAACATCGACCAGCGGGGCCTGCGTGGCGCGGACCGCCTGCGCGACATTGGCGGGGGAGAGGCCCCCGGCGAGGCCCCATGCGAGCGGGCCCTTGTGTGCGGCAAGCAGGGTCCAATCGAACACGAGGCCGAGACCGCCAGGCATGGCGGCGCCCTTGGGGGCCTTGGCATCGAACAGGACGAGATCGGCGGCACCGGCATAGGCCTTCGCGCATTCGACATCAGCCTTGGTGGCGACCGGGAGTGCTTTCCACACCGGAAGGCCGAAGGCGGCGCGGACGGCGGCGACGCGCGCGGGATCTTCCTCGCCGTGGAGCTGGATCACATCGAGCTTCGCGGCAGCGACCAGTTCGCCCAGCAGGCTGTCGGCGGGATCGACGAACAGGCCAACGACCTTGGCGCGGCCCTTGGCGCGATCAGCGAGCCTGGCGGCGTCTGCGGCGCCGAGGTGGCGGGGAGAGCGGGGGAAGGAGACGAGGCCGATATAGTCCGCGCGTGCGGCGATGGCGGCGTCAACTGCGGCCGGGGTGGTGAGGCCGCAGATCTTGATGTGGGGGGCGGGCATGGCGGGGGGATAGGAGGTGGCCGCGTGCGGGTCAAATGGCTGTGTGTGCCGCTTGCCCACCCCCGACCCCTCCCGCAGGCGGGAGGGGGCAGACACCGTAAAACTCTCCCCTCCCGCCTGCGGGAGGGGTTGGGGTTGGGTTTGACTACTGCCCGAGTTCGAACGTCACCGTCACATTCGCGCCGACCTGCACTTCACCGGCGGCAACCGGGCTCGGCGCCTTGGCCATCATGGCATCGGCGCGGGCGAACATCACCATCGGCTGCGGGGCATAGCCGCCGCTTTCGCTGATGGTGAGGATGCGCTTGACCGAGAGGCCAGCGGCCCTGGCATAGAGTTCGGCACGGGCGCGGGCCTTTTTCATCGCTTCGATGCGCGCTTCGTCGCTGGCGACATCGGGGTTGTCGAGCTGGAACGAGGGGCCGCTGACCTGATTGGCGCCGGCGCTGACCAGCGTGTCGATCGTCTTGCCGTAATTGCCGATCTTGCGCTGCTTGACCTCGACCTGGTTGGTTGCCTGGTAGCCGATGATCAGCGGTTCGCTGCTGATGTTGCCGTTGGTGTCGGCGCGTTGCTGGCCGTAGACCGGGTTCACCGAGAGGTTGCTGGTCTGGATGTCGCGCTCGGCAATGCCCGAGGCCTTGAGCGCCGAGATGACCGCGTTCATCTGCTCGGCGTTTTGCGAAAGCGCGGCGGAGGCCGTCTTGGCCTGTGTGGTGACGCCGGCGCTGAAGACGGCAAGATCGGGCGTGCGGCTGGAGCGGCCATCGGCGCTGATGGTCAGCACGGCGTTGCCGGGCGCGACCACCGGGGCGGACGAGACGGACTGCGCCATGGCGGGGGCTGTGCTTGCGGCGGCGGCGAGCGCGGCAGCCATCAGGAGCGAGGTGTAAGTGCTGGTCATCGGTCGGTCCCCTTGAAACGGTCGCCGAGCGATTGCACGGGTGCGGCTTTCAGGGGGCTGAACCGCGCTGACAGGTGCCGGTCAGGCGATAGGCCGTTCGAGTACGACCATCTTGTAGGGCACATCCATCGGCAGCGGGAAGGGCCGCAGTTCGCCGGTGCGGACATAGCCGCGCCGTTCGTACCACGCGATCAGCTCCTCGCGGACGTCGACCACGATGAGTTCCATGCGGTCTGCACCGAACTCCCTGACGGCGAGCGCTTCCACTTCGCTCACCAGCGCGCGGCCGAGGCCGCCGGCCTGCAAGGTGGGCGAGACGCAGAGGAGGCCCATGTATGCCTTGCCGCGGCCAAGATCGGTGATCGTGACCGTGCCGACGAGCGCGCCATCGCGTTCGGCGAGGAGGACGCGCTTTTCGGGCGCGGCGATCATCGCAGCGACTTCCTCCACGCTGGTGCGGTCGCCTTCGAGGAGGTCGGCTTCGTTGGTCCAGCCCTGCCGCGCGCTGTCACCGCGGTAGCCGCTCTCGATCAGGGCACGAACGGCAGGCGCGTCGGCGGGGCCGGCGATGCGGTAGGTCGTCGTGGTCATGGCGGCTTGGCTCAGAGCGTGGCTTCGATGGCTCGGGCAGCGGCGACGGGATCTTCAGCGCGGCTGATCGGGCGTCCGATGACGAGGACGCTGGCCCCATCACGGCGCGCTGCGGCGGGGGTGACGATGCGCTTCTGGTCTGCCGTGTGGCCCGTATCGGGCCGCAGGCCGGGGACGACGAAGAAGCCGTTCTTCCAGCGCTTGTGGATCGCGCCGACTTCATGGCCCGAGCAGACGATGCCATCGAGACCGGCTTCCTGTGCAAGATCGGCAAGGCGCAGCGCCTGATCGTGGGCAGTGGCCGAGACGCCGACGGCGGTGAGATCGTCGTCATCGAGGCTGGTGAGCACGGTGACGGCGACGACCTTGCAATGTTCGCCAGCCGCAGCCTTGGCATCTTCCATCATCGCGCGGCCGCCGCTGGCGTGAATCGTGACGATGGCCGGTTCGAGCACGTGGATCGACTGCATCGCCGCGGCGACGGTGTTGGGAATGTCGTGCAGCTTGAGGTCGAGGAAGATCGGGAGGCCGAGCTTGGCGACTTCATGCACGCCGTGGTGCCCGTGCGCGCAGAAGAATTCGAGGCCGAGCTTCACCCCGCCGATATGGCCCCTGACCTTCTGGATCAGCGCGAGCCCGGCATCAAGGCGGGGCAGATCGAGCGCGAGATAGACGGGATTGCTCATGATGCTTCGTTTGCTTTCCGGGCTGCTTCGAGGTGGGTGGAGGACAGCGAGGCGCTTCCCGCCAGCGTGGTTTCAAGGTTGGCGATGCGGCGCTGGAGCCGCCAGCGGGTGGTGCGGTGGATCAGCCACATCGGCACGAGACCGAGGAGGAACGCGGCGATGACCAGCGCGGGCAGCTTGGTATCGAGCACGAGACCCTGCCACACGGTGAGTTCGACCGGCACCCAGTTCGCCGCGGAAAACGCGGCGAGTGCGGCCACGATCACGAGCCACAGGATCGAGCGCAGCGATTTCATCCGAGGTCCCTCCCGTTCTTGGCGGCCAAGCTAGTCCGCTTTGGCCTGCAAGGCGAGTCCCCCCTTACTCCCCGAAAACCCGCGCGAAGATCGTGTCGACCGCCTTGAAGTGGTAGTCGAGGTTGAACTTGTCCTCGAGATCCTGCGCGGACATCACCGCGCTGACTTCGGGATCGGCCTTGAGCAGTTCGAGCAGCGAGAGCTGGCCGTCCGACTGCCAGACCTGCATCGCGTTGCGCTGGACGAGCCGATAGGAATCGTCGCGCGTGAGGCCTGCCTGCGTGAGCGCGAGGAGCACGCGCTGCGAGTGGACGAGGCCGCCCATGCGGTCGAGGTTCTTCTGCATGCGCTCGGGATAGACGAGCAGCTTGTCGATCACCGAGGTAAGGCGCGCCAGCGCGAAATCGAGCGTGATGGTGGCGTCGGGGCCGATGTAGCGCTCGACCGAGGAGTGCGAAATATCGCGCTCATGCCACAGCGCGACGTTTTCGAGCGCAGGGGTGACGGCGGAGCGGACGACGCGGGCGAGGCCGGTGAGGTTTTCGGTGAGCACCGGGTTGCGCTTGTGCGGCATTGCCGACGAGCCCTTCTGGCCGGGCGAGAAGTATTCCTCCGCTTCCAGCACTTCGGTGCGCTGGAGGTGCCGCACTTCGGTGGCGAGGCGCTCGATGCTGCTGGCGATGACGCCGAGGACAGCGAAGAACATCGCGTGGCGATCGCGCGGGATGACCTGCGTGGAGACAGGCTCGACCGCGAGGCCGAGCTTTTCGGCGACATGGGCTTCGACCGCCGGATCGATATTGGCGAAAGTGCCCACCGCGCCCGAGATGGCGCAGGTCGCGACTTCGGCGCGGGCGGCGACGAGCCGTGCGCGGCAGCGGGCGAACTCGGCGTAGGCCTGCGCAAGCTTGAGGCCGAAAGTGGTCGGTTCGGCATGGATGCCGTGGCTGCGGCCGATGGTGGGGGTGTACTTGTGCTCCACCGCGCGGCGCTTGATGGCTGCGAGCAGCGCGTCGACATCGGCGATCAGGATGTCGGCGGCCTGCGTCAGCTGCACGTTGAGCGTGGTGTCGAGCACGTCGGAGCTGGTCATGCCCTGGTGCATGAAGCGGGCTTCGGGGCCGACTTCCTTGGCCACCCAGTCGAGGAAGGCGATGACGTCGTGCTTGGTGACAGCCTCGATCGCGTCGATCGCGGCGACATCGATCTTCGGATTGGTCGCCCACCAGTCCCACAGCGCCTTGGCGGCGGACGGGGGCACGACGCCGAGTTCGCCGAGCTTTTCCGTCGCATGGGCCTCGATCTCGAACCAGATGCGATAGCGCGCCTCCGGCTCCCAGATCGCGGTCATCGCGGGGCGGGCATAACGGGGGACCATGGACGACTCCTCAAGCGCGGTTACTTGCGGGAGCCGCTAGGAGCCGAGGGCCGGGAAGGCAAGAGGCCCCCGTCATTCTGGCTTCAGACCAGCTTCGGGCCGGCTTCAGGTGGTGGTGAAGGCGATCTCGGTTTCGCCGGTAGTCTCGCCGTCTGCATCGAAGCGGCGTTCGATGATGCGAGCGGTGCCGTCGGCGGCGATCAGGAGCACGGTAGAGCAGCGCGTGCCGTAGAGCGGATTGCGGATGAAGACGGGGGAGAAGCGCGGCTCCGGACCGTCCCCGGCGCGTTCGGTGCGGTCTGCGAGGGCGGCGAAGAGCGGCGCGGGATCCGTGCCCCCTGCTTCCAGCCATGCGCCGAGCGCGGATTCGAGTGCGCGGGTCTTGGCCCAGGGCTGCTCGTGAGGGCCGTTGGAGAGGCCGTGGATGCCGGGGGCGAGGGGGAGGCGGCGCACTTCGGGGTGGTTGGTGAGGTGCCACGCGGTGTCAGGATCGGCCATGAACAGGTTGAACGGGTTCATGGTTTCGGGCGCGGGCGGTTCAAGCCCTGCGAGCCAGTCCGTCACCAGCGCGCCGCGGGAAGCCAGTTCGGCCCGCGGATAGCCATCGACGCGCAAGTTGGTGACGAGGGCAAAGCGGCCTGCTTCATTCACCCCGAGCCATGTGCCGCCCGCCTGTAAATCGCGCCCGGCGATGACGCCGTTCTTCCAGCGAGCAAGCGGCGCGGTGGGGCGTTCGTGGAACTCGTCGCGATTCCCGATGACGACGAGGCGCCAGCGCGGATGCGCGCGGAAAGCGGCAGCGGCAACGCACATCAGATCAGGCCCTTGGCTTTCAGGCTGACATGGCCTTGCCGCCCGATGATCACGTGATCGTGGACGACAATGCCAAGGAGGCGGCCTGCCTCCATGATCTTCTGGGTGATCTGGATATCGGCGCGGCTCGGCTCGGGGCTGCCGGAGGGGTGGTTGTGGACGAGAATCAGGGCTGCAGCGCCGATCGCCATGGCCTTGGCGATGATCTCGCGCGTGTAGATCGCTGATTCGTCGAGCGTGCCGTCGCTGACGATCTGGTCGAGGATCAGGCGGTTCTGCGTGTTGAGATAGAGCACGCGCACGCGTTCATGGTTGAGGTGCGCCATGTCGATGTGCAGGTAATCGAGCAGCGCCTGCCAGCTGGACAGGACCGGCTCCTCGCGCACGGTCTGGCGGGCGAGGCGGCGGGCTGAAATGCCGACGATCTTGAGCGCGGCGGCGGCGGCGTCCTTGATGCCCGGGACGCCCATGAGCGTCTGCGCATCGGCGTTGAGCACTGCGGCGAGGCTGCCGAACCGTTGCAGCAGCATGCGGGCGTGTGGCTTCACATCCTGCCGGGGGATTGCGGTCATCAGCAGGTATTCGATCACCTCGTGATCGCCGAGCGCATCATCGCCGCCTTCTAGCAGGCGCTTCCTGAGGCGGGCGCGGTGGCCGGACGGATCGAGGCCAGCCTCGCGCACGCGGTCCTTCTCTGACTTGCTGCTGCGGCTGGGCTCGGGGAAGAGGCTGGGCGGTTCGTCCATGAATGCGGCGGACTTTGCCTGCCTTGCGCAGATGGCGCAAGCGGCGGCATTGCTTCGCGGAGAGGGCTGGGCAACAAGGGCTCCAATGCCGGACGAGACCGAGCCTCTGAACGAATCGCCGGAGGGCCCGCCTGCCGCGCCGCGAAGCGGCAAGCGCCGCCGGGTCGCGCTGGTTTCAGCCGGTGCATTCGCTGCGCTGGCGGTGGGCCTGTGGTCTGCGCGCGAGCAGATTGCGGCGGGGCTGATCGACCGCCAGCTGGCGCAGATGGGCCTGCCCGGGCGCTACGTGATCGACAGCATCGGTGCGGACAGGCAGGTGCTTTCGAACATAGTGATCGGCGATCCGGCGCATCCCGATTTCACCGCCACGAAGGCCGAAGTGCGCATGGCCTATGGCCTGCTCGGACCGCGCATCGGGCAGATCATCCTTGAGCAGCCAAGGCTTTACGGGGCCTATCGTCAGGGCCACCTGAGCTTTGGCGCGCTCGACAAGGTGATCCTTTCGAACGCGCCTTCGGGGACTGCGCCGGGACTGCCGGACCTCGATCTCAAGGTCGTCGATGGCCGCGCGCTGCTGGAAACGGACTTCGGGCGGCTGGCGGCAAAGGTCGATGGTGCGGGCAATCTTTCGGACGGCTTCAAGGGTACGCTTGCGGCGATCATGCCCGGCGTATCAGCGGCGGGCTGCGCCGGAGACCGGTTCAGCGCTTACGGGACGGTCTCGGTCGCGGGGGGGCGGCCGCGCTTTGCCGGACCGCTGAGGCTCGGCGGGCTTGCCTGCGGGAAGACGATCACGGCCGGGCCTTCGGCGCTCGCGCTCAATGTGACTGGCGACAAGGACCTTGGCGGCGCGACGATTAAGGGCAAGCTCGAAGCGGGGGCGCTGACGGCGCCGGGCGTGGCCGCGTCGCGCTTCATGCTCGGCGGCGAACTCGCGTTCAAGCTGGGCGAACTGCGGGGGCACCTGCTCAGCGAGGCGAACGGGCTGCGCACCGCGAGCCTGACGGCAGGGACGCTCGGGATCGACGGCGATCTCGAGCTCAAGTCCGGCGCGCAGAACATCGTGTTTCGCGGCAGCGTTTCGGGCCGCGGCCTGGCGCGCGGAGCCGCGACCGAGCGGGCGCTGGCAGGCGCTGAGGCGGCAGCCGAGGGCACGCTGGCGGCCTCGCTGCTTGCGAAACTGCACGGCGCGCTGGCGCGGGAGGAGCGCGGCAGCCGGCTTGCCGGCGATGTCGTGCTGCGGCGTGATGGCGCGCGCTGGAGCCTGGTTGCTCCCAATGCGGTGCTGCGCGGCGGGAGCGGCGCGGCGCTGCTCTCTGTCTCCCGCCTGCAGGTCGCCTCCGAGCCTGACAAGCTGCCCATCCTGACCGGCAATTTCGTCATGGCGGGTGAGGGCTTGCCGCCGATCACCGGGCGCATGGAGCCGGGCGCTGGCGGGCGTCCGGCGCTCAAGCTGCGCATGGCGGAGTATCGCAGCGGCGCCGACATGCTGGCCGTGCCGCTGATGGAAATCACGCAAGGGCCCGGCGGGGCGCTGTCGTTCAGCGGGACAGCGCTGGCTTCCGGCGGCATTCCGGGCGGGGCGTTGCGCGGCCTTGCCCTGCCGATCGCCGGCACGATCGGCCCGCGCGGCGATCTCGCATTGTGGCAGCGCTGCATGAACCCTTCGTTCGCCAGCCTCGAACTCGGCGCGGTCACGCTCGACAAGCGGCAGCTGACGGTCTGCCCCGCAGGCGGGCACGCCATTGTGCAGAGCATGCCGCGCGGGTTCTCGGTAGCGCTCGGCATCAATGCGCTGTCACTGAGCGGGCATCTCGGCGAGACGCCGCTGGTCATGAACACCGGGCCGGTCGGCCTTGCCTGGCCGCCATCATCGCAGGGAACGCTGACGGTGCGCGGGGCGGACGTGGTGCTCGGGCCTGCCGATACCGCGACGCGGCTGAAGCTTGCCAATGTCGTGGCGCAGCTCGGCAAGGACTTTACCGGCACGTTCGACGGCGTGGATGCAAAGCTGGCCGCCGTTCCGATCGACATGGCCGATGCGGCGGGCGACTGGCGCTTTGCCGACGGGGTCCTGACGCTCAGCGGGGTGCGCTTTGCCGCCTCCGACCGCTTCCAGCCCGCGCGCTTCAAGCGGCTGGCGGGGGAGAACGGTGTCCTCACGCTCAAGGACAACCGCATCGTGGCGGACGCGCTGCTGCGCGAACCGGATTCGCGGCGCGAGGTGCTGCGCGTGGCGCTGCGGCATGATCTGGCCACCGCGCGCGGACACGCCGATCTCGTTGTCGATGGCCTCGTGTTCGACAAGGGCAAGATCGTTCCCGGCAAGGTTGGCGGCTTGCAACTGCGCGATCTGGCGCCGCAGTTCCGGGGCATTGTCGCCGATGCCGAAGGGACCGTGCGGGGCAAGGGCGTGGTCGACTGGACTGCCGACCGCGTGACGAGCTCAGGCGCGTTCGGCACCGACAGCTTCGCTTTTTCCGCCGCATTCGGCCCGGTCAAGGGCCTCTCCGGCACGTTCGTTTTCACCGACCTGATCGGCATGGTGACCGCGCCGCACCAGATCCTGCACGTAGCTTCCGCCAATCCGGGGATCGAGGTGAATGACGGCGTGATCGACATGGAGCTGCAACCCGATCAGGTCGTGCGCATCAACAGCGGGATCTGGCCGTTCCTCGGCGGCAAGCTGCGGCTGGCGCCAAGCGACCTGCGCACGACCGTGAACGAGCCGCGGCGCTTCCGGATCGAGATCGAGGGGCTCGATGCGGCCAAGTTCCTCGAGCGGATGGAACTGGCCAACCTCTCCGCGACCGGGATGTTTGACGGGCACCTGCCGCTCGAATTCGATGCGAATGGCGGGCGGATCACCGGGGGCGAACTCATCTCGAGGCCGCCGGGCGGCACGGTATCCTATGTCGGCGCACTGTCGTACAAGGACCTCTCGGCCATGGCGAATTTCGCGTTCGATGCGCTGAAATCGCTCGATTACAAGAAGATGACCATCGGCATGGACGGCAACCTGGCGGGCGATGTCGTGACGCGGGTGGAGTTCACCGGGATCCGCCAAGGCAAGGATGCCAAGCAGAACTTCATCACCCGGCAGGTCGCGCGGGTGCCGGTGAAGTTCAACGTCAACATCCATGCGCCGTTCTATCGCCTGATCAGCTCCATGAACCCGCAGCCGCCGCCAGGGGCGTTCCGGGGCCTGCCTCCCGGAACCATGACGCCGGAAACCTTTCCGGCCCCTGCAATCAGTGTTCAGCCTCCGGTCAGCACGCCCAAGCCAAAAGGATCCAGCAATTGACGAGGTCCAGCAACCCTGCAACCAAGTGGCCCATACAAGGTGAGGGGCGAGACGGAATGTCGGGGACACGCGAGAGGCTGAGGCGATTGTGCCTTGCGGCCGTGGTGGTGGCAGGCTCGATGCTGACGAGCGGGTGCATTACCGTGAAAGCGCCCGACAAGCCCATCGTCATCGAGCTCAACATCAACATCAAGCAGGAAGTGGTCTATCGCCTCGCCGGAGATGCCAGCCAGACGATCGACAGCAACAAGGACATTTTCTGAGATGGCACGTTCATTCCAAAAGCTCGGTCTCGCAGCGGCCGCCTTCGCAGTTGCGGGCATGATCCCCGCCGCCGCGCTGGCGCAGCGCGATCCCGCCTATGCCGCCGCGCGCGCCGCAGGGCAGGTGGGCGAGAAGGTCGATGGCTACCTCGGCTATGTCGTGCCGCCGAGCCCTTCGCTGAAGGCCGTGATCGACGAGCTCAATATCAAGCGCAAGGCGGTCTACGCCGAGAAGGCAGCCGCAGCTCACGCCACTGTCGAGGAATATGCGCTTACCTCGGGCTGCCTGCTCATTTCGCAGACGCAGCCCGGCGAAAAGTATCAGGGCCCGGACGGCACGTGGAAGACGCGGACCTCCGCGCCCCCCTTGCGCGATTCGCGCTGCCCCTAAGGTCAAATCGCGGTGTTTTGCGGCGCGTGCCGGGGGAATAACCCGGCGCGCGCCTTCGCACATGCCGCAAATCTGCGGTTTACAGCCAGTCGGGCGCGGTTGACTTGATAAGCCGCCCTTCCTAAAGGGCCGGTGCCCTTGACGGGGGACCGTTTCCCGCGCCACGCCCTTTGCGCTGCACTGAAGCGAAAAGAAGGCTGGTATGGTTGACGACCCCTCCGGTGAGGACCCCAACGGCGCAGATGCCCGGATCGCATCGCTCGAAGCGCGGCTTGCCGCGGCGAGGGCCAGCGAAGCGGAGCGGACGCGCAGCGGACAGCAAGGTGCCGACGCGGGATACCGCCTCGGCAACCAGGTTCTGGCCGAGCTGCTGGGGGGAATGATCGGGGGTGCAGCGGTTGGCGTGGCCATTGATTGGTTCGTCGGTCGCGGCCACTGGGGCCTGATGGTGATGCTGTTCCTCGGGATCGCAGTCGCCTTCAGAAACATCATCCGGATTGCGAACCGGCGTTCCGATTGACCCTCCCGTTTTGGTGGGGGCCGCGTTGGAAGGCCGTTTTGGCATAACAGGAAACGGGATTTTCGCGCGTGGCAACCGAAGCCAAAGTTGATCCGATGCACCAGTTCACGATCGAGCCGCTGTTCGGCACCGATCACTGGGCCCTTGGCGGGTTCAACATTGCGTTCACCAACTCGGCGCTGTGGATGCTGATCTCCGCAGTCGTCCTCTATGCCTTCATGCTGGGCGGGATGAAGCGCGAGCTCGTCCCCGGCCGCTGGCAGATGATGGTCGAGACGATGACCGGCTTCATCGAGAACATGCTCTCGGCCAACGTCGGCAAGGAAGGTCGCAAGTACCTGCCTTACGTGTTCTCGCTGTTCATGTTCATTCTGTTCGCGAATCTGCTCGGCCTGCTGCCGCTCGGTCTCGTCGGCCTGCACCCGTTCACCTTCACCAGCCACTTCACCGCGACGGGCGTGCTCGCCATCCTGTCGTTCTCGATCGTGCTGGTGGTCGGCTTCTACAAGCACGGCCTGCACTTCTTCTCGCTGTTCGTGCCGCACGGTACGCCGCTGCCGATGATCCCGCTGATCTTCGTGATCGAGCTGGTCTCGTTCCTCGTGCGCCCCTTCAGCCTCGGCCTGCGTCTCTTCGTCGCGATGATGGCCGGCCACGTGCTGCTTGAGGTGCTGTCGAGCTTCGTGATCGGCGGCGCCAACGCCGGTGCGTTCTTCATGGGTCTCGTCTCGATCCCCAGCTTCATCCTGATGGTTGCCATCTGCGCGCTCGAGATCCTCGTCGCCGGCATCCAGGCCTACGTCTTTGCGCTGCTCACGTCGCTCTACATCAACGACGCCGAGCATCTGCACTGAGTTATTAGACGCGTTTCTTGAGTATCGTATCCATCCATCTGATTTTGTGAGAAAAGGGAGTTTAAGTCATGGAACCTGCAAGCGCCAAGCTCATCGGTGCGGGTCTCGCTGCGATCGGCGCCGGCATGGCCGCCATCGGCGTGGGTAACGTCTTCGGTTCGTTCCTCGAGAGCGCGC
>CANGJI010000093.1 GCA_947454135.1 Sphingomonadaceae bacterium
CGGCATGCCGCGCGCGGGCTCCACGCTGGTCGAGCAGATCCTTTCCAGCCACAGCCAGATCGAAGGCACCACCGAACTGCCGGACATCGGCATCCTCGCCCGTACGCTCAAAAACTACCCGCAGGATCTTGCCGCGATCGATCCGCAGACCTTGCGCGATCTCGGCGAGCAATACCTCGAACGCACCCGCGTCCAGCGCCACACGGCGCGGCCTCTGTTCATCGACAAGCTGCCCAACAACTGGCTCCACGCCGCGTTCATCCGGCTGATCCTGCCGAACGCGAAGATCATCGATGCGCGCCGCCATCCGCTCTCGTGCTGCTTCTCCAACTTCAAGCAGCACTTCGCGCGCGGGCAGGGCTTCTCCTATTCGCTCGAGGACATGGGAGCCTATTATTGCGATTACGTCCGCCTCATGGCGCACCTCGATCGCGTCATGCCGGACGCCGTCCACCGCGTGATCTACGAACGCATGGTCGATGATACCGAAGCCGAGGTCCGCGCGCTGCTGGATGCCTGCGGCCTGCCGTTCGAACCGGCCTGCCTCGCCTTCTACGAAACGGAGCGCGCGATCCGCACGCCAAGCTCGGAACAGGTGCGCCGCCCGATCTTCCGCGAAGGCACCGAGGCATGGAAGCCCTTCGAGCCGTTCCTCGATCCGCTCAAGTCCGCGCTTGGCGAGGTGCTCTCCGCCTACCCGGAAGCGCCGCCGGGCTGGTAAGCCGCGCCTGCAATATTACGTTGCAATTCGGCCACGCCTGTTGATCCAAGGCGACACATAGCTGAAACACTGTTGAAATTGTCTCCAACTCGGACCACGGTCGCGGCCGTCCTGGGGGACCAAATAGGTGGGAAATAATATGAAGACCGCGTACTCGCGCGTTTCGCGCAGCATTCTCATGGCGACCGCGGCATTCGCGGCCCCGGCAGCCCTCGCGCAGACTGCTCCGCAGGCCGCAGCCGATACCCCCGCAGCATCCGATGGTACCGAAATCATCGTGACCGCGCAGAAGCGCAGCGAAAACCTGCAGAACGTGCCGATCTCGATCCAGGCGCTGGGCACCCAGAAGCTCGAGCAGCTCAACATCGCCAGCTTCGACGACTACGCCAAGGCGCTCCCCAGCGTCAGCTTCCAGTCGTTCGGTCCCGGCCAGGCGCAGCTGTCTTTCCGCGGCATCACCAGCGGCGGCGACGGTCTCCACGGCGGTTCGCAGCCCACTGCGGCCCTCTATCTCGACGAAGTGCCGGTCACCACGATCGCCAGCGCGGTCGACCTCCACGTCTATGACATCGCCCGCGTCGAGGCGCTGTCCGGTCCGCAGGGCACGCTGTTCGGTTCGAGCTCGCTCGCCGGCACGCTGCGCATCATCCCCAACAAGCCGGATACCAAGGGTTTCTATGGCCGGGTCGATGTCTCGGGCAACAAGGTCGGCAAGGGCACCGGCGGCGGCAGCATGGAAGGCTTCGTCAACATCCCGCTGAGCGACCGCGCCGCGCTGCGCCTCATGGCGTTCTACCAGCACGACGGCGGCTATATCGACAGCATTCCGGGTTCGCGCACCTTCACGCTGGGTGATGACAACCCCGCCACCAATGTCACGGTCAACAACGCGAAGTACGTCAAGGACAACGTCAACAAGACGGACACCGCCGGCGGCCGCGCCGCGCTCAAGGTCGATCTTGACGACAACTGGACCATCCAGCCCTCGGTCACCTATCAGCACCAGACGACGCGCGGTTCGTTCCTGTTCGATCCGCGCTACGGCGATCTCAAGGTCACCGATTTCGGTCCTTCGTACAACCGCGATGCCTGGGCGCTCGCAACGCTGACGATCAACGGCAAGATCGGCAACTGGGATCTCACCTACGCCGGCGGCTACTTCGATCGCCGCGTCGAGAACCTCGCCGACTACTCGGAATACTCGGTCGCCTATGACCAGTTCCAGGGCGGCTTCTATACCTATTTCCCGACGGCTGACGGCGGCTTCCTCGATCCGACCCAGCAAGTCCACAACCACGACGACTACACCAAGCAGAGCCACGAACTGCGCATCTCGTCGCCCGCGGGTGAACGCTACAAGCTCACGGCCGGCGTGTTCTTCCAGCGCCAGACCGACCGCATCGTCGCGGACTACTACATCAACGGCCTTGCCGGCATTCCGAACTCGCCCGCTGTTCCCAAGGCCGGCGACGACCTGTTCGCCACGCGCGCCTTCCGTGTCGACCGCGACTATGCGGCCTTCATCGACGGTTCGTTCGATATCACGCCGCAGCTCACGCTCGCGGGCGGTATCCGTGTGTTCAAGGTCAACAACACCTTCGTCGGCTTCTCGGGCTTCAAGTCGGGCATTACGGCGGGCAACTGCGTGCCGGTGGTGGCTGACGACCGCGTCTGCAACAACTTCGACCGTCAGGTGAAGCAGAGCGGCGAGACGCACCGCGTCAACCTGACCTGGAAGATCGATCCGGACCGGCTGCTCTATGCGACCTACTCGACCGGCTATCGCCCGGGCGGCAACAACCGCCGCCCGAACGTGAACCCCTATGTCGCCGATACGCTTGCCAACTACGAAGTCGGCTTCAAGACCTCGTGGTTCGACCGCAAGCTGCGCCTCAACGGCGCGGTGTTCTATGAAAAGTGGAAGAACCTGCAGTACGGCCTGAGCCCGGTCGGCTCGTTCGGCGTGACCAACATCTACAACGCCGGCGATGCCCGCGTGTACGGCGCCGAAATGGACTTCAACCTGCGGCTCGGCGGGCTGAACATCTCGGGTTCGGGCGCGCTGATCGACGGCAAGCTGACGACCGACTTCTGCTCGTTCGACACCAACGGCAATCCGGATTGCACGCTTGGCGTGGTCGCCGCGCCCAAGGGCACGCCGCTGCCGGTCCAGCCCAGGTTCAAGGGCAACATGACCGCTCGCTACGAATTCAACATGGGCAAGTCGAAGGCCTTCGTGCAGGCAACGCTCAACCACCAGTCGGGCACCCGTTCGTATCTGACCACGAACGAAGCGAACCTGCTTGGCCGCACCAATGGCTTCGAGACGTTCGACTTCTCGCTGGGCGCCAAGGTTTCGGGCTTCGATGTCTCGGCCTTCATCGAGAACGCCTTCGACAAGCGCGGCATCCTCAGCATCAACACGGTCTGCACCCCGTCGATCTGCGGCGCGGCGCGGCGCTTCTATCCGATCAAGCCGCAAGTGTTCGGCATCAAGCTCGGCCACGATTTCTAAGCGAAATGGCCCCGGTTTCCCGCACAGGAAACCGGGGCTTCGCTTTTACGGCCGGTCCAGCACGTATCCCAGCGAACGCACCGTGCGCAGCGGATAGCCTGCGCCTGCCTCGCGCAGCGCGCGGCGCAGGCGGCTTACCCAGGCGTCGACCGTGCGCTCGTCGATCGGCTGGTCCTTCTTGCCCAGCGCGGCGATCAGCTGCGCGCGGCTGAACACGTGCCCGGGCTGCTCCATCAGATAGCGCAGCAGGCGCAGTTCATTGGGCATCAGCGGCACCGGCCGGTCGCGCCAGCGGGCCTGCAGCGCGGTAAGATCGAGCGAAAGATCACCCAGCCGCAGCGAACGGGCGGGCGCCTCCCGTTCGGGCAATTGGACCGAAAGCACCCGGTCGAGCACTGTCGCGCGGTTGATGGGCCCGACGATGTAGTCATCGGCGCCGGCCCGCAGCGCCCGGCGCTTGGCGTCAGCGTCGTCCTCTTCCAGCACCATCGTGATATGCGCCGCCTCGGTCTGCGGATCGCAGCGCAGGCGCCGGCACAGCTCGAGCCCTGAAAGCTCGGGCAGCAGCCAGTCGATAAAGGCCCAGGGGTTGCCATCGAGCAGCGGCAGGGGCGCGGCCCAGTTCCAGCGGTGGAACGCCACATAGAGGTCGCCATGCACGAAACTGTCCTGTCCGCCGGGAAGCGGGCCGGTAAGAAGAATATCGATCTGCCGCATCGAAGCCGGTTCTCCCGGCCGGGCTCCGCATAGGGCCCGGCGTCATGAGCGGCTCTTTTGTCGCCCCTATGTGACGACTGCGTGACGATATGACAGTGAGGGGGGAGGAGCTCTCCTATACCGGCAGCCCCACATAGTTCTCCGCGATGCTCGCCTGCGCGGCATCGCTTGAAGCGATGTAGTCCAGCTCCGCCACCTGCATCGCCCGTTCGAACGGGCCGTCGTCCGGGAAGCGGTGCATCAGCTTGGTCAGCGTCCAGCTGAAGCGCTCGCACTTCCAGACCCGCGCCAGCGCGCGCGCCGAATAGGCGGCTACTGCATCGGTGTCGCGGCGCTTGAAGTACCCGGTCAGCGCCTCGGCAGCATAGTGTACGTCGCTCGCCGCCAGATTGAGCCCCTTGGCGCCGGTCGGCGGCACGATATGCGCCGCATCGCCGCAGAGGAGCAGGCTGCCGTGGCGCATCGGTTCGAACACATAGGAGCGCAGCGGGGCGATCGACTTCTCGATCGAAGGCCCGCGCGTGATGTTCGCCGCCGCTTCGGGGCCAAGGCGCACGGCAAGCTCGTCCCACAAACGATCGTCGCTCCAGTCCTCGATCCGTGTCGTGAGCGGCACGTCGATGTAATAGCGGCTGCGCGTCATGCTGCGCATCGAGGCGAGCGCGAAGCCGCGTTCGTGGTTGGCGTAGATCAGTTCGTGATTGCACGGCGGCACGTCCGCCAGAATGCCCAGCCAGCCGAACGGATAGACCCGCTCGTACTCGCGTCCCACGGCGGCCGGGATCGCCTTGCGCGAAGGGCCGTGGAACCCGTCGCACCCGGCGATGAAGCGCGCTGTCACACGCTCCTCGCGGCCATCGCGGCGGAACGTCACCGCAGGCGCATCGCCTTCGATGTCGTGCAGCGCCACGTCCTCGGCCCCGTAGATCACCTCGAGTCCGCGTTCGGGCGCAGCATCCATCAGGTCGCGGGTGATCTCGGTCTGGCCGTAGACCCACACGGTCTTGCCGGTGAACTTCGCCACATCGATGCGGATCAGCCGCTCGCCATCGGCCAGATTGAAGCCTTCCTCGACAAGCCCCTCGGCCTTGAGCCGCGCGTCGAGCCCCAGCCGCTCCATCAGTCCCACGGTCACCTGTTCGAGCACGCCGGCGCGAATGCGGGAGAGGATGTAGTCCGGGGTCTGCCGCTCGATCACCACGCAGTCGATGCCTTCGGCCTTCAGCAGATGGCCGAGCAGCAGCCCGGCGGGGCCTGCGCCAATGATGGCCACTTCGGTACGCATGACGATCTCTCCCACGGCGCCCGCGGCGCGCGCGGATCATATTTCGTCATTTGACAGGCGCGGCGATTGGACGGAAGGCAGGCGCAGGACAATCACGTGGTACTATCGGGACATGGCAGAAGCGATACCCCGCTACGCGCTCTACGGCGAAGGCAGTTCCGCCGCACCGGGCGGCTTCGCCCATATCGAAACGATTGCTGAGCGCAGCGCGCTGCATGATTGGGAAATCGGCGTCCACCGCCACGATCATTTCGTGCAGGTTCTGCTGGTAGAAGAGGGACATGCCAGCGTCACTCTCGAGGGCAATGCGACCGGGCTGGAAGGGCCGGGGCGGGTCATCGTTCCCGCCGCCGCTGTCCACGGCTTCCGCTTCCGGCAGGGCACGCGCGGGTTTGTCCTCACCTTGTCCACCGACTTTTCCACACGCGCGGCTGGGGCCGCCGATCCGCTGCTCGCCATGCTGGCGCGCGGCGGCATTGCGCAGCTTTCCGCCGAAGCGGCCGCCCGCGCGCTGTGGCTCGCGCGCGAAATGCTCAGCCTCCAGCAGCAATGGCAGCAGCAGGATCCGCTGTTCCTCGCGCTCGCCGAAAGCCTGATCCGCACGCTGGGCCGGGACAAGGGCGCCGCCGATGCGCCCGTCATCGACGACCAGCGCCTCACCCGCTTCCGCCAACTCGTCGAGCTGCACTACCGCCAGCACCGCGATCTCGATTTCTACGCAGGCGCGCTCGGTCTCACCCGCCGCACCCTCTCGCGCCTCACCGCCGCGCGGCTCGGCTGTTCGCCGATGGACCTCATTCACCGCCGCCTCGCGCTCGAAGCCCAGCGCCTCCTGCGCTACACCAACGCCACCGCCACGCAGGTCGCCGCCGAACTCGGCTTCGATGATCCCTCCTACTTCTCGCGCTTCTACTTGCGCATGACGGGGCGGCGGCCGGGGGAAGAACGGGGGGCGTTCGGCGCAATCCCGCCCTTGCCACACGCACCCCAGTCTCTATGAAAAGTTCATGGATATGAACTGGAGCGATGCGTGATGGCCAAGATCAAGACGACCCATGTCGGCAGCCTGCCGCGCGGCGACGAACTGACGCCCCTCCTGCTGGCCCGCGACAAGGGTGAGGCTTACGACGCCGTCGCCTTCGATACCGCCGTCGCCGCCGCTGTCGACGCTGCCGTCAAGGGGCAGGTCGAGGCCGGCGTTTCCGTGGTCTCGGATGGCGAACTGGGCAAAGTTGGCTACTCCACCTACATGATCGAGCGCCTCTCCGGCTTCGGCGGCCATATCGACCGCAAGCCCGCCGCAGACCTCGCCGAAGTGCCAAATCTGGCCAAGAAGCTCTCCGCCATCATGGGCAGCCAGGAATTCGTCCGCGCCTCGTGCATCGGCGATGTGCGGCTCGTCTCGCTGCAGCCGCTCCACGACGATATCCGCCGCTTCCGCGCCGCGCTCGATGCGCATGCCGCGCCGGATACCGAAGCCTTCATGAACGCCGCTTCGCCCGGCCTCATCACCGCCTTCCAGGTCAATCGCCACTACCCGAGCCACGAGGCCTATCTCGCCGATCTCGCCGATGCGATGCGCGAGGAATACGAGACCATCGTGAACGCGGGCTTCTATCTCCAGCTCGATTGCCCGGACCTCGCGATGAGCCGCCACACCGGCTATCAGGACATGAGCGAGGCGGACTTCTTGCGTGTCGCCGCCGCCAACGTCGAAGCGCTCAACGCCGCCACCGCCAACATTCCGCCCGAACGGATGCGGATGCACGTGTGCTGGGGCAACTACGAAGGCCCGCACGATCACGACATCCCCTTGGAGCGCGTGATCGACATCGTGCTCAAGGCGCGCCCCTCCACCGTCCTGTTCGAAGCCGCCAACCCGCGTCACGAACACGAATGGAAGGTCTGGCGGGATGCCAAGCTCCCGTCCGACAAGATCCTCGCCCCCGGCGTGATCGACACCTGCTCGAACTACGTCGAACACCCCGAACTCATCGCCCAGCGCATCGAACGCTTCGCCGCCATTGTCGGGCCGGACCGGGTCGTGGGCAGCACCGATTGCGGCTTCGGCACCTTCGCGGGCTACGGCAAGATCGATCCCATCGTCACCTGGCGCAAGCTGCGCAATCTGCGCGAGGGCGCCGATATCGCGGGCGCGCGCCTATGACGGAGGATGAACGCCGCGCCGCCGAGGCCGACTGCGCGCGCCTCATTGCGCTCTACGCCAACCTCAACGACGAGGCGCGCTGGGATGAGGTCGCCGCGCTCTATGCCGAGGATGGAGTGATGGTCCGCCCCACCGCGCCCGATGCGCCGATCCACGGGCGCGAGGCGATCCTCGCCGCGTTCAGGAGCCGGCCCGCGCGCACCACCCGCCACGTCTGCAGCAACGTCGTGGTCACCGTCGAAGGCCCGGATGCGGCGAGCGGCGTCAGCGCGATGCTGCTCTTCACCGGCGCCGCCGCGCCCTTGGTCGGCTCTTTCCACGATCGCTTCGTGCGGACGGCGGAAGGCTGGCGCTTTGCGGAGCGGCGCGGTTCGCTGACGTTTGCCCCCTGATGACCGCTTCGCCTGCCGCCACGCCGGTCAAGTCCGCCTTGCGCACGCTCGATGTGATCGAGTTCGTCGTCGCGCATCGGCAAGGCGTGGTTGCGCAGGAAATCGCGGGCGCGCTCGGCATTCCCGTCAGCAGCCTGTCCTACCTGCTCACCACGCTGGCGGATCGGGGCTATCTCGTCCGCGAAGGCCGCCGCTACCTGCCCGGCCCCGGCCTCGAACGCCTCCGCGCCGGGCCGGGCGCGCTCCCGCTGGCCGATCGCGTCGCCCCGCTGGTCCGCGCGCTCAAGGGCGAGCTCAACGAGACCGCCTCGTTCATGGTCCAGCGCGGCTGGGAGGTGGAGGCCCTCGTCACGGAAGCCAGCGATCAGGCGCTGCGCTACGCCGTCGATCCCGGCACGCGGCGTCCGCTGCATGCGCTGGCGGCGGGCAAGGTCATCCTCGCCGCGCTGCCCGTTGCCGAACGCGCGCGCTATTTTGCCGAAACCACCCGCGCCGTGTTCACTCCTGCCACGCACACGAGCGAGGCCGATCTCACCGCCGACATTGCCCGCATCGCGGTCGATGGCATGGCCGTCGCGCGCGAGGAAGCCACTGTCGGTATCGTGGGCACCGCCGTACCTGCGCGGATCGAAGGGGCGTTCGTGGGCGCCTTCAGCGTCGCCATCCCCGCCGTCCGCTGCGACCCTGCGCTGGAAATGCGGGCGAAGCAGGCGCTCCTGCGCGCCGCAGCGGCGTTGGCCTGAAAGTCCTCCCCATTTTCACGAAGTGCAAATGGGGAGGTGGCCCGCGAAGCGGGTCGGAGGGGTAACCTACTTCTTCATCCCTTCCGTAATCCGCTGCGTCTCCGCCTGCGTCGATGCCGGCCCGGTATTGCGCTTGTAGATGCCGCCCTGGCCTGCCGCACGGTTGAACAGGTCCGGATCGCCCTCGCGCTGCTCAAGGCCAAAGAGGGGAAACAGCCCCGGATGCCGCCCCAGCCCGCCGTAGAGATCGAGGCAACGCTCGATCCAGTCGCGCAGGGGATCGTCATTGGCGAGAACAGGCGTCTTGCACACCGATGCGGTGAACAGCACGCCGCCCATGATGCGGTAATCGGCATAGTTCGGGGCATCGCCGCCCAGCCACTTGCTCTGCCCCAGCGCGGCGCGCAGCGGTTCCAGCGCGGCGGAAATCTTCGGCAGGCGCTCCTCGCGCCCGGCCTGCACGTCTTCCAGCTTGCGCCCCAGCATCTTCTCGCGGCTGTGCGTCACATATTCGTGGTCCTGCGGCAGCGAGAGATCGCGGTAATCCGCGCAGAAGCAGAACATCCACGGCCCGACCGCCGCATTCCAGAACCAGTGATCGAGCGCCTTCAGCGTCGCCGCCACGCCGGGATGCGGGATCAGGGCAGGGCGGTCCGGGTATTTCTCGTCGAGGTACTCCACGATCCCCCAGCTATCGAGCACCCATTCCCCATCGTCGACGATCGCGGGCAGCCGCTCGGTCTTGCCGCCTGTCCGCTCGAGAATGCCGGTAAACCCGCCGGGCACCACATCCAGCTCGAAGCCCTTGTGCTTCAAGGCATATTTGGTCGCCCACACGAACGGACTGATCGTCGCACCCGTGCTCAGCGCAAGGTCGTAGAAGGTGATCGTGTTGTTGGCGGCCATGGCTATCCTTCCCGGTTCTGGTTGCCGGCAATCTGCCAGATATTGTTAGTAAGACAAACGATTTTTGATCGGCCAATCCCAGCAAAAACGCCGGCCCCGCGTGAACGGAACCGGCGCTCTTGAATCTTGCCGCAGCGGCTGAACCTCAGCTCTTCCGGGTGCGCCAGCCTTCCGCGTAGTTGTCGCGCGCCGCCGCCACATAGGGCACGGGCGCCACGACTGCCTTGATCTCGGTCTGCACGTGCGGCTCTACGGTCGGCTTGGACGTTCCGCCATTCGGCTCGCCCCACAGCAGCGAAACCTCGGTGCCCGGCGCCGCAAAGCCCGGCTCCATCATCGCCAGCGTCAGGAACTTGCCCTCGTTCGCAGTGTAGCCGATCCACGTCGAAAGGCCGACCATCTTGCCCCCGCTCAGCACCTGATCGAACGGGTGCATGGAATAGACCGAGCTCGGATACTCCATGAACTTGGCCCGCTCGCCGTTCGACAGCGCGGAGGACTGCACGCGCATCACGTCCTCGTTGTCGAGCGCCAGCGTCACCTTGGTGCGGTGGTTCCCCGCCGCCGCCATCTTTTCGAGCGCGGCGCGGCCCACGAACTCGTGGTCGAACTTGACGAAGGTGCCGTAACCCAGATCCCACGGTGTGGTGTAGTAACCCTCGACCGTCTCCGGCACCCAGCTGCCGCCGACCGAGCACTTCGCCTCATAGGAATTGGCCGTCAGCCAGGCGCGATAGGGCGCCAGCGCCTCGCCCGTGTAGATCGCGGGGAAGGGGGAGGGGATCCAGCCCGATTCCAGCGTGTTGGATGAATAGGCTCGGCCGCCGACCAGCGCCATGCCGAACGCCTTGCCCGCCTCGACCAGCGCGGCATGCACCGCGCCGTAGTCTTCCCAGGGGCCGAACAGCTCGAAGCCCGGCTGGCCTGCCATGCCGTGGCGCAGCGCGCGCACTTCCTTGCCGCCGATGGTCAGGCGGCACATGTGGAAGAACTTGAGCTCCGGCGGCGTCGCGCCGATGGCCTTCTCGATGATCTTCATCGCGTTCGGGCCCTGCACCTGGAAGCGGTACGAATTGCGCTTCCCGTCGGTGCGCATCGCCCAGCGCTCGTCGCGCTCTACCGTCACGTTCCAGTTGCCGGTCGCGGCGTGGTATTCCACCCACTCGATCGCCGGCGCGCGGCCGACGAGGTTGAAGTGGTTCTCGTCGAGATAGAACAGGATCACGTCACCGATGACGTAGCCGTCCGGCGTCACGGGAACGAACTGCTTGGCGCGCTCGGGGATGAAGTTCTTGAACGTGTTGACGCCAAGGTACTCGAGCATCGCGAAGGCATCCGGGCCTTTCACGGCCAGATCGACCATGTGGTACGACTGGTTGTAGAGCACCGCCGTGTGGCCCCAGGCCCACTGCTCCGCGCGCCAGTTGGAATATTCCGCCGGCACGCCGGGATAGACATTCGGCCCCACCTGCTGGTTGCGCAGGAAATGGACGAGGTCGCTCTGGCCGGCGATCACGGATTCAAGGGACTGGGTCATGCAGGGCTCTCCCGGAATGCGGTTACGCAAGTCGCCATGCCTGAATTTCATCAGGCTGAAAAGTTCAGTTATGTGAAATAGCGAAAAAAGTTCGGTGCCCTGAAAGCCCCTCCCCGTTCGGGGAGGGGTTGGGGAGGGGTGCCGCGCCTATCCGGCAAGCGCCGCGTACCCCCACCCGGCCTCCCCCGAGCGGGGGAGGGGCAGAAATGCCGATAGCCCCCAAACGCAAAAGGCCGGCCCAAACGGACCGGCCCCTTGGCTAGACTTGTGGCTGAAATCAGCCCTCGACGTGCTCGGCCAGCACGGTCAGGCCCTTTTCGCTCACTTCGGCGAAGCCGCCGGTGATGCGGATATCCTCAGGCGCCGCGCCGTTGGTGCGGTAGACACGCAGCGCACCGTCCTGGATCGTCGACATGAACGGCGCGTGGCCTTCCAGCACGCCGAAGTTGCCTTCCGAGCCGGGGACTTCGACCATGAAAACCTCTTCCGAACGGACGAGGCGGGCCGGGGTGACGAGTTCGAAGTGGAGCGACATGATCAAACTCCCCTCCGTTCACAGGAGGGCCTCTAGTCTCCCCTCCCGCAAGCGGGAGGGGCTGGGGGAGGGCATGATTGGTTCCAGAGGAGGGCTGCCCAACAGGCCCTCCCCCGATCCCTCCCGCTTGCGGGAGGGGAGATTGAAGCGCTCCGACCCTTGCGGGCGGAGCAAACTTCTTAAGCTTCCTCAGCCAGCTTCTTGGCCTTGGCGATCACGTCGTCGATGCCGCCGACCATGTAGAAAGCAGCTTCCGGCAGGTGGTCGTACTCGCCGTCGACAACCGCCTTGAACGAGCGGACGGTGTCTTCGACCTGCACGAACTTGCCCGAGATGCCGGTGAACACTTCGGCGACGTGGAAGGGCTGCGAAAGGAAGCGCTGGATCTTGCGCGCGCGCGCCACGATCAGCTTATCTTCTTCCGAAAGCTCGTCCATGCCGAGAATGGCGATGATGTCCTGCAGCGACTTGTACTTCTGGAGCGTTTCCTGGACAGCGCGGGCGGTCTCGTAATGGACCTGGCCGACGACGCGCGGCTCAAGGACGCGCGAGGTCGAATCGAGCGGATCGACCGCCGGATAGATGCCGAGTTCGGAGATCGCGCGGTTGAGC
>CANGJI010000094.1 GCA_947454135.1 Sphingomonadaceae bacterium
TGATGTCTCGACTTCGCTCGACACGAACGGGGTTTGGGAAAGCCTCCCGAACCTCGTCATTGCTTCGCTACGCTCGCAATGACGAGAAAGCTGCGGTCACCCCTTCGGCAGCCCCGCCATCAGATCCGCGCTCAGCACTTGCGGCAGCTTCTGCGGTGCAGCGGCCTTGGCCGGATACCACAGGTACAGCGGCACGCCCGCCGCGCCCTGCTGAGCGAGGAAGCTGGTGATCTTCGGATCGCGCCGGGTCCAGTCGCCCACCAGCACGACGACGCCGGCCTTGCGGAAGGCATCGCGCGTGGTCTCGCGCTCGATGGCAGCGGCCTCGTTGACCTTGCAGGACAGGCACCAGTCGGCGGTGAAATAGGCGAAGACCGGTTTGCCCTGAGCGCGCGCCTCGGCCAGCGCGGCTTCGCTGAACGGCTTGGCATCAAGGAGGCCCGCTTCGACCGGGCCGCCCGGGCCAGCCGTGGCTAGGCGCGGCATCACTGCCAGCGCCAGCGCGGCCAGCATGACGCTCCCCGGCAAGGCCCACCGCACCGAACTTAGGCCGCGGCGCTGCGTCCTGCCGATGGCGATCAGCAGGGCGACGGCGAGCAGGGCCAGCGCGGTTGCACCGCCTGCATAGACCGGACCGCCCAGCCGCCATGCCAGCCACCCAAGCGCCAGCACGGTGAGCCCCATCGGCACCGCCATCGCGCGGCGGAAACGCTCCATCCATGCGCCGGGCTTCGGCAGCAGGCGGCGCAGCGCGGGGATGAAGCCGAGCAGCAGGAACGGCAGAGCCAGACCAAAGCCGAGCGCGGCAAACACCGCCATTGCGGCCCATGCCGGCAGGATCAGCGCCGCGCCGACGGCGGCGGCCATGAACGGCCCGGTGCAGGGCGTCGCGACGAAAGCGGCGAGCAGACCCGTGCCGAAGGCCCCCAGCCAGCCGCCCTTGGCCGCGCCGCTGCCACTTTCGATGGAGAGCCCCGGCAATTCGTAGAGCCCGGCAAAGTTGGCCGTGATCGCGACCGCCAGCAGCAGCAGCAGCGCCACCACGCCCGGGTCCTGCAACTGGAAGGCCCAGCCCACTTGCGTGCCCGCCGCCCGCAGCGCCAGCATCGCCGCGCCGAGGCCCATGCAGGCCAGCATCACGCCTGCCGTGTAGGCAACGCCTTCGACATGCGCGTCCTCGCTTCCGGCCCGGGCCAGCGCGAGAGCCTTGAGGCTGAGGATCGGGAATACGCAGGGCATGACGTTGAGGATCAGCCCGCCAACCAACGCGCCGAAGATCGCGAGCGCGAGCGTGGCGGCCGAGAACGGCACCGGCGCGCTGCCCTTGCCGAGCGGCGTGCCGCCCGTGGGGACGGCGCCGGGCGCTGCGGTGAACGCGATCCCGCCCAGCGCCTCGCCCTTCGCACCCGTCCCCAGCGACAGCACGCCGGAAATCGTCCCGGGCGCCTCTGGTGAAGGCACATTGGCCTTGGCCAGTTCGATCACCAGCGTATCGCCAACGCGGCTGAACACTTGCGGCTTGGCATAGTCCGCCACGCCCTGGGCATCGATGAAGAAGTGCGGATCCCCGATTGCGGCGCTGGCGGGGAAGGGTACGGCGATGCGCCAGCCAGCCGGAGATGCGGCGAACGTGCCCTGCCGGTCGAGCGGGGCCGGCAGCGCGGCGCGCCAGCTGTCGAAGCGCGTGTCGGCAGGGCCTGTCCCCACGGTCACCGTGCCTTGCAGCGCCGCGCTCTCGGGCACGCAGATCGCCTCGGTGCAGGCCAGCCAGTTCGCCTTGGCGGAAATCGGCAGGGTGGTGCCGGGCTTGGCGTCCCCCGGCGCGGTGAAGGGCACGAGCACGGCGTAGTCATGCTCATACACGTGGTTCATCAGGCCCTGCAGCAGCAGCGTCTGCGGCACGGGGAAGGCGAGCGGCCCGGTGCCGGCACCCGGCGGCAGGGTCCATTCCAGCGTGATCGGCAGGCCCGCGTCACCCGGATTGGACCAATAGCCGTGCCAGCCCTTGTCCGGCTGCATCAGCACCGCGAGCGTGATCGTCTCGCCGGGCTTGGCCGGGCGCTCGGCAAGCAGCGAGGCGCGGATATGCTGGCTTTCTGCCGCAGCGGGCGGGCCTGCCAGGGTCAGCCAGCAGACGGCAAGAAAGAGGGCGAGCTTTCGCAGGATTGCCATAAGCCTCGTCTATCCCACCCGATACGCTTTGGCCACCTGCCCGCCCTCCTGCCTTTGCGGGCAGGCGCCGATGCGTGGCCCCTTGCGCGCACTCGCCTGCGGGGCCATCACGCAGCGGTTTCGAGCTGGGCAGGCGAGTCCGGCTCGGCCCGATACGACAGCCAAGTACCGAGAAAGGTTACCTACTATGGCGCTTCGCAGGTTCCGGTCCGTCACTCTGGGAGCGGCCGCGCTCGCCGCCATGCTTGTCCTGCCGCACGCAGGTCTCGCGCGTCCGGCGGCCAAGCGGGCACCTGTCCCGGCAACGGCCCCTGCGGTCCAGCCTGCGCCAAACGCGCCGAGGCTGATCGTCGCGATCTCGATCGACCAGTTCTCGGCAGATCTCTTCGCGCAGTACCGCTCGCACTTCACCGGCGGCCTCGCGCGCCTTGCCACCGGGGCTGTGTTCCCGGCCGGCTACCAGAGCCATGCCGCGACCGAGACTTGCCCCGGCCATTCGACGATCCTCACCGGCGTGCACCCCGCGCGCACCGGGATCATCGCCAACACGTGGATCGACCAGTCGGCCCTCCGCGCCAAGAAGACCGTCTACTGCGCCGAGGACGAGACCAAGGCTGCGGCTGACCCCAAGGACTATGTCGCCTCGGTCGGCCACCTCCTCGTCCCCACGCTGGGCGAACGGGTGAAGGCGCTCTGGCCGACAAGCCGCAACGTCGCCGTATCGGGCAAGGACCGCGCCGCGCTGATGATGGGCGGGCACGTGATCGACAGCGTCTACTGGTGGAAGGGCGCGGGCTTCACTTCGCTCGATGGCCGGACGCTGAGCGCGGCTGCGGTCAATGAAAACAAGGCGCTTGCCGATGTTCTGGCGCAGGGCGCGCCTGAATTTGCGCTGCCCGATTGGTGCAGCGGCAAGGCCCGCGCGATCCCGCTCGGGGCCTTCTCGGTCGGGACGGGCCGCTTCGCGCTGGCGGCTGGCGACAAGAATGCTTTCCGCGCCTCTCCGCGCATCGACCGGGCGACGCTCGATCTCGCGACTGAACTGGTCGACGAGAACAAGCTGGGCAAGGCGGCGACGCCCGATGTGCTCGCGGTCAGCCTTTCGGCGACGGACTATGTCGGCCACGCCTATGGCACCGAAGGCAGCGAGATGTGCATCCAGCTCCACCAGCTCGATCTCGCGCTCGGCGATTTCTTCACTGCGCTCGACCAGCGCGGGCTCGACTATGCCGTGGTGCTGACGGCTGACCACGGCGGGTTCGACCTGCCCGAACGGCTTGGCGAGCAGGCGCTGCCCGTCTCGCACCGGGTGTCGAAGTCGCTCCTCCCCGATGCGCTCAGCGCGGCGGTCGCGGCAAAGACCGGGCTCGATGCGAACGGCCTCGTCCTCTCGGATGGTGCCTCGGGCGATATCTGGCTGCGCCGCGATCTGGCCCCGGCGGACAAGGCCCGCGCGGTCGAGGCGCTGAAGGCGGAGCTGCTCGCCAATCCGGAAGTCGCCGCGGCCTTCACCGCCGACGAGATCGCCGCCTCGCCCGCGCCCAGCGGTTCGCCAGAGACCTGGCCGCTGATCGCCCGCGCCAAGGCTTCGTTCTACAAGCCGCTCTCGGGCGACGTGGTGCTGATGCTGAAGCGCGGCGTCGTGCCGATCCCGGCAGCTGGCCCCGGCTATGTCGCCACGCATGGCTCGCCGTGGGACTATGACCGCCGCGTGCCGATCCTGTTCTGGCGCAAGGGGATGACCGGCTTCGAGCAGCCCAGCCCGGTCGAAACGGTGGACATCGCCCCCACGCTTGCTGCACTGATCGGGCTTCCCGTGCCCGCAGGGGCATTTGACGGGCGCTGCCTCGATCTCGATGCGGGGACCGGCGATACCTGCGGAGCAAGGCCATGAGCGAGATCCTGACGTCTGACATCGTGATCATCGGCGGCGGGCTCGTCGGCATGACGCTGGCCATCGGCCTCGCCAAGGCCGGCATTCCCAGCTGCGTGATCGACAGCTCCGATCCTTCGGCGCAGACGGCTGAGGGTTTCGACGGCCGCGCCTCGGCAATCTCGACCGCGAGCTGGAACCTCTACAGCCACCTCGGCCTTGCCGAAGCGCTCGAGCCGCTGGGCTGCCCGATCGATTCCATCGCGGTGACCGACGCGATGAAGCCGGGGCGGATCGATTTCCAGCCGGGCCCCGGCGATGGCTCGCTTGGCCGCATGTTTGCCAACCGCGATCTGCGCATCGCGATGTACGAGGCGGCGGCGAAGGAAGACCTCATCACGTTCCTCCCCAACGCCCGCGTGACGGAGCGGGTGCGCGATGCGCACGGCGTTGCGGTGACGCTCGCCGATGGCCGCACGATCAAGGGCCGGTTGATGGTCGGCGCGGAAGGCCGGGCTTCGCCGACGCGTGACGAGGCAGGCTTCACGCCCGCCCGCTGGAGCTACGGCCACCGCGCGATGATCGTGGGGCTGGCCCATGAGAAGCCCCACGGCAACACGGCGTGGGAAATCTTCTATCCGGCCGGACCCTTCGCCCTGCTGCCGCTGCTCGATGATGCCGAGGGCAACCACCGCTCGGCGCTGGTCTGGACGGTGAGCGAGAAGGATGCCCCCGGCGCGATGGCGCTGCCCGATGGCGCCTACCTCAGCGCGGTGCAGGAACGCATGGGCGATGTGCTCGGCAAGGTGCGGCTGATGGGGCCGCGTTCGTCGTACCCGCTCAATTTCCACCACACCGCGAAGATGGTCGCGGACCGCCTCGCGCTGGTCGGCGATGCGGCGCATGGCATGCACCCGATTGCCGGGCAGGGGCTCAACCTCGGCCTGCGCGATGTGGCGGCGCTCATCGAAGTGCTGACGGACGGCATGCGCCTCGGTCTCGATCCGGGCGATGCGCAGGTTCTCGCGCGCTATGAACGCTGGCGCGCGGCGGATACGTTCATGGTCTCGGCGGCGACCGATGTGCTGACACGGCTGTTCGGCGTGCCGGGGCGCATCCCTTCCGCGATCCGGCGGCTGGGCATGGCCGGCGTCCAGCGCATTCCCGCGCTCAAGCGCTTCTTCATGGACGAGGCGCGCGGCATGAGCGGTACGCTGCCCAGCCTGCTGCAACCGGCCTAAGCTCCCCACACGGGGGGCGTGGTTCAGGTGGTCGGCTGGTCGGCCGCTACCGAAGCATCCGCCGCCGGAGCCGGAGCCGCCTCAGCCGGCTTGGCCACGACCTGCGGTGTCGGCGGGAACGAGAGCGCGGCGGTCTCCAGCTGGTCCAGCGCGTGTTCGGTGCTCGCGAAATCGCGCGCATGGGCAAGCCATTCGGTCGCGGCGTCCTTGCCCGGCATACGCTCCACTTCGGCGATCGCGATGTCGATGCGTCCGCCTGCCAGCGCCTCGCGCACCCGTTCGGCGCGGCTCTCGGCGGTGGGTGAGGGGCTGTCAGCGTGGCGTATGACGAAGAGCTCGCCAATCTGGCGGGTCATCCAGTCCCACGTGCCTTCGGTCTTGGCGCCGCCGATCAGCTGCGGGCTGAGCTTCTCGAACGTCTCGTGCAGCATCGCCAGCGTCACCGGCTTCTGTGCCGAGGCGATCACGCGGTCGACAGCGGCCTGCTGGGTCGCGCCGAAGCGGACGCGCAGCTGCGTTTCGAGATAGCCAAGCGGGAGGCCGCGCTCGATTGCGCGGCGCGCGGCGAAGGCGACGAGAAGCGCTTCAGCCTGGCTCGCCTGCCCGGCAGCGGCGACAGCCTGCTGGTTGAGCTCGGCCAGGCGCTGTTCGAGGGCGGAAACCTTGGCGGCGGCGGCGGTGAGCGCGGCATCGGTCGCGGCAAGATTGGCGGTGGTCTGCGCCGCGGCCTGCGACATCGAAGCGGATGGCGATGGGATTGGCGCGGCGGGCAGGCCCGAGAAGTGAACCTCCAGCCAGCCAGTCTTCCAGCCGTACCAGGCACCGCCTGCAAGCACTGCGAGGACAAACAGGACAATCAGCACAGCACGGCCACGCCCCGTTCGGGTGCGTTGCAGGTCGAGAGGCGAGCCAAAGGTCATGTCCTGCATAGGATCATTTTTTGTTGTCAGTGTCCTTCTGGTGACACTTTGTGGCACATTTGAACGGCGAGTGCCAGCACTGCTTGATCGCTTCGTGTCTCTGCAATTTCAATACTTTGCCAGCCTTCACCTGCTGCCAGCCCGATTCGTGGGGCGAGGCAGGCCAGGCTGATCTGCTCGCGCCGGACGCCCAGACGCGCCGATTCTGCGGCAAAATGCGCGGCTGCCTCGCCTGAATGGAGCAGCACCACGGCGGGTGTCTTGAGGGCCTCGATCAGCCCTTGCAGCATTGGCAGGCCGGCAGCGGCATAGACTACCACATCATCGACCTCGACGCCCTCCGGCAGCGCCAGCGGCACGCGTTTCTCGCCCGCAAGACGAAGGTAGCGCCCCGACGGCAGCGCCGAGACCATCGGTTGCAGCCCGCCCTCGCCGATGGCCGCTACCGCAAAGCCCGCCTCCTGCGCCGCCTCTGCCGTGACCGCGCCGACGGCGTGGACCGGCAAGTCCTTAAGGTGCGAAAGTCCTTCGCCGCCCAGACGAAACACGTTGGCGCTACCCGCAAGCAGCGCGCGGTAGGGTGCGGGGTCGGGCACAGTCCACGGCGCTGGGGCCATGTCGAATAGCGGAAAGGCATGGGGCGCAAGGCCAAGCGCCCGCGCGGCGGATACCGTGGCGGCGTTGCCCGGCTCGGGGCGGATCACGATGACCGGGATCATCCCCGGCGGCCTCAGCTGCCGGTAAAGTGGCGGCGAATGGCCTCGGGCGCGTTTGCCAGCAGATCGCGGGCCAGCGCAGCGGGGCCGTCCTGATCGCCGGCCGGGAACGTTGCGCTGGCTTCGATGCGCTCGGCGCCGTCCGGGCTGAACAGCGCGGCGCGCAGCGTCAGGCTGTCTCCCTCCGCCGTGGTGAGCAGCGCGATGGGGCTGTGGCAGGTGCCGCCGAGGCCGCGCAGCAGGCCGCGTTCGGCATCGATTGCGGCATGGCTCGGCTTGTGGTCGATGGCATCGAGCAGTGCGATGAGGTCGCTGCGGGCGGCAAGGCATTCGACGCCGATGGCACCCTGTGCCGGGGCAGGCAGCCAGGTATCGGCGGGCAGTGCGGTGCCCACGCCGGTCTCGCCGAGACGGTTGAGCCCTGCGGCGGCGAGCAGCGTCACGTCCGCTTCGCCCGCTTCCAATTTGCCGAGGCGCGTCGCGACATTGCCGCGAAAGCCGACGACGGTGAGATCGGGCCGTGCATGGAGCATCTGCGCAGCACGCCGCGGGGCGCTGGTGCCGACACGGGCGCCTGCGGGTATGGCCGCCACGCTATCCGCGCCCACCAGCACATCGCGCACATCCTCGCGCGGGAGGACCGCTGCGATCACCAGCGTTTCAGGGCGCTCGGTCTCGACGTCCTTCATCGAGTGGATCGCGAAATCGATGCTGCCATCGGCGAGCCAGGCATCGAGCTCCTTGGTCCATAGCGCCTTGCCGCCGATCTCGGCGAGCGGGCGATCAAGCACCTGATCGCCGCTGGCGACGACCGTCACCAGTTCGACAAAGCTCTCGTCCCAGCCATGCGCGGCGCACAGCCGACTGCGGGTTTCCTTGGCCTGAGCCACGGCGAGCGGGGAGCGGCGCGTACCCAGCTTGAGCGGGTTGGCGGCGGATGGTGTAAGAGGCGTGTTCATGCGTGACTTGCCGTACCTGCGAATGTCTCTAAGGGAAAGTCTCTCATGGCCCTGATCCTCGGCATCGAATCCTCCTGCGACGAAACCGCCGTCGCCGTGATCGACGGGGCGGGCACGACGCTCGCCGCGCGCATCATCGCGCAGCGCGTCGCCTCGCAGGATGACGAACATCGCCCCTATGGCGGAGTCGTGCCCGAAATCGCCGCCCGCGCCCATGCCGAAACGCTGGCGCCCATGGTCGGTGCGGTGCTGGCGGATGCCGGCCTTGCGCTTGCCGACATGGACGCGATTGCCGCTACGGCGGGGCCAGGCCTGATCGGCGGCGTGATGGTCGGGCTGGTGACAGCCAAGGCGCTCGCGATGGCGGCGGACAAGCCGCTGCTGGCGGTGAACCACCTCGAAGGCCACGCGCTGTCCGCGCGGCTGGCCGAACCGGACCTCGCGTTTCCCTATCTGCTCCTGCTGGCCTCGGGCGGGCATTGCCAGATTCTCGAGGTGCGCGGCCTCGGCCAGTATCGCCGCCTTGCGACAACCATCGACGATGCGCTGGGTGAGGCGTTCGACAAGACGGCCAAGATCCTCGGGCTCGGTTTTCCGGGCGGCCCTGCGGTCGAACGGCTGGCGCGTGAGGGTGATCCCAAGGCCGTCCCGCTGCCGCGCCCCCTGCTTGGCAGTGCGGAGCCGCACTTCTCCTTCGCCGGCCTCAAGAGCGCGGTGATGCGCGCCCACGATGCCGGTATCCACAAGCCCGAAGACATCGCGGCCTCGTTCCAGCAGGCGGCCATCGATTGCGTGATCGACCGCACGCGCCGGGCGCTGGAGCGCGCTGGCGAGGTGACTGCGCTGGTCGTCGCGGGCGGGGTTGCGGCCAATGCTTCGTTGCGCGCCGCGCTGACAGGTCTGGCACAGGGCGCAGGCCTGCCGCTGGTTGCCCCGCCGCCAAAGCTCTGCACCGATAACGCCGCGATGATCGGCTGGGCCGGAGCCGAACGCTTTGCCGCGGGCCTCACCGATCCGCTCGATGTCCTCGCGCGTCCGCGCTGGCCGCTCGATCCCGATGCCGAACCGGTGCGCGGCGCGGGAGTGAAGGCATGAGCGTTTCGGCACAAGTCGGGGTCGTAGGCGGCGGTGCGTGGGGCACTGCCCTCGCGCAGATGCTGGCGAGCGATGGCCGCGAAGTCCTGCTCTGGGCGCGCGAGAGCGATGTGGTCGAGGCCGTCAATGCCCAGCACCGCAATCCACGCTTCCTGCCGGGCAGCGCGCTCCACCCGACGATCCGCGCAACCGCCAGCCTTGGCGATCTGGCCGCGCTGCCGGTGCTGCTGATGGTCACTCCGGCGCAGCATCTCGGCACGGTACTGGGACAGCTCGCGCCGCATGGCAGCGACATCGTGCTCTGCGCCAAGGGCATCGAACAGGGTAGCGGCAAGCTGATGAGCGACGTCGCCGCAGCAGCCGCCCCCGGCGCGGCCCTCGCCGTTCTGTCCGGCCCCACGTTTGCGCATGAAGTGGCGGAGGGGCTGCCCACCGCGGTCACGCTCGCGTGCGCAGGCGGCGAAGCACAGTGGGCGCGGCTCGCTCCGGTGATCGCACGGCCTGCCTTCCGCCCCTATTACTCGGCCGACGTGATCGGTGCCTCCATCGGCGGCGCGGTCAAGAACGTGCTCGCGATTGCCTGCGGCGTGGTCGAGGGCCTCGGGCTCGGTGCCAATGCGCGCGCCGCGCTGATCAGCCGGGGCTTCGCCGAAATGCAGCGCCTCGGCCTCGCCATGGGCGCTGAGGCGGAAACGCTGGCCGGGCTGTCCGGGCTGGGCGATCTCGTCCTCACCTGCTCGTCCTCTGAAAGCCGCAACTTCGCGCTGGGCATGGCGCTGGGCAAGGAAGGCGACCACACCGGCGGCGCGGCGGCCTTGCTGGCAGAGCGCAGCACCGTCGCCGAAGGCGCGTTCACCGCGCCGGTGCTGATGCGCGTTGCCGAGGAGCGCGGCATCGCCATGCCGATTGCCGCCGGCGTTGCGGCGCTGCTCGAGGGCGCCATCAGCCCACGCGCGCTGGTGGCGCAGCTGCTGGCCCGTCCTCTGCGCGCGGAGGCACCGCTTGGCTGACCCCGCTGCCCTGACCGCCGAGCAAGAGGACATTGCGGCGCTCGCCAAGGGCGGCCGGACCAATTTCTTCGGCTTCCTGCTGCGCCTTGCCGCGCGCATCCCGTTCCTGTTCATCGCGGGCCGCCTCTATGGCGCGGAAGACCTCGGCCGGTTTGCCTCCGCGACCATCGCGGTGGAGCTCGCGGCGCAGCTCGCCACGCTGGGCCAGAAGCGCGGCCTCGCGCAGCAGCTTGCCAGCGATGATCGCGATGCCGCCGAAGTGGTCGCCGATGCGCTGCTGCTGTCCGGCTTCGTTTCGGCCGTGCTGGCGGCGCTGCTCTACATCTTCCCGGAGCCGATGTTCCCCAGCGGGCATTTCACGCCGCTCCAGCGCCTGCTGCCGCTCACCGTGCTGCCGATTGCGCTCGGCGATATCGCGCTGGCGGCGCTCGCCTACCGCTTCGACGTCGGGGCGACGGTGCGCGCGCGCTCGGTGGTGGAGCCGTGGACGCTGTCGATTGTCGCGGGTCTCGTGTGGCTCTCGGGGCTATGGCTGCTTGGCATCCGCGAAAGCGGGCTGATCCTCGCCTATGTCGCCTCGATCTTCGCGGCGACGCTGACGGCATTCGTGCCGCTGCTGAGGAGCTACGGCCTGCCCCGGCACTGGTCGCCGCGTCCGATCGATCTGCTGCGGCTGGCAGTGAGCAACCTGCCGCTGGCCGGGGCGGATGCCATCGAATGGGGCACCCGCAAGCTCGACCTGTTCCTGCTCGGCGTGTTTCAGGCGCCGCCTGCGGTGGTCGGCATCTACTACGTCGCGCAGCAGGTCGCGACTCTGCCGCAGAAACTGAAGACGAGCTTCGAGCCCATTCTCGGCCCGGTGATCACGCGCAATCTGCAAAGCGGGAACTTCCCCGCCGTCGCGCGGCAGGTCTGTCAGGTCGGCTTCTGGATCATCGCGGCGCAGGCCGGGGTGGCGCTGGCGCTGGGTCTGCCCGGTGCGGCGGTGATGGGGCTGGTTGGTCCGGGCTTCGTGGCCGGTACGGCTGCGCTGGCACTGCTCCTCGCTGCGGAAGTGGCCGCCGCTACCGCCGTCGTGAGCGAAGCCGCGCTGATCTACGTGGCGCGCATTCGCAACCTCTGGATCAGCCTTGCCACGATCGTGCTGCAGGCTGTGCTCACCGTCGCGTTCATGCTCGCAGCGCGGCGCGCTGGGCTTGATCCGCTGATCCAGGCGGCAGGCGCGGCGGCGGCACTGGCCATTGCGCTGGCTTGCGCCTCGCTCGCGAAGTCATGGCTGCTCGGCAGCCTCCTTGGCGAGCGGATCAGCAATTGGCGCTGGGCGCTCGTCTGGGCAGCAGCGCCTGCCGTGGCGGTAGGCCTCGCGGTCAAGCTCATGCCGGAATGGGTCGAGCTTGCTTTCGGCATCCCGGCGATCCTGGGGGTTTACGGCGTCGTCATCTGGCGGAGCGGGTTCGGGCCGGAAGACCGCATCCTGTTCCGCAAGCAGGCACTCTGATCTCGCCTCAGCGCGTGGCTGATCGGGCAGTTGGTGGCGAAAGGCCTGATCGCCAGCACCGCTTCCCCCTTGGCATTCACCCGCGCACGTGGGAAAGCGCGTGCCCGGTAAAGGCTGCTGAGGGCTGGCGATGATGGAATGGATTCAGGCAAACGCGGTGCTGGTCGGCGCGGTCGCCGTGGTGCTCGTGCTGGCGCTGGTGTTCCTGCTGCGGCGCGGCAAGTCGCTTCCGGAAAAGCGCGAATACCGCGATGTGCTCTCGGAAGGCGCGGCGCCCGCTGCCCGCAACAGCGCGCTGATCGATGCGCCGCCTGCCGCCGCCATCGTTCCGCCGCCGGTCATCGCTGAAACCCCGCCGCCGTCCGGGGACGCGGGCGAGGATCTCACCCGGATCAAGGGCCTCGGCCCCAAGATCAGAACGGCGCTCCGGGCACTGGGCGTCACGCGCTATGCTGAAATCGCCGAGTGGACCGAGGCGGATGTGGCGCGCATCGATGCCCAGCTCGGTGCCTTTGCAGGCCGCGCCACGCGCGATAACTGGATCGAGCAGGCCAAGCTCCTCGCAGGCGGAGACA
>CANGJI010000095.1 GCA_947454135.1 Sphingomonadaceae bacterium
GAACGGTCAGCGACTTCGAACGGCTGGTTGATGACGAGACGCAGCGTCGGACGGGCGAAGTAGACTTCCTGATCGCGGCCGTTGACGGTGATCTTGCCCGAGCCGGGCTTGATCCAAACGCGGGCGACGGCATCCTTGCGGCGGCCGGTGGCGTAGGAACGGCCCTGAGCGTCGACTTCACGCTCGCGCAGCGGCGCGGCGGGGGCAGACGGAGCGCGGGGCGCTTCGGTCGTTGCGGCCGGAGCAGCAGCGGCGGCAGCCGAGGTCAGATCCTTGAGATCCGCGAGGCTGGAGACGGTATCGGTGTCGGACATGGCTTACGCACCCACCTTGTTCTTGCGGTTCATCGAAGCCACGTCGAGCGGCTCGGGCTGAGTACCGGCATGGGGATGCTCGGCACCGGCGTAGAGATGCAGCGCGCGCATCTGCGCACGGCCAAGCGGGCCGCGCGGGATCATGCGCTCAACCGCCTTCTCAAGCACGCGCTCGGGGAAGCGACCACCAAGGACCTTGTCCGCGGTGACTTCCTTGATGCCGCCGGCATAACCGGTGTGCTTGTAGTAGATCTTGTCCTTGAGCTTGTTGCCCGTCAGCTTCACCTTGTCGGCGTTGATCACGACGACGTGATCGCCGCAATCGACGTGCGGGGTGTAGCTCGGCTTGTGCTTGCCGCGCAGGTGATTCGCGATAACCACCGCGAGACGGCCGACAACGAGGCCATCGGCATCAATGAGATGCCACTTCTTTTCCACCTCGGCCGGCTTGATCGACCGGGTGACTTTCGTGAGCGCCTTCATGGCTGAAACCCATCCTGGAATTGTGGTACGCCGAAGACGCGCCGAAGCCCGACCAATGGCGAGGAAGCGCGCCTTTGCTCACAAACGCGCCAAGAGTCAAGCAAACCGGGCTTTTCCGGAGAGGTAAAATGATACCTCCAGCTTAGGCCTGCTTCCCCAAACGGTGCGCGCCCCATGCGGTGCAGGCCACGAGCAGCGCGCCGGTGAGCTGGTGGAGGACGGCGATCCAGATCGTCACGCCGCTCATCACTGTCGCGATGCCAAGCACGATCTGGGTGCCGAACGCGCTGTGGATCGCGAGCGAAACCGGACGCGCCCCTGCGCGGCGCAGCTTGCGGCCCATGATCACGAGCACCGCGACCACGGCCCAGGCCCACCAGCGATGGATGAAGTGGACGAGGTAGGGATCGGAGAACAAGGCATGAGCCGCCCCCAGCGACCACTCGATACCGGCCGGGAAAAACGCGCCCTGCATCAGCGGCCAGACGTCCCAGTTGAACCAGCCGCCGCCCGCCACGGTGCCTGCGCGCATGCCTGCCAGCAGCGCGCCATAGAACAGCTGCACCAGCAACATGCCAAGCGCGAGCGCGGCAAAGCCGGTCAACCGGGCGCGCGGCTCGCCGCGAGAAAGCGCGCGCAGGTCGAGCATGGTCCAGACGACACCTGCCAGTGTGGTGAGCGCCACGAGGAGATGCGCGGCGAGCCGGAAGTGGCTGACCTTCACATCATGCACGATGCCGGACTTCACCATCCACCAGCCGACCGCGCCTTGCAGCGCACCAAGTGCCAGCAGCGCGAGCAGGCGCGGCTTGTAGCCAGCCGGAATCTTGCCGCGCAGCCAGAACCACGCCAGCGGCAGCGCAAAAGCCATGCCGATGGCGCGCGCCAGCAGACGGTGCACCCATTCCCAGAAGAAGATGAACTTGTAGGTGGCGAGCGTCATGCCCGCCGGGCCATTCACGAGCACATACTGCGGGGTCTGGCGATACTTGTCGAACTCGGCCTGCCAGTCCGCCTCGGTCAGCGGCGGGAGTGCGCCGGAGACGGGCTTCCATTCGGTGATCGAGACGCCTGATTCGGTGAGGCGGGTGATCCCTCCCACCACCACGATGGCGATGATCATCAGCGCGACGACAAGGAGCCAGCGAGCAAGCGCCAGCGGCGCAGGGGCGGCGGTGCGGGTGCGGGCCGGAGCGGCAGCGACAGCGTCCATAATCGCGGCCTCTGCTCGCCAAGCAGCTGAAACGCAAGCGCCAATGGGGGCAAGCGCGGCCACGGAACTAAGGGAATCGCCAGAGCTCCGGATCAGCATTGCGTTATGTGATACTATTACATATAGCGATTGCCATGACCGAGCATCCCGACTCCTCCGCCGATATGCTGCGCGGCCGGTTTGACCGGCTGGGCGTGGTCATCAGCGGGCTGTGCATGCTGCACTGCGTGGCGGGGCTGTTCCTGATCGGCGTGCTGGGACTCGGCGGCGGCGTGCTGCTCAATCCGGCGATCCACCGCTTCGGTCTGGTCGCGGCATTCACTGTCGGCATGTTCACAATCGGCGCGGGCGCACTGCGCCATGGCCACCGGCTGCCGCTCGCGCTGGGCACAACAGGTCTGGCGCTCATGGCTGCGGCCATCGCCAGCGATCACGGCACCGGCGAAGCGCTGCTGACGATCTGCGGCGTGGTGCTCGTGGCCTCTGCCCATATCGTCAACATGCGCCGGAACGCCTGCTGACGGCTTGCACGTCCTGATCACTTGCATGGGGCGTTCCCGGCGATAAAGCCCCCGGCATGGCCACTGACATTTCCCTCACCATCAACGGCGAACCGCGCCGCGCTGCGCCCGGTTCGATCGCCGATCTCGTCCGCAGCCTCGAGCTTGATCCCGCGAAGGTCGCGGTTGAACGCAACGGGGAGATCGTCCCGCGTTCGACGCTGGCGGCGGTAGAGATCGCGCAAGGCGACGTGCTGGAGATCGTGCACTTCGTCGGCGGCGGGCAGGACGATGATACCTGGCCGGATGATACCTGGACTGTGGCGGGGCGGACCTTCCGCTCGCGCCTGATCGTCGGCACCGGCAAGTACAAGGATTTCGCGCAGAACGCGGCGGCGGTCGAGGCTTCGGGCGCGGAGATCGTCACCGTAGCCGTGCGCCGGGTCAACGTGAGCGACCCCAAGGCCCCGATGCTGACGGACTACATCGACCCCAAGAAGATCACCTACCTCCCCAACACTGCCGGCTGCTTCACCGCGGAAGACGCGATCCGCACGCTGCGCCTGGCGCGCGAAGCGGGCGGCTGGGATCTCGTGAAGCTCGAAGTGCTGGGCGAGGCACGCACGCTCTATCCCAACATGATCGAGACGATCCGCGCGACCGAAGTGCTGGCCAAGGAAGGCTTCCTGCCGATGGTCTACTGCGTCGACGATCCCATCGCCGCGAAGCAGCTGGAAGACGCGGGCGCTGTGGCCGTCATGCCGCTGGGCGCTCCGATCGGCTCAGGGCTCGGCATCCAGAACCGCGTGACGATCCGCCTGATCGTGGAGGGCGCCAAGGTGCCGGTGCTGGTCGATGCAGGCGTCGGCACGGCGAGCGATGCCGCCGTCGCGCTGGAGCTGGGCTGCGACGGCGTGCTGATGAACACCGCCATCGCCGAAGCCAAGGACCCGATCCGCATGGCCCGCGCGATGAAGGCTGCGGTAGCGGCGGGGCGCGATGCCTACCTCGCGGGGCGGATGGGCACGCGCAAGTACGCCGATCCGAGCAGTCCGCTGGCGGGGCTGATCTGACATTTCGTTTGCGCTGAGGCGTACCATCGGATCAACCTGCGCTCCGGGGACAGGCGGAGCGCGGCGTGGGGGATACGGACGAGACTGACGCCGCGCGCAGCGCGATGAGCAAGGCGATGCTGCGCATCGTGCCGTTCCTGCTGCTCGCCTACATCATGGCCTACATCGACAGGGTGAACGTCAGCTTTGCCGCGCTGCAGATGAACGCCGATCTCGGCTTCAGCGCCACAGTCTACGGCTTTGGCGGCGGCCTGTTCTTCATCGGCTATGCGCTGTTCGAGATTCCCTCGGGCGCGATGGCATCCCGGTTCGGCCCGCGGCAGTGGCTGGCGCGGATCATGATCACGTGGGGCCTGCTCGCGGTGGGGATGATGTTCATCCAGACTGCAAATCAGTTCTATCTCATGCGCTTCCTGCTTGGCGCGGCGGAGGCCGGGTTCTTTCCGGGGCTCGTCTACTACCTCTCGCACTGGTTCCCGAAGGCCTGGCGCGGACGCGCCGTCAGCCGGATCTACATCGCCCCCGCGCTGGCGGGCGTGGTGATGGGAGCGACGGCCGCGCCGCTGCTCGGGCTCAATGGCCTTGCCGGATTGCGCGGGTGGCAATGGGTGTTCCTTGCGCAGGGCATTCCCGCCGTGCTCATGGGCCTCACCATCCTGCGCTTCCTGCCGGACCGGCCGGAGCATGTCCGCTGGCTGGCCCCAGCTGAGAAGGCCTGGATCGCCACGGCACTCGCACGGGATGCCGCACTGATCGGACACGCCGGGCGGCATGACCTGCGCACCGTTCTCGCCAACCCGACGGTCTGGCTGCTGGGCTGCACGGGACTGCTGCTCAACTGCGCAATGGGCGGCTTCGTCCTTTCGGCCCCGGCAGTGCTGGCCGCGAACGGCGGGCTCGAGACGAAGACGATCGGCTGGCTGGTAAGCCTTGGCGGCTTCAATGGTGCGGTCGTGATCCTCCTCGCCGGCTGGTATTCCGACCGGACCGGCGACCGGCTGCGCTATGCGGCGGTGCTGGGCGGCATTGCCGGGATCGGCCTGCTCCTGATCGGCCTCGCGCCTTCGCCGGGCGCAGTCGTGACGGGCTACCTGCTGCAGACCGCAGTGAGCTTTGCCGCTGGCGGGCTGGTGATAGCCTCATGGCCCGATGCGCTGCCGGTGCGCCAACTCGCGGTGGGCAGCGGCGCGATCAATACCTTGTGGCAACTTGGCTCGTTCGCCTCGCCCTATGCGTTCGGCGCGATGCGCGATGCCACCGGCAGCTACCATGCCGGCCTGCTCGGCTCGGCCGCGCTGGCACTGATCTACGCCGGATACGTGCTCTACGTGCGGGCACGCATCCGGCGCCTGCAAGGCAGGGCCGCCGCCGGCTAGCTCAACCCGAAATCCCTGCCGCCGCCAGCACTGCCAGCGTCAGGATATCCGGCGCGATCGAGGTCATCGCCGCAATCTGGACGGGCTTTTCCATGCCGATCATCATCGGACCAATCACCGCGTTGCCAGCAAGTTCACGCAGCAGCTTGGCGGAGATGTTGGCCGATTGCAGGCCGGGCATGATCAGCACATTGGCCGGAGCCGAGAGGCGGCTGAACGGATAGTTCGCCATCACCTTCGGATTGAGCGCAGCATCGGGTGCCATCTCGCCCTCATACTCGAAGTTCGGCTTCTGCTCGTCGAGGATGGCGACCGCGCCGCGGATCTCGTCGAGCCAGCGGCCGTTCGGGTTGCCGAAGGTGGAGTAGGACAGGAACGCCACGCGCGGTTCGTGGCCCATGCGGCGGGCGACGGCGGCGGTCTCGGTGGCGATATGTGCCAGTTCCGCCGCGTTGGGGCGCTCGTTCACTGTCGTGTCCGCGAGGAACACGGTGTAGTTCTTGGCGACCATCATGTGGATGCCAAACGGCAGGTGGCCGGGCTTGGGATCGAGGACCTGGCGCACTTCCTTGATCGTCTGCGCGAACGTGCGCGTCATGCCCGAGATCATCGCATCGCCGTGGCCCAGCGCGACGAGCAGCGAGGCGAAGACGTTGCGGTCCTGATTGACCATGCGCCGCACGTCACGCTCCATGAAGCCGCGCCGCTGGAGCCGTTCATAGAGGTACGCGACCATTTCCGGCACGAGCGGGGAGACCGCAGAGTTATGGATCTCGAAGCTGTCCGGATTGCCGACGCCGAGTTCGGTGAGAAGGTTGTGCACGGCCTGCGTGCGGCCAACCAGCACCGGTGTGCCATAGCCGAAATCGCGGTACTGGATAGCCGCGCGCAGGACAACTTCGTTCTCCGCCTCGGCGAAGACGACGCGCTTGGGGTTCTCCTTGACCTGCTGGTAGACGCTGGTGAGCGCCGAGGTCGTCGGATTGAGCCGCGCCTTGAGCTGCGTGCGGTAGGCGTCGAAATCCTCGATCGGCTTCTGCGCCACGCCCGAATCCATCGCCGCCTTCGCGACGGCAGAGGAGACGACTTCCATCAGGCGCGGATCGAACGGCGCGGGGATGATGTAATCGAGCCCGAAGGTGTGGTTCTGGCCATAGGCAGCAGCCACTTCCTCGGGCACCGGCTCGCGCGCCAGTTCGGCGATGGCGCGGGCGGCGGCGATCTTCATTTCCTCGTTGATCGCGGTGGCCCGCACATCGAGCGCGCCGCGGAAGATGAAGGGGAAGCCGAGCACGTTGTTGACCTGGTTCGGATAGTCCGAACGGCCCGTGGCGACGATGCAATCGGGGCGCGCTGCCTTGGCTTCGGGCGGGGTGATTTCGGGGTCCGGATTGGCCATCGCGAAGATGATCGGCTGCGGCGCCATCTTCTTGACCATCTCGGGCGTGACCGCGCCCTGCACCGACAGGCCAAGGAAGATGTCCGCACCTTCCATTGCTTCTTCGAGCGTGCGGTTGGGCGTATCGATGGCGTGGGCGGACTTGAACTGATCGACGCCCGCGCGGCCGACGTAGATCACGCCCTTGCTGTCGCACATCGTCACGTTGGTGTGGCGCACGCCCATCGCCTTGATCAGCGCGGTGCAGGCAATGGCGGCAGCGCCCGCGCCGTTCACCACGACCTTCACGTCGGCGAGGTTGCGCCCGGTGAGGAAGCAGGCGTTGAGCAGGCCGGCGGCGGAAATGATCGCGGTCCCGTGCTGGTCATCGTGCATCACCGGGATCTTGAGGCGCTCCTTCAGCGCCTGCTCGATGATGAAGCACTCGGGCGCCTTGATGTCCTCGAGGTTGATGCCGCCGAAGCTGGGTTCCATCAGCGTCACCGCGTCGATGATCGCCTGCGGGTCTTCGGTGGCAAGTTCGATATCGATCGAATCGACGTCGGCAAAGCGCTTGAACAGCACCGCCTTGCCTTCCATCACCGGCTTGGACGCCAGCGCACCGAGATTGCCGAGGCCGAGGATCGCGGTGCCGTTGGAGATCACCGCGACGAGGTTGCCCTTGGCGGTATAGTCATAGGCCGTGGAGGGATCTTCGGCGATGGCGCGGACCGGCACGGCCACGCCCGGCGAATAGGCAAGGCTGAGGTCGCGCTGCGTCGCCATCGGCTTGGAGGCGATGATCTCGATCTTACCGGGGCGGATCGTGTTGTGATAGAACAGCGCTTCCCGTTCGGTGAAGCGAACGTTGCTCTCGTCGGTCATCAAATCCCCCCTCGACGCGCGAGTATTTTCGGTGCCGGGCAGACCATTGCCGCCCGATTACAGGTCCTTAGAACGCCAGTTTGGAAAACCCAAGGGGCGGACCGCGAAAAGCAGGCTGCGCCCTTCCTGCCATACAAGCTGGAGCCGGGAATCCGGACGGCGCGGCATGCCGGTATCGATCAACCATACGTAGTCGACACGTTCGATCGGCGCATACTTCAATGCAGTGTCGACGCTGCGCAGGCGTCCGCCACGGCATGCGCGCGACCAGACGAACTCGGACGGATCGGCAGAGAAGTTGCGGCCCGGACGGAAGCGCGGGATCACCATGTGCAGGCCCGGCACCGCCCAGTTGTCGTTCACCCACGCCTGCCGGTAGAGGCTGGCGAGGCTGGCGAGATGGTCGCGCCGGGTGTTGCGCCACGATTCCTCGATGCACGAATGCTCGACAAACGCGAGCACGCGGCTGCCCGGCTCGACATGATGGAGCGCGGAGAGTTGCTTGCGGTAATCGTCGGCATAATCGGCGAAGCTGGCGGCGGTGACGACCAGCCGCGTGCCCAGCAGGAGCGCACCGGCAAGCGCGACCATCCGCGCGCGTTCGAGCGTCGCCTTGCTCCAATCCTGAAGGCCAAGCGCCAGCATGCAGGCGACCGGCAGGAGGCGCACATCGACGAAGTTGCTGCCGTTGATGTCGCTCGGGATTGCGATGAACAGCAGGAACACGAGCAGACCCGGCAGACCGAGCTGCCACTTCCACCGCGCGCCGAGTAGCCAGCCGAACAGGATCAGCGCGAAGCAGGCGATCGTCGTCGCGCCATCGAGCAGCAGCGACTGATCGCGCAAGGTCAGCACGAAATACCAGGCCTTCTGATCCCAGCGCCAGCGGTTCATGCTGCGCGCGGGATCGGGGGAGAGGTACTTCCACAGGAGGATGGTGACGACAGTGGCCACCAGCGGCCAGCACAGGATGAACAGCCGCTTGGCAATTGCGCGCCAGTCCTGTTCATCGCGCAGGCGGCGCCACTCGGACGGACGCCACCAGCCGGCGGGCAGGCGGTCGATTTCGCGCCCCAGCGCATTCGCACCGACCAGAAGGCCGAGCAGCAGGCCGCCAATCGCATGGCACAGCATCGCAACCGGCTGTGCGACAATCAGCAGCGCGGCGCGCTGCTTCGGCTTGTCTTCCAGCCAGACCGCAGCGGCAAAGGCCATCAGCGAAAGGCCGGTGGCGAGAATGTAGTTGAGGAAGCCCGTCAGCAGCGGAAAGCTGAACACGAACATCAGCGCCCAGGGCGCGCCGTGCCCACCCTTGGGGTTGAGCACGCGGATCGTGGCGAGGCAGCCACCCGCGAACAGGCCCGTCGCCAGCACCGTGCTCCACCAGCCCGCGGCAAGAATGCCGAACTGCGCGCCGATCAGCTTTGCGAGCACGTCGCCGCCGATGTTGAGCGTGAAGACCCACTTCCACGAGAAGTACTTGACCAGAGGATTGCCCGGGCGCGCAGCCTCGATCGCGGCGGCACCCATGTGGCCGGGCACGTCGATCAGGGGCGGCACCTCCACCAGCGCGAAGGGCAGGCACACCAGCAGGACGATGATGGTAATTCCGGGCAAGCTCAGCCAGGGCAGCGCCACCGCGCGTTCCCACAGCGCCCTCAGGCTCGCCGGAAAAGTCTTCTCGCGAACTTGCATCAAACCCAGTTCACTTTCGCATCGGCGTCAGCCGGTATGGCCGGTTTGACCTTCCACTAGACCCCTGGAAGCACTCGCTCGCCAAGAACCTTCGCAGCATCCGCCCAGCCCATGCCCGGAAATGTCGATATCCGGTGTCGATCGTTTGAGAAACCCGCGGCGCTAGTCTAGCCACTGCCGCTGTGAGCTCCCATGCCCCAACTCCGATGATGGCGCAATATCTAGCGCTCAAGGCAGAGGCCGACGGCTGCCTGCTGTTCTACCGCATGGGCGACTTCTTCGAGCTGTTCTTCGAGGATGCAAAGATTGCCGCCAGCGTGCTCGATATCGCGCTGACAAGCCGGGGCGAGCATGGCGGCGTGCCGATCCCGATGTGCGGCGTGCCGGTCCATTCGGCGGAAGGCTACCTTGCCCGCCTGATCCGGGCCGGGTGCCGCGTGGCCATCGCCGAGCAGACCGAAACGCCCGAAGAAGCCCGCAAACGCGCGGGTTCCAAGGCGCTGGTGGCGCGCGACATCGTCCGCTTCGTAACCGCCGGCACGCTGACCGAGGACGCGCTGCTCGAACCGCGCCGCGCCAATGTGCTGGCAGCGGTCTGCGCGGTGCGCGAGCTCGCCGGGATTGCCGCCTGCGACATCTCGACCGGCCGGATGGAGCTGGAGGAATGCGCCCCCGAAGCGCTTCCCGCCGCGCTGGCCCGGCTCGGCGCGACCGAGCTCGTCATGTCCGACGACAGCGGGTTCGATCTGGCCGAGGCCGCACACCGCCCGCAGCGCGCCTTCGATTCGGAGCGCGGCGCTGCGCGGCTCATGGCGCTGCACGGGGTCGCGACACTGGACGGCTTCGGCACGTTCAGCCGCGCGATGCTGGCGGCCGCCGCTGGGCTCATCGACTATCTCGAACATGTCGGGCGCGGCACCCTGCCGCTCCTGCTCCCGCCGGTGGTACGCGAGGCGCGCGCCTTCATGGCGATGGACGAGGCGACCCGCGCCAGCCTGGAAATCCTCTCCGCATCGGGAGGAGGCCGCAAGGGCAGCCTTATCGAGGCGATCGACCGCTGCGTGACGAGCGCAGGCGCACGGCTGCTGGCGGAAGACCTCGCCGCGCCGCTGACCGATCTCGCCGCGATCCGCGCCCGGCTGGAACTGGTCAGCTGGCTGCACGATGATCCGCTGCTACGCGGAGACTTGCGCGCCGTGCTGCGCGCTGCGCCCGATATAGGCCGCGCGCTGGGGCGGATCGTGGCAGGCCGGGGCTCACCGCGCGATCTCGGCCAGCTGCGCGATGGCCTGAGCGAAGCACAGCGCCTGCAGGCGATGCTGCGCGACCGCGCCGACCGCCCGGCCCTCGCCGATGCGCTTGTCCCCGCGCTCGGCGGGCACGGCGCGCTGATCGATCTGTTCAGTCGCGCGCTCGTCCCCGCTCCGCCGACCGAGCGCACGAGCGGCGGGTTCATCGCGGCGGGTTATGACGCAGCGCTGGATGCCTTGCGCGATGCTGCGGGCAATTCGCGGCGAGCCATTGCCGCGCTGGAAGCGCGCTACCGCGAGGAGACGGCCACGCCCTCGCTGAAAATCCGGCACAACGGCGTGCTCGGCTACTTCATCGAAGTGCCGGCGCGCCATGCCGACCGGCTGATGCAGCCGGACAGCGGCTTCACCCACCGCCAGACCATGGCGGGCGCAGTGCGTTTCAACGCGCTGGCGCTGCACGAGGAAGCGAGCCGGATCGCCGAAGCGGGCGGGCATGCACTGGCGGCGGAGGAAGCCCATTTCGAGGATCTGACTGCCCGCGCGGTCTCGGCGCGGGAGGCGATTGCGGCGACGGCGGCAGCGCTTGCGCGGATCGATGTCGCCGCTGGACAGGCCGAGCGCGCGGCGGAGGGAGGATGGTGTCTGCCGCACCTGAGCGACGATACCTCGCTCTCCATTCGCGGCGGACGGCATCCGGTGGTCGAGGCCGCACTCGCGGCGCGCGGGGAGCGCTTCGTTGCCAATGACTGCGAGCTCACCCCGCGCGATCGGCTTTGGCTGATCGGCGGCCCCAACATGGGCGGTAAATCCACCTTCCTGCGCCAGAACGCGCTGATCGTGATCCTCGCACAGGCAGGCGGGTTCGTGCCGGCCGAAGCGGCCGAAATCGGCATTGTCGACCGCCTGTTCAGCCGTGTCGGCGCGGCGGACAACCTCGCGCGGGGGCGCTCGACCTTCATGGTCGAGATGGTGGAGACCGCCGCGATCCTCGCGCAGGCAGGGGAGCGCAGCTTCGTCATCCTCGATGAAGTGGGGCGCGGAACCTCGACCTATGACGGCCTCGCGCTGGCCTGGGCCGTTGCCGAGGCGGTCCATGAAGTGAACCGTTCGCGCTGCCTCTTCGCGACGCACTACCACGAACTCGCACGGCTGGCCGAAACCTGCGATGCGCTCTCGCTGCACCACGTCCGCGCGCGGGAATGGAAGGGCGATCTCGTCCTGCTGCACGAACTGGCCGAAGGGCCGGCGGACAAGAGCTACGGCCTTGCCGTGGCGCGGCTGGCTGGCGTTCCCGCGCCGGTGGTCAAGCGCGCCAAATCGGTGCTCGACCGGCTCGAGAAGGGCCGTGCCGCAACCGGCGGGCTTGCGGCGGGGCTGGACGACCTCCCACTGTTCGCCGCCGCCATCGAAGCTGCCGAAGAGAAGGTCGATGCACTGCGCGAGAAGCTCACCGCGATAGACATCGATTCGCTGAGCCCGCGCGCGGCGCTCGATCTGCTCTATGAGCTGAAGCGGGAACTGTGATCACGTTGCCGCTTAACCCATCGCCGTTCGTGTCGAGCGAAGTCGAGACACCAAGCGCTGCCTATAGTGTCTCGACTTCGCTC
>CANGJI010000096.1 GCA_947454135.1 Sphingomonadaceae bacterium
CATGCCGACCATGAAGTCGTTCACGCGGATCGCCATCGAGGAGATGTCCTGCATCTCTTCGTTGCTGGCCCAGCCGAAGCAGGCGATGTGCTCTTCGGCGACCATCGGATCGCCCAGCGCATCGTCCTTGTAATAGTATTCGATCAGGGTGTGGGGCAGCGGCTCACCCTCGGGGATGCCGAGGCGCTTGCTGATCGAGCCGGCCGCGACGTTGCGCACGACGACTTCGATCGGGATGATCTCGACCTGCCGCACCAGCTGCTCGCGCATGTTGAGGCGGCGGATGAAGTGGGTGGGAATGCCGATGTGCGCGAGGCGCGTGAACACGTACTCGCTGATGCGGTTGTTGATCACGCCCTTGCCGTTGATCGTGCCGCGCTTCTGCGCGTTGAAGGCAGTCGCGTCATCCTTGAAATACTGGATGATCGTGCCGGGTTCGGGGCCTTCGTAGAGGATCTTGGCCTTGCCTTCGTAGATCTGGCGGCGACGGGACATGGGCGGTTCTTTCACTGGCGCTGGCACAAAGATAGGCCCGGCGCGGCAAATCAAAAACCCCGGCGGGGCGGGTAATTCACCAAGCAGTGAAAAACCTGCGCTGGGCCGGGGCAGATTTGGAGGCCCATAGGACAAAAAGTGCGTCCACGCAAATGGACACATCTCCGGGCGTTTGTTCGATAAAATGGAACAATAAACGCGATTTTATCCGGCTGAACCGCACGATTTGGGGGCGTTAGACAGGCCCCACACAACGAGCGGCGGGTGCGATTCGGCACCCTTTCGCAGCAAAGGATATTCCCGATGGCAAAGGTTCTGGTGCTCTATCATTCGGCTTACGGCCATGTCGAAACGATGGCGAACGCGATTGCGGAAGGTGCGCGCGCGGCGGGCGCCGAAGTGGACGTGAAGCGCGTGCCCGAGACAGTTCCGGACGACGTGGCCAAGGCCCATCACTTCAAGCTCGATCAGGCAGCGCCCATCGCGAGCGTGGCGGAGCTGGAGCATTACGACGCGATCGTGGTCGGCACCGGCACGCGCTTTGGCCGGATCTCGAGCCAGATGGCCGCGTTCCTCGATCAGGCCGGCGGCCTGTGGGCGCGCGGTGCGCTCAATGGCAAGGTCGGCGCGGCGTTCGTTTCGACCGCGACGCAGCACGGCGGGCAGGAGACGACGCTGTTTTCGGTGATCACCAACCTGCTGCACTTCGGCATGACCATCGTCGGGCTCGATTATGGCCACACCGGACAGATGCGGCATGACGAAGTCGTCGGCGGTGCGCCTTATGGGGCGACCACGGTGGCGGGCGGCGACGGCAGCCGCCAGCCGAGCGAGACCGAGCTTGAAGGCGCGCGCTATCTGGGTGCGCGCGTGGCGACGACGGCGGCGAAGCTGTTCGGGTAAGTACCCCTCCACCACCTGCGGTGGTCCCCTCCCCATTTGTCCCGGCGGTAGAAATGGGGAGGACCGCTTTGCGTTTTTGTAATGTGGTGCATTAGCTTCGGCCCGGCTAGAAACGCGGCGCTGAAGGAGAATGCCCCATGAGCCGTGCCGATACGATTGCCCTGCTGACCCGCTATTACGCCGCGTTCAATGCTGGCGATTGGCAAGGGATGCTTGATTGTCTGGCCGATAACGTCGCGCACGACGTGAACCAGGGCGAGCGGGTGATCGGCAAGGACAAGTTCGCGGCGTTCCTTGGCCACATGGAGCGCTGCTACAAGGAAGAGCTCAAGGACATCGTGCTGATGGCGACCGATGACGGTTCGCGGGCGGCGGCGGAGTTCGTGGTGCACGGCGCCTACCTTGCGACCGACGAGGGGCTGCCCGAGGCCGATGGCCAGACGTACGTGCTGCCGGCGGGCGCGTTCATCGCGGTCGAGGGCGGGCTGATCACGCGGCTGACGATGTACTACAACCTGGCGGACTGGACCGCACAGGTGGTCGGGTGACGGTTACCGTCCGCCCACTGACCGGCGCGGAAATCGGCGCGGCGCTGGAGGATCTGGCCAAGCTGCGGATCACGGTCTTTGCGGCGTACCCCTATCTCTATGACGGCGATGCGGCCTATGAGGCCGAGTACCTCGCCGAATATGCGGCGGCGGCGGATGCGGTGCTGGTCGCGGCGTTCGACGGTACGCGCATCGTCGGCGCGGCGACGGCGGCGCCGATGATCCACCAGAAGGCAGAGTTTCGCGAGCCGTTTGCGGCGCGGGGGCTCGACGTCGACCGATTGTTCTACTTTGGCGAGAGCGTGCTGCTGCCGGAATATCGCGGCCAGCGGATCGGGCATGCGTTCTTCGATCACCGCGAGGCGCAGGCCAGGGCTTGCGGCGCCAATGCGGCGTGCTTTGCGGCGGTGATCCGGGCGGAGGACCATCCGGCAAAGCCTGCGGGATATGTGCCGCACGATGCGTTCTGGACGAAGCGCGGCTACGGCGTGGTGCCGGGGCTGGTGACGGAACTGGCGTGGAAGGAGCATGGCGAGGAGGGCGAGAGCCTCAAGGCCATGCAGTATTGGCTGAAGCGTTGGTGAAGATGGGCCCACCCCCGACCCCTCCCGCAAGCGGGAGGGGAGAAGACAGAGATGCCCCTCCCGCAAGCGGGAGGGGCTTTCAGCGCGGCGCTTTCCTCTCCCCTCCCGCTTGCGGGAGGGGTCGGGGGTGGGCATGGAGCAACACATGACCCGTTACACCATCGCCGCCGCGCAGTATCCGATCGAGCAGCTGGCCGATTGGGCTGCCTATGAAACCAAGCTGACGCGCTGGGTGGAGAGTGCTGCGGCCAGCGGCGCGGCGCTGGCGGTGTTTCCCGAATATGGCGCTATGGAGCTCGCCAGCCTCGAGCCGGATACGATGGGCGATCTGGCCGGATCGCTGGCGAGCGTGGCGGGGATGGCGGCGCGTGTCGATGCGCTGCATGGCGAGCTTGCCGCGCGGTTCGGGCTGCATATTCTGGCGGCGAGCCTGCCCCGGCTGGATGCGGACGGGCGCTATCGCAATGCGGCGCGGCTGTTTGCGCCGAATGGCAAGGCGGGGACGCAGGACAAGCTGGTGATGACGCGCTTCGAGCGCGAGCAGTGGTTCGTTTCGGCAGGGGTGGACGGCCTGACGCTGTTCGAGACGGCGCTGGGCAAGCTGGCGGTGCTGATCTGCTATGACAGCGAGTTTCCGCTGCTGGCGCGCGCGGCGGTCGATGCCGGGGCCGAGGTGCTGCTGGTGCCGAGCTGCACCGATAGCCTGCATGGCTACTGGCGGGTACGGCTGGGCGCGCAGGCGCGTAGCCTGGAGGGGCAGTGCTATGCGGTGCAATCGCCGACGGTGGGCATTGCCGACTGGTCGCCTGCGGTTGATGTCAATCGCGGGGCGGCGGGGGTCTATGGTCCGCCCGACCGGGGGATGCCCGAGGACGGGGTGATCGCCATCGGCGCCGAGGGCGAGAGCCAGTGGGTGTTTGCCGAGATCGATCTGGCGCGCGTGGCGGAACTGCGCGCCGATGGCGGCGTGCTCAACGCGCGGGATTGGCGCGACCAGCCGGGGGCGGGGCCGCTGCCGCCTGTGCGGGTGGTATCGCTGCTTTAGGGGTTTGGCCGATGCTGCTGCGCCTGACCCTTGTTCTCTTGATGCTGGGGATGGCCATGCCTGCTGACGCCAAGCCGCTGATTTTCGCGCATCGCGGGGCTTCTGCGTGGCTGCCGGAGGAAACGCTGGCAGCCTATGACAAGGCGATTGCGGACGGCGCGGACTTCATCGAGCCGGACCTCGTGCCGACCAGGGACGGCGTGCTGGTCGCGCGGCACGAGAGCAATATCAGCGAGACGACCGATGTGGCGGGGCATCCCGAGTTCGCGGCGCGGCGGACGGTGAAGGTGATCGACGGCAAGCGGCAGGAGGGCTGGTTCACCGAAGACTTCACGCTGGCGGAACTGAAGACACTGCGCGCGAAGGAGCGGCTCGGCGCGCTGCGGCCGGAAAGCATGCGCCATGACGGCGCGTTCGAAATCGCGACGTTTGACGAGATCGCGGCGCTGGCGGCGCGCAGCAAGAGGCCTGTCGGGCTGATCCCGGAGATCAAGCATCCGACGTATTTTTCGGGGCTCGGCTTTGATCTGGCGGGCAAGCTGGTTTCCGCGATCAAGGCATCGGACTATCTGCGCCGCGCGCCGGTGATCGTGCAGTGCTTCGAGATCGGCACGCTGAAGCGGCTGCATGCAGAGCTGGCGGGGATGGGCAACGTGGCGCTGCTGCAACTGATCCAGTCGCCCGATGTGAAGCAGCCCGCTGACGTAGTTGCGGCAGGCGGGACGCTGACGTTCGAGGACATGGTGACGCCGCGCGGCCTTGCCGAGATCGCGGCTTATGCGCAGTGGATTTCGCCGCCGCTGCGCCGCGTGATCCCGCTTGATGCGGCAGGCAATGCGGGTGCGCCCGCCGCGCTCATCGCCGATGCGCACCGGGCGGGGCTGAAGGTGAGCGTGTTCACGTTCCGGCCGGAGAACCAGTTCCTGCCTGCGAACCTGCGGCATGGCGAGCCGGATGCGCGCTGGCCGCAAGGGATGATGGCCGATGTGCGCGCCTTCGTGGCGGCGGGGGTGGACGGGTTCTTTACCGATGACCCCGCGCTGGGGCGGGCGGCGGTGGATGGGACGTAAGCGCGCCGATCAGGCTGAGGTCCGGACGGCAAGGGGTGACGCCCTGCGTACCTTCCGCTAGTGGGTAGGGGATGATCACAATCGAAACCGGTTCGTGCTGATGGACGCCGCACAGCAGGTCCATGAGCAGTTCGTCGCCGCGCTGGATGCGGGGCAGATCAAGCGCAGGAGCAATCTGGGGCTGGCCGCTGTCGGCCTCGATCCCAAGCGGGCGGCGGCGATCCTGCATAGCCAGATGGTGAGCCGGCAGCTGGACCGGCTTTCGCGCAAGCTGCAGGCGCGGGGCGAGGGGTTCTATACCATCGGCTCTTCGGGGCACGAGGGCAACGCCGCGCTGGCCGAGGCGCTGCGCGTGGATGACGTGGCGTTCCTGCATTACCGCGATGCCGCGTTCCAGATCCACCGCGCTAACCGCGTGCCGGGCGAGAACCCGATGTGGGACATGCTGCTTTCGTTCACCGCGAGCGCGGACGATCCGATTTCGGGCGGGCGGCACAAGGTGCTGGGCTCCAGGCGGCTGATGATCCCGCCGCAGACCTCGACGATTGCGAGCCATCTGCCCAAGGCGGTGGGCGCGGCGTTTTCCATCGGGATCGCGCGGCGGATGGGGCTGGATGAGACGGTGCTCGCCAAGGACGGCGTGGTGCTGTGCTCGTTCGGCGATGCCTCGGCCAATCACTCGACAGCGGTGGGCGCGCTGAACACGGCGGCGTGGGCGGCGTTTCAGGGGACGCCGATGCCCATCGTGTTCCTGTGCGAGGACAACGGGATCGGCATTTCGACCAAGACGCCGATGGGCTGGATCGAGGCGAACTGGTCCACCCGCGCGGGGCTGCACTATATCCAGTGCGACGGCTGCGATCTGGCTGATGCGTGGCGCGGGGCGGCCGAAGCGGTCGACTATGCGCGGCGGTATCGCAGGCCCGTGTTCCTGCACATGAAGACGGTGCGGCTCTATGGCCATGCCGGGAACGATGTGCAGCAGGTCTACCTCAGCAAGGACGAGATCGCGGCGGACAATGCGCGCGATCCGCTGCTGGCGAGTGCCGCGCTGCTGATCGAGGAAGGCGTGATGACGGCCGCCGATGTGCGGGCCGAGTACGATGCCATCGAGGCGCAGCTGCTGCGGCAGGTGGAGCTGGCGATCAAGCGGCCCAAGCTGCCCGATGCGGCGGCGGTGATGGCGAGCATCGTGCCGCCGAGGCGCGAAGGGGTGGAGCGCCCGCTGGCGAGCGCGGGGGCGCGCGCTGAGCTGTTTGCGGACGAGGCGGCGGTGATGGAGAAGCCGCAGCATATGGCGCGGCTGATCTCGTGGGCCATGGCGGACCTGCTGCTGCAGTATCCCAATGCCATCGTCTGCGGCGAGGACGTGGGGCCGAAGGGCGGCGTTTATAATGCGACGGCGCGGCTCCATGCCCGGTTCGGTTCGGCGCGGGTGATCAATACGCTGCTGGATGAGCAGGCGATTCTGGGGCTGGCGATTGGCGCGGCGCATAACGGCCTCTTGCCGATGCCCGAGATCCAGTTCCTCGCGTACGTCCACAATGCCGAGGACCAGATCCGGGGCGAGGCGGCAACGCTCTCGTTCTTCTCGAACGGGCAATATACCAACCCGATGGTCGTGCGGATCGCAGGTCTGCCCTATCAGAAGGGGTTCGGCGGCCACTTCCACAACGACAACAGTCTGGCGGTGTTCCGCGACATTCCGGGGCTGGTGATCGCGGTGCCTTCGAGCGGGCGCGAGGCGGTGCTGATGCTGCGCGAATGCGTGCGGCTGGCGCACGAGGAGCAGCGCGTGGTGATCTTCGTCGAGCCGATTGCGCTCTACATGACGCGCGATCTCCACGCCGAGGGCGATGGGCTGTGGACTTCGGTCTATGAGGCGCCGGGCCAAGCCGAGATCCGCGTGGGCGAGATCGGCGTTCATGGCGAGGGCACGGACCTTGCCATCGTGACCTATGGCAACGGCGTGTACCTTTCGCTGCAGGCGCAGAAGCTGCTGGCGGAACAGGGTGTCAACGCGCGGGTGATCGACTTGCGCTGGATCGCGCCGCTGGCAGAGGACGCGCTGCTGGAGGCGGTGGCGCCGTGCGGGCGGGTGCTGGTGGTGGACGAGTGCCGCGAGACGGGTTCGCAGAGCGAGGCGCTGCTGGCGCTCCTGGCCCTGAAGGCGCCGGCCAAGGCCTTGGGCGTGCTGGCGGCGACGGACAGCTTCATCCCGCTGGCGCGTGCAGCGACGCATACGCTGCCGAGCCGCGACGGGATCGTGGCCAAGGCGCTGGAGATGGTGCGTGGCTAAGGAAACTGTCGTTGTCGTGTGCCCGGGGCGGGGGACGTATAACGCGCCGGAACTGGGTTATCTCGCGCGGCATCATGCGGGTTCGCCCTGGCTAGCGCATTTCGATGCGGTGCGGGCATCGGCGGGCAAGCCGGCGCTCAGCGCGCTTGACGGGGCGGCGAAGTTCGACGCAAAGCTCCACCCGCGCGGGGATGTGGCGGCGCCGCTGATCCATGCCTGTGCGTGGCTGGATTTTCTCTCGCTCGACCGGGAGCGGTTCGAGGTTGTCGCGGTTACCGGCAATTCGATGGGCTGGTACACCGCGCTGGCCTGCGCCGGTGCGGTTTCGGGCGAGCACGGGTTTGCGATTGCCGATGCGATGGGCGTCAATTCGCAGCGCCATGAGCCCGGCGGGCAGGCGGTGAGCGTGATGGCGGGGGACGACTGGCGCGTCGATCCCGCGACCGCGCGCGCGGTGGAAGCGGCCTGCGCGCGGGTGGGCGTGCTGCCCTCGATCCGGCTTGGCGGGATGCTGGTGGTGGCGGGGCCAGAGGCGGCGCTCGATGCGCTGAACGCGCACTTGCCGCCGCTGCCGAGGCCGCCGCTGCGGCTCGCCGGGCACGGGCCGTTTCACACGCCGCTGATGCAGGCCAGCGCCGATGCGGCGCGGGCATCGCTGCCGCAGGACTGGTTCGGCGCGCCGCAGGTGCCGCTGATCGACGGGCGCGGCAAGATCTGGCGGCGCTTCGAGAGCGAGCCGGCGGCGCTGTGGGACTATACCTTCGGGCACCAGATTCTGGAGGCCTACGATTTCACCGCCGCGATCACCGTGGCGCTCCGCGAGTTCGCGCCGGACCGGCTGGTGCTGCTTGGGCCGGGCGAAACGCTGGGCGGCGCTATCGGTCAGGCCATTGTGGCGCTGGATTGGCTGGACATTGACAGCAAATACGTGTTTGCACGTATACAAGAAGAGGATCCGTTTCTTGTCGCAATGGGCCGGGAAGCCCAGCGGCGAATTGTCGCCATCTGACCCCTGAGGTTCCTCGTGAGCCAGCCTTCTGTCCTGTTCGTGTGCCTGGGCAATATCTGCCGCTCTCCGCTGGCGGAGGCCGCGTTGCGCGCCGAGGCGGTGGCGGCGGGGCTTGCGATCACCATCGATTCTGCCGGAACCGGCGGGTGGCATGCGGGCGAGCAACCCGACGCCCGCGCGATTGCCGAGGCGGCGCGGCACGGGATCGACATTTCCGGCTATCGCGCGCGGCAGGTGCAGCGCGAGGATTTCCAGCGCTTCGGCCATATCTATGCGCTGGATCAGCAGAACCTGCGCGACCTGCACCGGATCCAGCCGAAGGGGTTCATGGGGCGGCCCGCCTTAGGCCATGGCGCGCGGCTGAGCCTGCTGATGGACCTCGTGCCGGGACGCGAGGGGACGGCGGTGATCGATCCCTACGGCGGCACGGCAGAGGATTTCGCCACGACCTGGGCGGACGTGAGCGACGCGGCGCGGGCGATCGTGGTGCGGCTGAGGGGGTAGGGGCCATTTTTCCTCGTCATTCCCGCGAAGGCGGGAATCCAGCGATGCCAATGCAGTGACTGCCGTTCTGGATCCCCGCCTTCGCGGGGATGACGAAGGGATGAACTAGGCTTTGGCGCGCCGCTCGGCATCGAGCAGGGCGCGCTTGCGCTCGAGACCCCAGCGATATCCGCCGAGGCTGCCATCGGCGCGCAAGGCGCGGTGGCATGGGATCAGGAGGGCGATGCGGTTGGCGGCGCAGGCCGAGGCAGCGGCGCGGATGGCGCGGGGCTTTCCGGCGCCTGCGGCCAGCTCGGCGTAGCTCACCACATCGCCCGGTTTCACCGACATCAGGAAACGCCAGACGCTGATCTGGAAGGCGGTGCCGCGCAGATCGAGCGGGAGATCGGGGCGCGGCGCGGCGTGCTCCAGATGGGCGGCGAGCGCGGCCATCCACGCATCGAGCGGGGCCGCGGCGGCGATTGCGGCGCGAACGAGGTGCGCCTTGGGAAACTCTGCCGCGAGCTGGGCGAGGAGGGCTTCGCTGCTTTCCCCGAACTGGACGAAGCAGACCCCGCGCGGCGTGGCGGCCATCATCAGCAGGCCGAGCGCGGTTTCGCGGCAAGCATGGGTGATCACTTCGCCCGCACCGCCGGCGCGGTAGGCGCTGGGGGTCATCCCGAGGCTGCCATCGGCGGCTTCGTAGAGGCGGCTGGTTGAGCTGAAGCCGGCATCGAGCCCGGCTTCGAGGACGCCCGTCCCTTCGCGCAAGGCCTGCTTGAAGCGGGTGAGGCGCTGGGCGGCCTGATACTCGCGCGGGGATGCGCCGAACGCGGCCTTGAAGCTGCGCTGGAAGTGCGTGGGCGCCATCCCGGCCTGCTCGGCGAGGCGGGCGAGGGGGAGGCTCTCTTGCGCGTGGGTGCCGATATAGGCGGCCATGGCCTGCATGAGCGAGGCGGCGGGTTCCTGCGCGGCGGCGGGGTGGCAGCGGCGGCAGGGGCGGAAACCGGCGGCTTCGGCTGCGGCGGGGGTTTCATGGAAACTGACGTTTTCGCGCTTCGCCTGGCGTGAGGGGCACGAAGGGCGGCAATAGATGCCGGTGGTCTTCACCGCATAGACGAAGGTGCCATCCGCCGCCTTGTCGCGCGTGGTGACATGGTGCCAGCGGGCTTCGTCGAGGGTTTCAGGGTCGGCCACGCTGGCCGCGTAGCGCCTGGGGGCGCAGATTGCCATTGGCATCGGAGGGCTCCTGCCGGATCAGGAGCCGGACTTAGCAGCGCTCGCGCGGGGGCGCGCTCCGCTGCTTGCGGTGCAATCCGGCTCAGGCGAGCGCCATGAGGCTGGCATTTCCGCCCGCCGCCGCCGTGTTGACCGAGAGCGTCACTTCCTCGAGCAGCAGGTGGAGCGGGTAGGTTCCGGTGTGGAGCGGGACGATCGCGCCCTCGCGGCTGGCAAGCTCGCGGCTGGCCTGTGCGATGCGGTCTGCCGGGCCTTCGGCGAGCATGGCGGCGAGATCGGGGATGCGGCCGAGGTCGGTGTCTGCCCATTCCACGCGGGCGGCGAGCGATGCGGGGAAGCCGGCGGGGCGCGTGGCGACGGGACTGGAGGGAACGATCACTGCCGTGTTGCCGGTGGCCAGAACAGCGGCGACCTGAGCCCACAACGCCTCGACGCTGGTGGCCGAGCAGGCGATCCGCCCGCGCGGGGCGAGGCGGTACTCGTTGCGCTCACCCACCGGGCCGGGGAGTTCGGCGGTGTAGCCGAGGGGGGAGGCCTTGGCGGCGTCCCACGCGGTCCTGGCGGTGGCGGCAAGCCCTTGCGCGGCGGCCCACTGCGCGAACGTGGTGAGCGCCGGATCGGGCTGCTCGGCGGCGGGCAAGGCAGGCGCGGCGCCGGGGGCGAAGCGGGTGAGGTAGAGCGGTCCGCCGGCCTTGGGTCCGGTGCCGGAGAGGCCGCGTCCACCAAACGGCTGCACGCCGACAACGGCGCCGATCATGTTGCGATTCACGTAGAGATTGCCCGCGTGGATGCGCTCGCACACGCGCTCGACCGTCTGGTCGATGCGGGTGTGGAGGCCGAAGGTGAGGCCGTAGCCCGAGGCGTTGATGGCTTCGAGCAGGGCGTCGATGTCTTCGGCGCGGAAGCGGACGACGTGGAGGACGGGGCCGAAGACTTCGGCCTTGAGGTCGGCCGGTGTGCTCAGCTCGATCAGGGTCGGGGCGATGAAGGTGCCGTTGGCGGTGTCTTCGCCCAGCGGCATTTCGGTGACGGGGAAGCCGGCAGCGCGCATGGCCGCGACATGGGCGGCGATGCCGGTGCGCGCGCGCTCTGAGATGACGGGGCCGACATCGGTGGCGAGGGCGGCAGGATTGCCGACCGCCAGCTCTGCCATCGCGGCCTTCAGCATGGCGAGGGTGCGGTCTGCGACATCCTCCTGCAGGCAGAGCAGGCGCAGCGCCGAGCAGCGCTGGCCCGCGCTGTCGAAAGCGGAGGCGAGGACGTCTGCCACGACTTGTTCGGCGAGCGCGGAGCTGTCGACCACCATGGCGTTGAGGCCGCCGGTTTCGGCGATCAGGGGGATGGGCTGGCCGTGGCGGTTGAGGCGGCCGGCGAGGGATTGCTGGATGGCGCGGGCGGTGGCGGTGGAGCCGGTGAAGACGACGGCCTGCGTTTCAGGCGCGGCGACCAGCGCGGCGCCGATCTCGCCGCCGCCGGGGAGGAAGTGCAGCGCGTCTGCCGGGATGCCGCTGGCGTGGAGGATGCGGACCGCCTGCGCGGCGACGAGCGGGGTTTCGGGGGCAGGCTTGGCAAGGACGGGATTGCCGGCAGCGAGCGCGGCGGCGATTTGCCCTGCGAAGATGGCGAGCGGGAAGTTCCACGGGCTGATGCAGACGACCGGGCCGAGGTGGGTTGCGGTTTCCGGCAGATCGCGGGCCTGCGCGGCGTAGTAGCGCAGGAAATCGACGGCCTCGCGCACTTCGGCCAGCGCATTGGCGGCGCTTTTGCCGGCCTCGCGGATGAGGAGCGCGATGAGCGGGATGCGCGCGGATTCCATCGCATAGGCCGCGCGTTCAAGCGCTGCGGCGCGGGTTTCGACGGGGGTGGCGGGCCAGTCCGAGGCGGCGGCTGTGGCAGCGGCGTGCGCGGCATCTGCGGGGCTCGCGGGGTGGACGTGGCCGACGACGTCACGGTGATCGGCGGGGTTCAGGACCGGCTGCGCGGGCTGGGCGGGA
>CANGJI010000097.1 GCA_947454135.1 Sphingomonadaceae bacterium
ATTGCGACAGGCTGGACCAGCCCGCGCCGAAATCGTCGAGCGCGATGCGAAAGCCCTTCTCGCGGAAGGCCTCGAGCTGCGCCGCCGCCCGCTTGGGATCAAGCTGCAGCGCGCGCTCGGTGACCTCGAGCATGACTGAAGCCGGGCTCGCGCCGGCTTCCTCGACAATCGCGGCAATCGTGACCGCCATCCCGCCCCGCACAACGTCGCGCGCGGCGAGGTTGATCGAGACTTCGAGGCCCGTCTCCCATGGTCGGCATTCGGCGAGTGTTCGCGCGAGCACCAGCCGGGTCAGTTCGCCTGTGCGGCCGGTGGCATCGGCAATCGCGAGGAACTCACCCGGCGCTTGCCACTCGATCCCGTCAGGCGACCAGCGCGCCAGCGCCTCCATCCCCACGACACGGCCATCGCGGCAATCGAAGATAGGCTGGTAAAGCAGCCGCAGCCGATCCTCGAGCGAGCAGTCGTTGAACTGCCGCATCACCGCGATCCGGCGCTCCAACGCAATCTCGTCTTCCGGGCCGAACGCCACGATGGCGCCGTCCCCCTGTTCCTTGGCCTTGTACAGCGCCGCGTCGGCCCGTTCGAGGCAGGTCGAAACCGTATCGCCATCGGCACGGTACAGGCCGATCGAACCGAACAGCCGCAGCGACGCGCTATTGAACGCAATCGGCTCGCGGATGGCGCGGGACAGCATCCGTGCCGCCGCCAGCACGGCCTCGGCATCGTAGGCGCTGTCGAACAGGATGGCGAATTCATCGCCGCCAAGTCGGCCATGCGCGGTCACGCCTTCGATCTGGCCGATCCGCTGGTTGACGGTGCGCAGCACATGATCGCCTGCGGCATGGCCGTAGGTATCGTTGACGTGTTTGAACCCGTCGAGATCGAACAGTGCGAGCCACGGCCGCACTGCACCGTCCGGCGCGGCAAGGTATTCCTCGAGGTTGGCAAGAATGGCGCGGCGATTGCGCCCGCCGGTGAGGTGGTCGACGGTCGCCTGCCGGTAATGCGCACTCGCAAGCTCGGCCGTCTGCCGCTCACGCCGAACGAGCAATTGACGCGAAAGCTCCAGCCGCACGAAATCGCGGTGCTGGATCTGCGTCATCGCCAGCAGGATCACGGTGATGAACACCTGCGAGAGGGCGATGGGTATGGCATCGGGGTGCCCGCTCGCCAGCATGAACAGGCTCCACGGCACGGTAAACGCAAGGCCGAAGCGCAGCGCTGTCTGCGGAGAATTGGCCATGCCGAGCACGCCGCAGAACATTGTCACCGCGATGATGAAATGGAGCAGTTCGCGCTGCCCCGGATCGCCATAAGGGTAGAGCGCGAGGGACCAGGAGACGAACAACAGCGCCGCCCAGCCGCCAAGCCGCTGCATCCCTTCCAGATCGACGCGCAACTGCTCGACCGATCTGCCGGCGACCTTGTCCGGCAGCCAGTGCCAGGCGCGCTGCACGGCAACGAGGCTCATGAACGGGCCGACCAGCAGCAGCAGCTCCGGCGCCGTGCGATGGAAGCAGACGGCCACGAGCAGCGTGTTGAAGATCACCACGAGGTAGAGCAGCGGCGCGCGGTGCGAGACGCTGAGCGCATAGGCTTCGGTGAAAGCATCCCCCGGCCGCTGCTGCCAATGACGACCATAGCAGCGCAGGCTGCGGACAAAGCCGCGCAGCACGCGCTGTGCACGCGTCGACACGCCAGAGGAAAGATCGCCAGTCACCACTGCGGCGGTTTACGGCGAGGAGAGTTAACGGCTTGTCAAACCCGGTAACAATTGTTCAGCGAATTATAGAACTTTAAGGCCCGAAACGGATTAAAATCTCGGGGCCATGGTCCTAGGTGTTACCCTGCGCCTCCCGAAAGTGCGGCAACCAGCGCCTTGACCTTTTTCTGCCGCCACTGCGGCAGCGGCGCCACCAGCCAATAGGAGCGCCGGCAGCGATCTGGCGGACCGAGCGGTACGACCTTGCCCGCGGCGATAGCGTTTTCGGCCAGCATGAGCGGCACTCGCGCCTTGCCGAGCCCTGCCGCCGCGGCACTGATTGCAGTGCCACCGTCCCCAACCGAAAACTGCGTCTCATGCGCCTCGCCCTCGGGCGCGGGGTCACCCGGCCAGGCGATCCACGGTGCGTCCTCGCCCGCTCCGGGTGCCGCAACGATCTGCATCAGCGGCTCGCCCAGCGCGATACCTTCAAGATCGCCCGGCCCTTCCGCCCAGCGCACCGCCAGATTGAGGTTCGCCTCGGTAAAATCGAGATCGCCGTCGCTGCCGACAAGCGCGAACCGCAAGCCGGGATTGGCCAGCCGGAACGCCGCCAGACGCGGGGAGAGCCACGCGGCAAAGAAGTCCCGCGGGCAGGCCACGGTGTAGACATGGCTCGATTGCCCGGCCTGCATCGCCTGCACGCCTTCCTCGAAACGGAGGAAGCCCTCACGGATCGCATCGAGCCCCGCTGCGGCCTCGTCCGTCAGCACCAGTCCCTTCGTGGTGCGCCGGAACAGCACCACGCCGAGCAGGTCTTCCAGTGCACGGATCTGCTGGCCGACCGCCGCAGGGGTAACGGCCAGTTCATCCGCAGCACGGGTGAACGAGAGATGCCGGGCCGCCGCGTCGAGCACGCGAAGGCCATTCAGCGGCAGATGGGTCCGCTTCATGGGTTCGGATCAGTTCGCGGTTGCAGGGGCAGCGAGCGGGAAGAACGGGATCGCCACGTCGAACTCCGAGCCATCGGCCCGCTGCATCGTGTAGTGACCTTCCATGCTGCCATGCGGCGTGCCGAGTGGGCAGCCAGACACGTAATCGTGCGAAGCGCCGGGCGCGAGCAGCGGCTGTTCGCCAACCACCCCTTCGCCATCGACGAAATTGATCATCCCCCGCCCATCGGTGATGCGCCAGTGCCGCGTGAGCAGGCGAATCGATTGCTCGGAGCCGTTTTCGATCCGGATGTGATAGACCCAGAACCATTTGCCGGCATCGATGCGCGACTGTTCGGGCAGGAAATTGACAGCGACACGCACTGTCACTCCGTCCGTCATGGCAGCATGCTGGAAGAGCTGTTTCATGCGTGGCAAGCTACCCCAGATCGGCGCGGGTTCCAACGGTGGATTCATCCATTCGGCGCCTTGCGGACACTTGTGGTAAACTCCACACGCAGTGTCATGCTCGTCCCGCCATGCTCATAAGGGCCCCCGCCATTCTCTGCGCCTCGCGCGCCCACGGTGAACACGGTGCGGTCGTGCGGCTGCTGACAGCGGACCACGGCCTCGTCGCCGCCTATGTCGCCGGGGCACGCGGGCGCACGCTGCGGCCGGTCGTGATTCCCGGCAATCTCGTCGCCGCCGAACTCCTCGCCCGCACCGCCAGCCAGCTTCCATCGGCCAAACTCGAACTCGTCGCCAGCCGCGGCCCATGGCTCACCGAACCGCTGGCCAGCGCCGGGATCGACTGGGTCACCACGCTGACTGCACGCGCCTTGCCCGAGGGCCAGCCCTTCCCGGCGATTCACTCTGCTCTCGAAGCAGTGCTCGATGCTATATGCCACGCCCCTTCCGCACGTGGCTGGGCGCGGGCCGTCGCGGCTTACGAAGCGCTGCTCCTGCAAGAGATCGGCTATGGCCACGCCCAGCTGCCGCCAGCGGACGAGCCATGGGAGCGCCTGCTCGCCCGGCTCGATCGCCAAGGGCACGCACTGTCCAAGCACCTGCTTGCCGATCCGCGCCGCGATGGTATGGCGTCGCGCGCCATTCTGATCGAGCGATTCAAGCGGATCGATGGCGGCGCACACTGATTTTTCCAGGGATGGCACTGATGAAGATTGCAGTTCTGCCGGGTGACGGCATCGGCCCCGAAGTGACCCGCGAGGCGCTGCGCGTGCTCGATGCGCTGGACCTCGGCATCGAACGCGAGGAAGCGCTCGTCGGCGGCGCGGCCTATCATGCCAAGGGCCATCCGCTTCCGCCCGAGACACTTGCGCTGGCCGAAGCTTCTGACGGCATTCTCTTCGGCGCTGTGGGTGATCCCACTTGCGACGCTCTGGAACGCCATCTGCGCCCCGAACAGGCCATCCTGGGCCTGCGCAAGGCTTTGACCCTGTTCGCCAATCTGCGCCCCGCCAAAGTCTTCGCCGGCCTCGAAAGCCACTCCGCGCTGCGTAGCGAAGTTGCCCGCTCGATCGATCTTCTGATCGTGCGTGAACTCAACGGCGACGTCTATTTCGGCGAGAAGGGCTTCCGCACCACCCCGTCGGGCGAGCGCGAAGGCTGGGACATGATGTCCTACTCCGAAAGCGAAGTCCGCCGCATCGCCCATGCCGGCTTCCGCGCCGCGCAGGGCCGCAATGGCCGTCTCTGCTCGGTCGACAAGGCCAATGTTCTCGAAACCTCGCAGCTCTGGCGCGATGTGGTGATCGAAGTTTCGGCCGAGTACCCGGACGTCACGCTCGAGCACATGTATGTCGATAACGCCGCGATGCAGCTGGTGAAGAGCCCCGGGCAGTTCGACGTGATGGTCACCGGCAATCTTTTCGGCGACATCCTCTCCGACCTCGCCTCGATGTGCGTAGGCTCGATCGGCATGCTCGCCTCTGCCTCGCTCGGTGAGCGGCAGACGGCGCACGGCACGTTCGGCCTCTATGAACCGATCCACGGCTCCGCGCCGGACATCGCAGGGCGCGGCCTCGCCAATCCGATGGCGACGATCCTTTCGCTTGCCATGCTGCTGCGCCATTCGCTCGGGCTGGCCGAGGCAGCGGACCGGGTCGAGGCCGCCGTTGCGCGCGCTCTTGCCGACGGGATTCTCGGCCGCGATCTGGGCGGAACTGCGGGGACGACGGAAATTGGTGACGCGGTGCTCGCAAGGCTGTAAGCGCGCGCCCCATGTTGCAACTTGCCGTAATCCTGCCCACGTTCAACGAGCGGAAGAATATCGCCCCCATGGTCGAGCGCCTCGATGCGGCGCTCAAAGGCCTCGCGTGGGAAGCAATCTTCGTCGATGACAACAGCCCCGATGGCACCGCCGAGGAGGCGCGCCGCATCGGCCGCGATGATCCGCGCATCCGCGTGATCGAGCGCATCGGCCGGCGCGGCCTTGCGTCCGCCGCGATCGAGGGCATGTGCGCCACTGCCGCGCCGGTCGTCGCGGTGATGGACGCCGATCACCAGCACGATCCGGCGCTGCTGCCCGGCATGTACGAAGCGGTGAACAGCGGCGAATACGACGTCGCCTATGCCTCGCGCTTCGCTGAAGGTGCCAGCACCGAAGCCTGGGGCCGGCCTGACCGCGTCAAGGCCTCGGGCCTTGCGAACCGCATTGCCCGCCGCGTGACGGGCGTGCAGCTCTCCGATCCGATGAGCGGCTTCTTCATGCTGCGCGCGGAAACCTTGCGGGCAGATGCACACCGCCTTTCAGGCGTGGGCTTCAAGATCCTGCTCGACATTCTCGCCACGGTCGACGCGCCGCTCCGCGTCAAGGAATTCCCGTTGAACTTTGCTGCCCGCGCCGAAGGCGAAAGCAAGCTCGATCGTACGGTGGTGTTCGAATTCCTGATCGGCCTTTACGACAAGTGGCTCGGCCGTATCATCCCGACGCGGTTTGCCCTGTTCGGCACCATCGGCGGCCTTGGCGTGATCGTCCACATGGCGGTCCTCGCCTCGGTGCTGGGCGCGTTCGGGCAGAAGGTGCTCTACCACAACTGGTCTGATCAGATCGAATTCATCATCGCTCAGACCTCCGCTGCCGTTGTCGCGATGACATTCAACTTCGTGCTCAACAACGAACTGACTTACGCCGACAAGCGGCTGCGCGGCTTCGTGCCGCTGCTGCGCGGCTGGGCGAAGTTCGCCGCGACCTGCTCGGTCGGCCTCCTCGCCAACGTCGGCGCTGCGGCCGCGCTGATGCGCATGGGCTTCCACCCCTACCCCGCCGCCATTGTCGGCATCGTGGTCGGCTCGGTGTGGAACTTCGCGCTTTCGAGCAAGTTCGTCTGGGGCAAATACTGAGCCACCGGCTCCTCCCCATTTTTGCGCAGCACAAATGGGGAAAACGCTGACGGGGGGCGTTTCGCCCTACCTCCAGCTATCGAGCCACGTATATGCGCGGTACGAATTTTTCCCCGCCAGCGCGCCAGCGGACAGGATCGGGTAGAACCCCACGAACAGCATCGCCGATAGGACCACCGTCAGCACGGCAGGCCAGCGCCGCCCCTGTTCCCACCACCGAGACAGTGCGAGCGCCAGCGCTGCCATGAGGAACACGCTGGCAAGCGCATAGTGGTAGTAGAACTGCACCGGCTTGCCGTTGATCGCCCAGAAGATCAGGCTCGCCACGTAGAGCACCACGATCGCCCCGCGCAGCCGGTCACCGCGCCGCACTCCGGCCCACAGGCACAGCAGCAGCGCGGGCAATCCGGCCAGCATCGTGAAGGGGTTGCCGATCATCAGCACCCCGCGCTGCGCCCCGTCCCACGGGGAATAGAAGAACCAGATGGGGCGGATGTTGAACACCCACTGCCACCACCGGCTCTGGTAGAGGTGCGGCTTCACCACGCTGTCCTGCAGCTTGAGCATGTAGCCTTGCCACGGGATCAACCCTTGCACGGTCAGCGGCTGCACCTTGTAGAAGAAGGCGGGTGCAAAGGTCGCGAAATAGGCAAGCAGGGGCACCACGCCGAGCCACAGGGCGGCCTCCAGCAGCGAAACGCCGGGAATCGGCCCCGCATCCCGCGCGATCAGGAAAGACCGCCGCCGTCCGGCCAGCGCCCACCAGCGGTCCCACGCGAAGAGCAGCCCCGGCAGCGCAAGGAGCGGGGCGCCGTTCCACTTGCCGCCGAGCGAAAGCCCGAGGAACACGCCGCACAGCGCCAGATGCAGCCTGCTGCCCTTCCGCCAGGCGAGTGCCGCCTGCCAGAACGCCAGGGCCATCATGCTCGCCATCGCCATATCGAGCATCGCGATCCGGCTCAGCACGAACCAGATGAAATTGGTGGCAAACAGCAGACCGAACAGCAGTGTCGCCGGGCGCGACAGGCTCGCCCACCACATCGCACGCATCGCCCCGAACAGGCCGATCGTGCCGAGCAGCGCATTGGGGAGCCGCCAGCCCCATGGCCCATCGCCGAACACCAGCATGCCAAGCGCGATGAATTCCTTGCCCAGCAGCGGATGCTCCGGATTGAGCCGACTCGTCAGTTCGATCAGCCGCCGCGCCGCAGGCAGGTAGTGCACTTCGTCGAACATGATCTTCGAAGGCGTGCCCAGCCGGTGCAGCACCACCACCATGAACGCGAGCGTGATCGCGGCGCACCAGACGAGCGGATCGCCATCGGCGCGGCGCGGTGCGGTCAGCAGGCCAGTCAGGGGGGCGGTGATGCGGGAAAGCAGCGTCATGGAAGGCGCGCGCATACCCCGTTACGGGCCAAAAGGGCAATGGTGCGGCTTGCACCGCCGCACCAGCAAAACTAAGGCCTTGGCGCATGAAACGCACCACAGGTCAGGACCGCTCGATCACCGCCAACTGGCGCCCCGCAACGCAAGCCGTGCGCGGCGGCACGTGGCGTTCGGAAATGGGCGAGACATCGGAAGCCCTCTTCCTCACCTCCGGCTTCACGTACGACGATGCCGCCACCGTCGCCGCGCGCTTTGCGGGCGAGGAAGACGGCATGACCTATTCGCGCCTCCAGAACCCCACGGTCGCCATGCTGGAGGAACGCATCGCCCTCCTCGAAGGCGCCGAGGCCTGCCGTGCGCAGGCAAGCGGCATGGCCGCGATGACCACCGCCCTCCTCTGCCAGCTTTCCGCCGGCGATCACATTGTCGCCGCCAAGGCTGCGTTCGGCTCGTGCCGCTGGCTGGTCGATAACCTGCTGCCGCGCTTCGGCATTTCGGGCACGACCATCGACGCGGGCGACAACGCCGCGTGGGAAACCGCGATCCGGCCCAACACCAAGGTGTTCTTCTTCGAAAGCCCGGCCAACCCGACGATGGACCTCGTCGATCTGGAGTACGTCTGCGGCCTTGCCCGCGCGCACGGCATCACCACTGTGGTCGACAACGCGTTCGCCACCAGCGCGCTTCAGCGCCCGCTCGATTTCGGCGCGGATGTCGTCGCCTATTCGGCCACCAAGATGATGGACGGACAGGGCCGCGTCCTCGCCGGTGCGGTTGCAGGCTCGAAGGAGTTCATCGACGGCAAGCTCCTGCCGTTCCAGCGCAACACCGGGCCCAACATCGCGCCGTTCAACGCGTGGGAGGTGCTCAAGGGCCTCGAAACGCTCGACCTGCGCATCCGCCGCCAGAGCGAGAATGCAATGAAGGTCGCCGCCTTCGTCGAAAGCCGCGTGCCCACCGTGCGCTACCCGTTCCTGCCCAGCCACCCGCAGCACGAACTCGCGAAGAAGCAGATGCAGGCCGGCGGCACGATCTTCAGCCTCGACGTGCCGGGCGGCCGCGCGCAGGCCCATGCCCTGCTCGATGCGCTGAAGCTCGTCGACATCTCGAACAACATCGGCGATTCGCGCTCGCTGATGTGCCATCCGGCCTCGTCCACCCACCACGGCGTCGGCGCCGAAACCCGCGCCGACCTGGGCGTTGGCGAAGGCATGCTGCGGCTGAACGTGGGCCTCGAGGACCCGGACGACGTGATCGAGGATCTGGATCAGGCGCTCAGGGCGGCGGGACTTTAACGCCCGCCAACCTCGTCATTGCGAACATGGCGAAGCAATGACGAATGGGTGAGCCGGAGGGGCTTAGCCCAGCTTGGCTTCCAGCGCCTCGATCCGCGCCTTCAGCGCATCGGCTTCCTCGCGCGCGGCGGTGGCCATGTCCTTCACCACCTCGAATTCCTCGCGGCTGACGAAGTCCATCCCGCCAAACGTCTCACGCAGCTTCTCGCGCGCGGTTTCGCCAGCTTCGCGGCCCATACCGGCCAGCGTGCCCGCGGCGCTGTTCAGCAGCTTGACGAAATCGGCGATCATCGGGTTCTCGGACTGCATGACGTGGGCCTTCGCTACGAATTCACTGCGGTGCAGATGGGACTTTGCACCGCGCGGTGCAAGGCGTGATGCGGGGCAAATGGATATCAGGCGCTATCAGATCTGCACGCGCACCGCTGCGCCCGATGCTGCCGCGCCATCGGCAAGGGGATTGAGCGCGAGGAACTGGTAGTTGAGCACCGAAGCAAAGCAGATCCACGCCAGATAGGGCAGGAGCAGGGCGCCAGCCATCGGCCGCACGCGCCAGAACAGCGCGATTGTCAGCAAGGTCAGCACGATCATCACGATGATGATGCCCAGCGCCATGCTCATCAGGTGCATCGCGAAGAACACCGGGCTCCACGCAAGGTTGAAGATCAGCTGCGCCGCAAACAGAGCAACCGCGATCCCCCGCCCCGGCGCGCCGCGCGCGGACGCCACCATTGCGAGTGCGATCCCGATCAGCACGTAGAGCACCGACCAGACGATCCCGAACGTCGCCGGCGGGGGATAGAGCGCTGGCTTGTCGAGCGCGGCAAACCAGGGGTTATCCGGTCCCGCACCTGCCACGAGGCTGGACAGGAACCCCAGCCCGAGCACGGAAGGCACCGTGAACAGCGACCAGCGCAGCAGGCTGGCGCGCAGCTGGGCAGGTGAAGCGAGATATCGCATGTGCTCGAAGTATCCCCCCGGAAAAAGCCCGGTAAAAAGCGATTCGTTGCCAAATTCGGCGCGGCGATATTGGCCGGGTGGCAGCAACTAGGCAATCTCTACGGGATCAGCGTGCTCCAAGGCGGGACAATGTCCGGTTCATGCGCCGGAATGGATTGCCGAAATGAGAAACTCGACGTTGCCTTCCGGCCCTGTGATCGGGCTCGTGGTAATTCCCTGCACGGCCCAACCCTCACCTTCCAGCCAGTCCTGCACTTCGCGGCAGACCCGCGCATGAAGCTCGGGATCGCGCACCACCCCGCCCTTGCCGACTTCGCCGCGCCCAACCTCGAACTGCGGCTTGATCAGCGCCACAAGCCTTGTCGGCCGCGCCGCCAGCGCAAGCGGCACTTCCAGCACTTTCCTGAGCGCAATGAAGCTTGCATCACACACAACCCAGGTCGCCGGTCGGTCGATGTGTGTGCTTGTCAGGATCCGGGCGCTGGTCTGCTCAAGGACCGTGATGCGGGGATCCTGCCGCAGCTTCCACGCCAGCTGGTTGGTTCCGGAATCGACCGCAAACACATGGGCCGCGCCGTTGCTGAGCAGCACGTCGGTAAAACCGCCGGTCGAACTTCCGATGTCCATGGCGGTCACGCCCGCAGGATCGAGCCCGAAGTGTTCCAGTGCATGCGCGAGCTTGATCCCCCCGCGTGAGACCCAGGGATGATCGCGCCCCCGCACTTCCAGCGGCGCATCGGGCGCGAGCGCGTGGCCGGCCTTGGTCAGCTTCGTCTCGCCGGAATAGACATGCCCGGCCAGAATCAGCGCCTGCGCGCGGGCGCGGCTCTCGGCAAGGCCGCGCTCGACGAGGAGCTGGTCGATCCGGAGCTTCGATTTGCCGGATGTGTTGGCGGAGCGGCTTGAGGTCACCGCTGCTCTCTTCCATACCCGGGGCATGAAGATCAACCTCGCGGCCCTGCTCATCGTTTCAGTACTTGCTCTGGCGGGCTGCACCCAATCGCCGCCGCAGCGCACGCCAGCGCCGCACGGCGGGAAGCCCGCACCCGCACCGCAGGCACTGCCCGCCCCGCCGCCGCCACGACCCGCACCGGCAGCGCAGCACCCCCGCGCGGAGGCGGCAAGCTGGCGCGATCTGCCGCAATCGCCCGGCAGCTGGACCTATGCCGCAGAGGCCAATGGCAGCGCCGTCAGCTTCAGCCAGCCCGGCACGGGCACGCCGCCGCCCCTCGTCCTGCGCTGCGACCGCGCACGCCCGGCTATCGAGGTGCTGCGTTCAGGCCTCGGCTCCGGCTCGGTGCCTGCGACGATTACCACCAGCAGCACCCTGCGCCGCCTGACGGCAACCTCTGCCAACCCGCCGGGCACGGCCACGAATGCCGCCCCTGCGTTCGAGATCACCTTCGGCGTGCGCGATCCGTTGCTCGATGCGATCGCCTTCAGCCGCGGCCGCTTCATGGTCGAAGTGGCCGGCACGCAAACGCTGGTTCTGCCGGTCTGGTCAGAGCTTGGGCGAGTGATCGAAGATTGCCGCTGAGCAGATCGCCAAGCAGCAGGCGATCCGTGGCGAGTTATCCACCAATCCGGGGGCGAAGCTGCAATTCTGACTGCAAAAAAATTCAATGCAAGTCTTGTTCTTGACCCCGCAATGAATCACATTCGCTGCAAGGCCGGAACAGGGCTGCAATCCTCCGGTCGAGCCGTTCACCAAGACGGCAACTTTGGCTCAACAGCGCGAAAGGAGGTGATCCGATGTCTCATGGTTCAGCAGAGGGGTCGGCATTGCGCATCGCGGAGCATTATCGCTAGTTTGTTCAAGCGATAAAGGCATCCGTGGGCGGCACTTCCGGCCGCTGACCATGCGAAGGGC
>CANGJI010000098.1 GCA_947454135.1 Sphingomonadaceae bacterium
CCGACGTTGATGGCCGGGCGGATGCCCTGGTAGAACAGGCCGGTTTCAAGGAAGATCTGGCCGTCGGTGATCGAGATCACGTTGGTCGGGATGTACGCCGAAACGTCGCCCGCCTGCGTTTCGATGATCGGCAGCGCGGTCAGCGAACCATTGCCGTTGTCGTCGTTCATCTTCGCGGCGCGCTCGAGGAGGCGCGAGTGGAGATAGAACACGTCGCCCGGGTAGGCTTCGCGGCCCGGCGGACGGCGGAGCAGCAGCGACATCTGGCGATAGGCCACGGCCTGCTTGGAAAGGTCGTCGTACACGATCACGGCGTGCATGCCGTTGTCGCGGAAGAACTCGCCCATCGTCGCGCCGGTGTAGGGCGCGAGGTACTGCAGCGGCGCGGGCTCCGAAGCGGTCGCGGCGATGACGATGGAGTATTCCATCGCGCCGTTCTCTTCGAGCTGGCGGACGATCTGCGCGACAGTCGAGCGCTTCTGGCCGACGGCGACGTAGATGCAGTAGAGCTTCTTCGACTCGTCATCACCGGCGTTGACCGCCTTCTGGTTGATGAAGGTGTCGATCGCCACGGCGGTCTTGCCGGTCTGGCGGTCGCCGATGATCAGTTCGCGCTGGCCGCGGCCGACGGGAACGAGCGCGTCAATCGCCTTGAGGCCGGTCTGCACGGGCTCGTGCACCGACTTGCGCGGGATGATGCCGGGCGCCTTGACTTCGACGCGGGTGCGGGTGGCGTCCACGATCGGGCCCTTGCCGTCGATCGGGTTGCCCAGCGCGTCGACCACGCGGCCGAGCAGGCCCTTGCCGACGGGGACGTCCACGATGGTGCCGGTGCGCTTGACCTGGTCGCCTTCCTTGATCTCGGCGTCCGAGCCGAAGATCACGACGCCGACGTTATCGGCTTCGAGGTTGAGGGCCATGCCCTTCACCCCGTTCGAGAACTCGACCATCTCGCCGGCCTGGACCTGGTCGAGGCCGTAGATGCGGGCGATACCGTCACCGACCGACAGCACGGAGCCGACTTCCGAGACCTGGGCCTCGGTGCCGAAGCTGGCGATCTGGTCCTTGATGACCTTCGAGATTTCAGCGGCGCGGATTTCCATTTTCAGCCTTTCAAAAAGCGACTTTGGCTTAGCCCTTCATGGCCTGGGCGAGCGAATTGAGACGGGTACGGATCGAGCTGTCGATCATGCGGCTGCCGATCTTGACGACGAGGCCGCCAAGAATGGCCGGATCGACATGAGCCTTGACCGTGACGGAACGGCCCTCGCGGGCCTTGAGCTTGTCAGCCAGCTGCGCGAGCTGCGCTTCATCGAGCGGGTGCGCAGTGGTCACTTCGGCGGTCACTTCGCCGCGCGCGGCAGCAGCAATCGCGGTGAACGCGCGCACCACGTCGGGCAGCGAGGCAAGGCGGCGGTTGGCCGCGAGCACGCCGAGGAAGTTGCGGGTGAGGGTGCTGAGCTTCAGAAGCTCGGCCACCGCGTCCACCGCCTTCGCGGCGGCATCGCGCGAAACTTCGGGGTTCTTGAGCAGCGCGGCCAGATCGACCGATTCGCGCACCGCCGCAGCAAGGGTGTCGAGGTCGGTTTCGACCGCCGTCACAACACCCTGTTCGCCTGCCAGGTCATAGAGCGCGGCCGCATAACGTCCCGCCAAGCTGGCCGTAATCCCGCCGGAAATCTCCACGCGCCTTGGTCCCCTTCATCCAGGATGGATCGCAAATGTAGCTTGCATGGGCCATGGTGCCGTGCACAAAACACGGCGGCCCGCAATGGGGGCGCGCCTAGCAACCAAGTTCCGGCCTGACAAGATGCCACATGCCGATTCAAAAGGGCATTCCATTCGGCGGGGTGAATTACCCCCCGATCAGGGCACCGGCCGGCAATTATACCGCAGCCGCTCATTGGGCTCCGCCGGCAGCAGCGCGCGCACGCTGCCTTGCGCTTCGCCCAGTGCGCGCGCCGCCGCTTCATCCACCCCGCAGGCAGGTGCCGAGAGCTTCGCGCGCGCCGTTCGCGCCGCCGTCATCGCATCGAGCCCCATGAGGTAGCGCTCGACCGTGTACTCGTGCCGGTCCGGATCGTAGCGCGTCACCGAAATCGTCGCCTCGCCATTTGGCACCAGCACGCGCGACCAGCCATCACCAGCCAGCCCGTACTGGGTCCGCCCGTTGACGCAGCCACCCGGCGCCCACGTCAGCGGCACGTCGGTCACGTCCGAGACAGTGACCCGGCTGCGCTGCGGATCGAGCACGCAGACCAGCTTTTCCGGGGTTTTGTCGGCCTCGGCGCTGGCCTCTGCGGCAGGGCTTGCCTCCGCTTTTGCCCGAGCTTCCGCGATGATGTCTTTCGCCCGCTCGTCGATCAGGCTCAGCGGCGGACGCAGCAGCCATGTGCCGACGGCCGCCAGTACCAGCACTCCTGCCGCGCTCCCCGCGATCTTCACTTGCCGCTGCTGGCCGCGCTGCGCGAAGACAAACGCCGCCGCACCCGCCGCGAACGCGGCCAGCAGCAGCACCGCTGCCAGCGCCAGAGCGTTGTCGCGCTCGGAGAGAATCTGGAGCTCCGCGTCGCGCTGCGCCTTTGCGGCGAACTCGGCCTGCGCCGCCTTGCGCGCCTCGGCCTCCGCCGCCAGCCTTGCCTGGTCCTGCGCCCCGCGCTCTGCATCCGCGCGGTCGAGATCGGCGAGCGAGGTGCAGGGCGTCCCGCTCACATGCGGGGTCACGCCGGCCTGCTGGAGGAACGCGGAAAGCTCCCGCATCGAGATCGCGAAGTAGAACGCCGAATCGGCGCTGTTCTCGCTCACCGTGCCGAAGCTGTTGACCCCCAGCACCCGCCCGCAGGCATCGAGCAGCGGCCCGCCCGAATTGCCCGAACCGATCGGCGCGGTGTGGAGGATCGTGTCGAACTCGCGGCTTGAGCGCCCCGCCGAAATATACCCGCGCGATTTCACCGCCGCCTGCGGGCTGACGAGGTCGCCCATCGAAAGCCCCTGAGCCATGTCGACATTGCCGGGATAGCCCACGGCATAGACTTCCTCGCTGTCCGTCGGCGCGCCGGAAAACAGCGTCAGCGTGTTGAGCGAGGCGCCGGGCTTCAGCTTCAGCTTCAGCAGCGCCAGATCGCGTTGGGGCGAATAGGCGGCAATCGTCGCGGCATAGCCGCCGCGCCCCTCGGATGGCACGACCCCCGCCACGATCCCGTCGCTGCCGCGCAGCTCCTCGACGACATGGGCGTTGGTCACAACGAGATCAGGCGCGATGGCAAAGCCGGTGCCGTGGCTGACCAGCTGCGCCGGGCCGCCATCGTACCGGATCAGCACGACCCGCACGACACCCCGGCTCGCTGCGGCAATATCGCCCGGATCGGCCGCGCCCACACCGGGCAGCGCGGCGATCACGAGAACGGCGAAGGCGGCAAGCAGGCGGCGCAAGGTAAGCATCATCCCCCGTTCTTGCCGGGAATCGATTCGACCGCAAGCAGCGGGAAGCGTAGCCAGCGCATTGCCGCTATCACCGCCAGAAACCGCGTTGCAGGAGCATTGCCATGAGCAACACCGATACAACTCTCGCCGCCGGGCCCTCCGCCTGGGTCGATGGTGGCCACGGCACCGTGATCCGCTGGGATGTGGCGCAGACCTCGCTCGGCCCGATGCTTGTCGCCGCGAGCGGGAAGGGCGTCGTCCGTCTCTCCTTCGGCGAGGATCCCGCCGTGCTCGCCGTGCGTTTCCCCAAGGCCGAACGGGTGCAGGGCGGTGGGACGTTTCCTGCGCTGCTGGCCGAGATCGTGAACGCCGCCGAGGCCCCCGGCGAGGTCGATTTCGCCCACATCCCCGTCGATGTCTCGGGCACGCCCTTCCAGCAGAGCGTGTGGGAGGAACTTCGCCGCATCCCCAAGGGCGAGACGCGGACCTATGCCCAGCTCGCCGCCGCAGTCGGCCGCCCCGGCGCGGTGCGCGCGGCAGGCTCGGCGAACGGGGCCAACCACGTCTCCCTCCTCATTCCCTGCCACCGCGTGATCCGCACCGATGGCAGCCTCGGCGGCTATGCCTGGGGCCTTGAGATCAAGGCCAGGCTGCTCCAGCGCGAAGGCGCCCTGCTGCTGCTTTAGCCGAGCGATTAAAGCGCCTTTCCATCGGGGGCGCGCGTGATGTACCGTCCGGCGGAATCAAAACGACCGGGAGATAGCCATGACCACCATCACGCTCGAGCCGGGCATGCCGCAGACCATCGGCGAGGCCTTCGCCCATATCGGCACCGTCACCGCACCGACCATCGCGGACCTCAAGGTCATGTGCCTCGTCGAAGCCGCCAGCCGCGAACTCTACCGCGCCACTGCCGCCAATGCCGAGAACCCTGCCGTTGCCGACCTGCTCAACACCAATGGCGACGAGGAATTTCTCCACGCGACCCGCGCCGCCGCCGTGCTCAAGGTGCTCACCGGCACGGATTTCGCGCCTCCCGCGGCCGACGCCAACCCCTACCTCGCCACCGGCACCTTCCCCATCGGCGAACTGACCCCCGCCGGCCTGCGCAAGCTCGCCGAGGCCGAGTTTGCCGGCGAAACGCTCTACGAAGGCTGGGCCGCCAGCATCGGAAATACCGAGGCTGCCGCCCTGCTGCGCGCCAATGGCAAGGAGGAAACCGACCACGGCAACCGCCTGTTGCAGGCCGCTGCGCTGCTCGAGGGTTGAGCGCGAGGGAGGCGGCGATTGATGCGCTGATCGCCGCCGAACGACTGCCCGCCAGCTACCGCGATACCATCGAACGGCACTGGACGCCGCTTGCCGCGTGGATCGCCGCGCGCGCGGCGGAGCAGGGCGGTCCGCTGGTCGTCGGCATCAGCGGCTCGCAAGGCAGCGGCAAGTCCACGCTGTGCCGGATGCTCGAAGCCTTGCTCGCGGGCGAGCACGGCCTGAATGCCGCGACGCTCTCGCTCGATGATCTCTATCTCACTCGCCGCGAGCGCGCGGAACTGGCGCGGACGGTCCATCCGCTGTTCGCCACGCGCGGGGTTCCCGGCACGCATGATGTGGCGCTCGGGCTGGCGGTGCTGGCTGGCGTGCGTGAGCGGCGGTCGCGCCTCGTCCTGCCGCGCTTCGACAAGGCGCGGGATGACCGCGCCAGCGAGGCCGAATGGCAAATCCTTGCCGCTCCGGTCGACGTCCTCCTCTTCGAAGGCTGGTGCATGTCCGCGCGCCCACAGCCGGAGGCGGACCTCATCGCCCCCATCAACCGGCTCGAAGCAGAGGAGGATGCAGCCGGCATCTGGCGTGCCCACGTCAACGCCGCGCTCGCCGGCCCCTATCGCGCGCTGTTCGATGCGCCGGACGTGACCGTGATGCTGCAGGCACCCGGCTTCGAAACCGTCCTCGGCTGGCGCCGCCTGCAGGAGGAGAAGCTCCGCGCAAGGACCGGGGGGGGCATGACCGACGCCCAGCTGTCCCGCTTCGTGATGCACTACGAACGCCTGACGCGGTACCTGCTGGCCGATCTGCCTGCGCGCGCCGATGCGGTCATCCCGCTGGCCGCCGACCACACCGTCGGCGCACCTTGCTACGCCGCCCCGCGCTAGAATCCATTTTCCTACATGCGTCCGATTGTGACATAGCAGCTATCTGCTCTTTGAATCGTCAACTGATTGAATCGAAACGATACAACCGGATCGGATTTTTCGCTCAGGACTGTGTCAACCGTGTCAACCTCGGCCCGATTTCAGACGAACGAATAGGGGTCGATGTCGACCGCCACGCGCACGCCCGGCGGCATCCGCAGCGGCGCGAGCCATGCGCGGATGATCTTCTGCACCTCGGCTGACCGGCGCGCCGCGATCAGCAGGCGGTAGCGGTGCCGCCCCCGCAGCAGCGACAGCGGGGCAGGGGCGGGACCGAGGATGAGGACACCGGGCTCGTCGGGCCGCGCGCCGCCAATGGCGCGGGCGGCATCGCGCGCTTCGGCCTCGTCCTCGCTCGAGACGATGATCGCCGCCCACCGCCCGAACGGCGGCGCACCCGCTTCGCGCCGCGCCTCGGTTTCGGCCGCGTAGAACGCGTCGCGGTCCCCGCTGGCAAGCGCGGCGATCACGGCGGCCTTGGGGTGCCGCGTCTGGATCAGCACTTCGCCCGGCTTGGCCCCGCGTCCGGCCCGCCCCGCGACCTGCGCGATCTGCTGGTAGGTCCGCTCCGCCGCGCGCAAGTCCCCGCCATCCAGCCCCATGTCCGCATCGATCACCCCCACCAGCGTCAGCTCCGGAAAGTGAAAGCCCTTGGTCACGAGCTGCGTGCCCACGATCACGTCGATCGCCTTGCCCTCCGCCTGCGCCACGAACTCCGCCGCCGCGGCCGGGCTCGCCAGCGTGTCCGAGGTGACCACGGCGACGCGGGCGCCCGGCAGCAGTTCGCGCACCTCGTCGGCAATGCGCTCCACGCCCGGCCCGCAGGCGACGAGGCAGTCCGGCTCCCCGCACTCCGGACAGACCGGCGGGGGCGGCACCTCGTGCCCGCAATGATGGCAGGCAAGCCGCTGCGAGAGCCTGTGCTCGACCAGCCACGCCGAACAGTTGGGGCACTTGAAGCGGAAGCCGCAGTGCCGGCACAGCGTCAGCGGCGCATATCCCCGCCGGTTGAGGAACAGCAGGCTCTGCTCCCCCTTGCCGAGCCGGTCGGTCAGCGCCTCGACCAATGGCTGTGCCAGCCAGCGCCCGCGGGCGGGCTGCATTTCGGTGAGGTTGACCACCTCGATCCGCGGCAGCTGCGCTCCGCCAAAGCGGCTCGGCAGCACCAGCCGCCGGTAGCGCCCGGCGTCCGCCATCTGCAGGCTTTCGAGCGCGGGGGTCGCACTCGCCAGCACCACCGGCACGCCCTCGAAGTGGCCCCGCATCACCGCGACATCGCGGGCGTTGTAGCGCACCCCGTCGTCCTGCTTGAACGCGATCTCGTGCGCTTCATCGACGACGATCAGCCCGAGATCGGCAAACGGCAGGAACAGTGCGGACCGCGCGCCGACCACCACTTTCGCCCCGCCGAACGCCACCTGCCGCCACGCCCGCCGCCGCTCCGAAGCCTTGAGCGAGGAATGCCACGTGACGGGCACGGTGCCGAACCGCGCCTCGAACCGGCCAAGAAACGCGGCGGTCAGCGCGATTTCCGGCAGCAGCACCAGCACCTGCCGCCCCGATTCCAGCGCCGCCGCCACGGCTTCGAAATAGGTCTCGGTCTTGCCCGAGCCGGTCACGCCATCGAGGAGGAACGGCTGGAACCTGCGTGCCTCGACCGCCGAGACCATCTCCGCCGCCGCCTCTGCCTGTTCACCGGCCAGATCCGGCTGGGTGAAGCGCGGATCGGGCGCGGGGTAGGGGCGGTCGCTGTCGACCAGCACCGGTTCCAGAAGACCCTGACCCAGCATCCCGCGCAGCACGCCTTCCGATACCCCGGCGATTTCCGCCAGTTCGCGCATGGTCGCCTGCTCGCCGTGCAGCAGATCGAGCGCCTGCAAACGCTGCGGCGTCATCCGCGCGGGTTCCTCACCGGTCAGGCGATATTCGGTGACCGTCCCGCCGCCCTTCAGCGCGGCACTGCTCGAAAGCGCCATGCGCGCGACAGCAGCCAGCGGCGCGAGGTAATAGTCGGCACACCACCCGATCAGCCGCCGCAGCGGCGCGGCAAGCGGCGGCACCGGCAGGGCTTCCAGCACGGCGCGCAGCTTGTGTTCCGGATATTGGTCACCCGGCAGTTCGCCTTCGTCCCACACCAGCCCGAGGATCTGGCGCGGCCCCAGCGGCACCACCACCACGCTGCCCGGCGGCGCGTCCATCCCTTCGGGCACCCGATAGTCGAGCGCGCCGAGGGCGGCGTTGAAAACGATGCAGCGCACGCGGGTCATGTACCCCATCTAGGGACTAGCGCCCTTGGGGGCAAAGCCCTGCCGCCAGCCGTCTGGGGAAGAATGACAGGCTACACACCGCCCACGCCCGCGCTATAGGGTTCGCAGAATCGGATACAGGACACGTCCATCATGAAGTTTTTCGTCGACACCGCCGACACTGCCGAGATTGCCGACCTTGCCTCGACCGGCTTGCTCGACGGCGTGACCACCAATCCCTCGCTGATCGCCAAGGCGGGCCGCGACTTCATCGAAGTCACGCGCGAGATCTGCGGCCTCACGTCGGGTCCGGTCTCGGCCGAAGTGGTCGCGCTCGATCACGCCGGCATGATGCGCGAGGCGGAAATCCTGCGGAAGATCGCGGACAACGTCTGCATCAAGGTTCCGCTCACCATCGACGGGCTCAAGACCTGCAAGGCGCTCACCAGCGAAGGCACGATGGTCAACGTCACGCTGTGCTTCTCGGCCAATCAGGCGCTGCTCGCCGCCAAGGCTGGCGCGACCTTCGTTTCGCCCTTCGTCGGCCGGCACGATGACAACGGCTTCGACGGCATGGACCTGATCCGCGACATCCGCCTGATCTACGACAACTACGCTTTCGGCACCGAGATCCTCGTCGCCTCTATCCGCCACGGCGTCCACGTCCTCGAAAGCGCCAGGATCGGTGCCGACGTGATCACCGCGCCGCCTGCGGTCATCAAGGGCCTGTTCAAGCACGTGCTCACCGACAAGGGCATCGAAGGCTTCCTTGCCGACTGGGCCAAGACCGGGCAGTCAATTGGTTGAACCCGGCCATCGGCTGACACACTTTCGACGGATGAAGACAGACCTTGGCTGACGAAAGCCCTCTCGACCAGTTCCGCTCCGTCCTCGCCGGCACCGCCCGCGCCGTGGCGGATGTGCCCGAACTGGAAGTCGCCTGGACCGCCGATGCGCCGAGCCAGACGGGGACGAACCTGCGCCTGCCGATGCCGGGCCGCGCTCTCCCCGCCGCGCAAGTGGCCGAAGCGCGCGGGTTTGCCGATGGCATGGCGCTGAAGCTCAGGCTGCACGATGAAGGCCTGCACGGCCGCGGCGCACCGACCGAACCGCTCGCGCGCGCATGCTATGATGCAATCGAGCAGGTCCGCTACGAGGCGCTCGGCTCCGATGGTTACGCGGGCATTCGCGGCAACCTCGATGCCGCGACGACCATGCGCCTGGCGTCCGATCCGATCTCCCGCGCGATCCGGCCGGAAGATGTGCCGCTTCCCACCGCGCTTGCCATGCTGGTGCGCGAGAAACTGACCGGGCAGGCTATCCCCGAGGCCGCGCAGGTTGGCACCGCGATGGTGCGCAGCTGGATCGAGGCTCGCGCCGGAGCCGATCTTGAAAACCTTGCCGAGGTTCTGGATAACCAGAAGGCGTTCCAGAGCCTCGCGCTCGAGATGCTCGGCCACCTCGATCTGACCAAGGCGACCGACGAGGCCGATGACGGCGGCGACGAGGACGAGGGCGAGCAGGCCGACGACGAGGCCGAAGATCAGCCCGACGCTTCGGATGACGGTGCCGAGCAGCAGCCCAGCGAAGTCGCCGGCGATACCACCGAAGGTGACGAGCAGGGCGAGGAGCAGGAGCAGACCGAAACCAGCGAAGACACCGCCGACGCCGACATGGCCGACGAGGGCGACGAGGGCATGCTCCCCACGCGGCCCAACCGGCCGTGGACCGACCTGCCGGAAAGCTGGGAATACAAGGCCTACACCACCCAGTTCGACGAAGTCGTCTCCGCGTCCGAGCTGTGCGACGAGGAAGAGCTCACCCGCCTGCGCGCCTATCTCGATGCGCAGCTCAAGGGCCTGCAGGGCATCGTCACCCGCCTTGCCAACCGCCTCCAGCGCCGCCTCATGGCGCAGCAGAACCGCTCGTGGGATTTCGACCAGGAAGAAGGCCTGCTTGATGCCGCGCGGCTCGCCCGCGTCGTCATCTCGCCGGGTCATTCGCTGTCCTACAAGATCGAGCGCGATGTCGAGTTCAAGGATACTGTCGTCACGCTGCTGATCGACAACTCGGGCTCGATGCGCGGCCGCCCCATTTCCATCGCGGCGATCAGCGCGGACATCATGGCGCGCACGCTTGAACGCTGCGGGGTCAAGACTGAAGTGCTCGGCTTCACCACCCGCGCGTGGAAGGGCGGCCAATCGCGCGAGGCGTGGCTTTCGGGCGGCAAGCCGGCACAACCCGGCCGGCTCAACGATCTGCGCCACATCGTCTACAAGAAGGCCGACGAGCCCTGGCGCCGTGCGCGCAAGAACCTCGGCCTGATGATGCGCGAGGGCCTGCTCAAGGAAAACATCGATGGCGAGGCGCTGCTCTGGGCGCACACCCGCCTGCTGGCGCGGCAGGAAGACCGCCGCATCCTCATGGTGATCTCGGACGGCGCGCCGGTCGACGATTCGACGCTTTCGGTCAACTCGGCAGGCTATCTCGAACAGCACCTGCGCCGCGTGATCGACTGGATCGAGAAGCAATCGCCGGTCCAACTCGTCGCCATCGGCATTGGCCACGACGTGACGCGCTACTATCGCCGCGCGGTCACGATCATGGACGTCGAGCAGCTTGGCGGCACGATGGTCGAGCAGCTTGCGGGCCTGTTCGAGGATGACGATTGAGCGCTCCGGGCTTTGTGCGCCGCGCCGCGCATCGGCGGTTGACCGCTTCGGCTTAATTGGTCAATTAAACTTCAAATCGCATCCCTGCTCGCGGCAAGACGCCGGGGCGGGGATGCCTGCATTATGCGGAGAGATTGCCCATGGATATTGCCGAAGCCGTATTGTCGCGCCGTTCGATCCGCGCCTTCCAGGACAAGCCCGTCCCGCTCGACGTGCTGCGCCGGGTGATGGATACCGCGCGCTGGGCGCCTTCGGGCTGCAACTTCCAGCCGTGGGAAGCCGCCATCCTGACCGGAGAGCCGCTCAAGGAGCTGCAGGGCAAGATGTTGACCACCCCGCCGCAGGACCCGCGTGAATACAACTGGGACGATCCAGAGGTGATCCCCGAATGCCTCGCCCGCCTGCACGGCGTCGGAAAAGCGATGTACAGCGCGATGGGCATCGGCCGCGAGGATGTCGAGGCGCGCAACAGGTTCATGGCGAGCAATTTCGAATCGTTCGGCGCCCCGGCTGTCCTGTTCTGCTATTTTGATCGGCGCATGGGCCCACCGCAGTGGTCCGACGTCGGCATGTGGCTGCAGACGATCATGCTGCTGCTGCGCGGCGAAGGGCTGGATAGCTGCCCGCAGGAGGCGCTTTCGCTCCATGCCAAGCTGATCAAGGATTTCCTTGGTGTTTCGGATGAAACGCACATCTTCTTTTGCGGTATCGCCATCGGCTATCGCAATGCGGACGATCCGGTGAACGCCTTCGAGCGCGAACGCGAGCCGATTGACAGAAACGTAAAGTTCCTCGGTTTCTGATGGTACTGGGTGCGCTGCTGCATAGTCAGCAGCGCAC
>CANGJI010000099.1 GCA_947454135.1 Sphingomonadaceae bacterium
GAGCGAAGTACAGTCACCACGCGCTGCGCCTGGTGTCTCGACTTCGCTCGACACGAACGGGGGTTGGTTGCGAATTAGCCCGCAACCGTCGCAAACCGCGCATCAGCCGCCGTCCACGTCGCGGCGGCCATGAACGCATCGACATAGGCCCCCGCCTTGGCGCCATAGTCCATCGCGTAGGCGTGTTCGTACAAGTCCATCGCAAGGATCGGCACACCGCCCGCCAGCGTCTGGGTGTGGTCGCTCGCCCACTGGTTGGTGAGGCGTCCATCGTGCGGGGACCATTGCAGCAGGACCCAGCCCGAGCCGCCGCCGAGCGCCTTGCCCATCGCGGAAAACTCGGCGGCCCAGCGCGTGAAGCTGCCGAAATCGCGCTCGATCGCCGCACCCAGTTTGGCGCCTGGCTTGCCGCCGCTTCCGAGGCACGAGAAGTAGACTTCGTGGAGGATCATCGAGTTCCACGCGATAAGCTCCTCGCGCTTCAGGCCATTGAGCATGAAGCCGGGGGCGGTCGCCATGTCGAGCTTGGCAAGTTCGCCCTTGATCGCGCCGATCCGCTTTACCGCGCCGACGTAGTTGTTGTCGTGATGGCTGGTGAGCAGCTTGGCGGACAGGCCGGGGATCGTCGCCGGATCGAATGGCAGCGGGGCGGGGGTGGGCGCAAAGACCGGGCCTGCGGGCGCTGAAGCTGCGGTCTGTGCCGCGGCGGGTATGGCGCTGGCGGCAGCGGCAGTCATGGCAGCGGTAAGGGCGGTGCGGCGATCGATCTGCATGGGTCACGACTCCTTGAACGGGCTTCAGCCATTGTGGTCATGAAATCGGCGCTGTCCATCCGGAGGGAGGGCAGGCCGCAAAAAGGGGGCGGCCATGCTCGGCCGCCCGCTTCATGTGAGTCCCTAAAATCAGTTGGCCAGCGAGACGGCGCCGATCACGCGCCCTTGCCGTTGGCTTCCGGGTAGATTGCGGCGTGCGCGGTCCCCGGGACAATCGCGGCGGCGAGGCCAGTGGCGAGCGCAGTGGCAGCGAGAGCGGCGGCGGCGGCCATCGAAATGCTGGCAATCTTCAATTCCGTACGAAGCATATCGAATCTCCCTGAGAGCGCTCTTGGCAGCGCTATAGGGATCAACAGTGGTCGCGCGCAGGCCCCCCTAAGGGCCAAGTGGCCCCGGAAAAAACCGCTTAGTGCCCCTTGCCGCAGCCATGGTTGGCAAGATTGCCAAGATCGCTCGTCTCGATCTGCACCGTGGCGTGGCAGATCGCGAAGCGCTGAGCGAGCGTTTGGGAGAGGTCGCCCAGGAAACCATCGCCGGGATGGCCTGCGGGCATCACGAGATGCGCCGTCATGGCGGTTTCGGTGGTGCTCATCGGCCAGATGTGGAGATCGTGGACCGCGCTCACGCCGGGCAGCGCGGCAAGGTGTTGCTCGACCGCATCGCCATTGATCGAGGCGGGTACGCCGTGGAGCCCCATCTTGAGCGAGTCCTTGGCGAGACCCCAGGTGCCCCACGCGATCACGCCGACGATGACGAGGCTGGTGACAGGATCGATCCACCACGCCCCGGTCAGAGCGATCAGCGCGCCCGCCGCCACCACGCCGGCGGAGACGGCGGCGTCGGCGGCCATATGGAGATAGGCGCCGCGGATGTTGATGTCGTGGTCTCGCCCGCGCAGGAAGAGGAGCGCGGTCGCGGTGTTGATGACGATGCCGATGGCGGCGATCACCATGACCGGCCCGGCTTGTACGGGTTGGGGCGCGATCAGGCGGTGGATCGTCTCGACGAGGATCGCGCCAAGCGCCAGCATCAGCAGCGCAGCGTTGAACAGCGCGGCGAGGATGGAGCTCGACTTGTAGCCATAGGTGAAGCGCGCCGAGGGCGGGCGCGCAGCGAGCGCGCTGGCGGCCCAGGCCACGGCAAGGCTCAGCACATCCGAAAGGTTGTGCCCTGCATCGGCAACCAGGGCCATCGAGCCGGCGAGCACGCCGTAGACTGCCTCGACGGCCACGAAGGCAGTGTTGAGCGCGATCCCGATGGCGAACGCGCGGCCGAAGCTGGCGGGAGCATGGTGGTGATGCCCGTGATCATGTCCGTGATGACCATGCCCGTGGTGACTATGCCCATGCCCACGATCGTGGTGGTGGTGATCGTGGTGATGATGGTGGTGCGCGCCGGACATTCGCGGCTTCCTAGCGCCTAAGTTGCGGTCAGGACAACAGTTTGATCGCGCACAGGATATTGCCAGGGGGCCTGTAAGCCGGGTTCTGTGGCGCGGACGGTATCCCACTGGTGGACCGTATCCGCGTCGGCAGCCATTCCTCTAGGCGGCCCGTTGCCGGGCGCGCTCAAGCGACCAACCCGGACTGCTGGCCCGAAACAGGCCTGCTTCCGAAGGAAGCGCGCAGTCCCTATTCGGTCTTGCTCCGGGTGGGGTTTGCCTTGCCGCTCCTGTTACCAGTCGCGCGGTGCGCTCTTGCCGCACCCTTTCACCCTTGCTGCCCCTTTCGGAGTTAGCGGTCTGCTCTCTGTGGCACTTTCCCTTGATCCTTTCGGACCCGGCGGGCGTTACCCGCCACCCTTGTTTCGTGGAGCCCGGACTTTCCTCGGTGACAAAAGCTGTCAACGCGGCTGCCCGGCCCCCTGGCGAGGGGTCATCTAGCACGCCCGAGGTCGCGTTCCAACAAAAGCTCGAACAACAGTGCGCCGATCTGGCCATCGATCTCGCCGTCGATGCGCGAAGGGCGCCAGCGGCGCTGGAAGGCGCGCACGGCGGCCTCGGGATCGGTGATGTCGTAGCCGAAGCGTTCGAGCGCGAGATAGAACGCGCCGGGATTGTCATAGACGAGCTGGATCGCAAGCCTGGGCTTGGCCAGCGCCAGCCGGTAGCGGGCGAGGAGATCCCACGGGAACAGTTCGCCCGGATCTTCCTTGCGCGCCGGGGCGATATCCGAATGGCCGACGATGTTGGCGCGCGGGATGTCGTGGCGCTTCACGATATCGGCCAGCAGCGGGATCAGCGCTTCGATTTGCGCTTCCGGGAAGGGCCGGTAGCCGAATTCGTGGCCGGGATTGACGAGCTCGATCCCGATGCTCGCCGAGTTCACATCGGTGATCCCGCGCCACGAGGAGCGGCCGGCATGCCAGGCGCGCCGGGTTTCATCGACGAGGCGCGTCACGGTGCCATCCTCGTCGATCATGTAGTGCGCGGAAACCTCTGCCGCCGGATCGCACAGGCGTTCAAGCGCTTCGTCAGCCGTGCGCATGCCGGTATAGTGCAGGACCACCATCGAAACGGGCAACTTGCGCTCGTTCCAGTTGGGCGAGGCGATCTCGCGGTGGACCAGCCAGCGGTTCATCGGACCTCAGGCAGCAACGGGCAGCATTGCCCCCATGACAAGCGCTTCGGGCGCGGCGTGATACTGGATCGTGCCGCCAAGCACATCGACCAGCTGGCGCAGCATGGCCGCGGGCGCGGTGCGGCTGGAGAGCTCTTCTGCCGGCAGATGTCCCTCGAGCGCGAGGCCGACGTTGCGATCGAACACGACCCGGGTGCCGGTGGCGCGGATCACGATCTCGCTGCAGGGCTTTGCGCCGTCCGTGCGCAGTTCGGCGGCGATATCGAGCGTGCCGCCGCGCACCAGCGCCTCGATCCCGATCAGCGCGAGGTTGAGCAGGGTCTTGACCGCCGGCTTGGGCAGGCTGTCACCGGCGAGGGCCCAGTTGGCCTGGATGCGCCCGTTGTTGCCGACCAGCGCATCGATCAGCGCGCGGGGTTCGTTGAGCGGGACCATATCGCCGAAACCGCCCGCCGCACCGAACGCGAGGCGGAAGAAGCGCAGCTTGTCCGCCGAGATACGCGCGCTCTGCTCCAGCAGCTCGAAGCACTTCTGGCGCATCTCGGGGTCCTTCTCCTCGGCAAGGAGTTCGAGACCATTGGTGAGCGCGCCGACCGGAGAAAGCATGTCATGGCACAGGCGCGAGCAGAGCAGGCTGGCGAGTTCGAGCGAATCGGTGTTCATGTTCAGACTAGGGGCCTTTTCGCTGAATAGGTTGACACGGTTGACACAATCCTGAGCGACACCTGCGGGGCCCGTTCGGGACCGCGGCAAGGCGTGCAGGCAAGGGCCGGGTGCAAACTCACCACTACGCCTTAACTCTCCTTGATCGCGTAGGAAAGCGCTTCGAACCCGGATGGGGTATCGCGCCACAGGCTGACCGTGCCGCCAGCGGCGATGGCCCAGATCCGGCCATCGCCCGAGGCCATGGCGGCGTCGGTCGCGGAGGGGCGGGCGAGGCCGTTCGGGTGCGAGTGGAAATAGCCGATCAGTTGCGCGCCGCCGCTGCGGGCGGCCTTGTGTGCGGCGATCAGAGCGGCGGGATCGATCTCGAAATGGCGGGCGGGTTCGGGGTGGACATTGGCGGAGACGTGCGCCGCTTCGATGTGGCCGGGAGTGCCAAGCAGGAGGCCGCAGGCTTCGTGGGGGGCGGCCTGCGCGGCGGCTTGCAGAATGGCGGCGTGGGCGGCGGGGGTCAGCATCATCACGTGCAGTCTAGGCGGAGAGGGGGGCGCAGGCAAACGCGCTGGGCCCTTGCTCCGCCGCGCCCTACTCCCCATATCGCTGCGACCATGGGGGCATGCGATACGATCATCGAAGGGACCATTCCCGCCGGCGGGCTGCGGCTCGATCGGGCGCTGGCGGACGTCTCCGGCCTCTCGCGCGAGCGGATCAAGGCGCTGATGGATGATGGCCGGGTGGCGCTGGCGGGCAAGACTGCGGCGCAGGCTTCGCTCAAGCCGGCGGCAGGCACGCCCTTCACCATCCGCGTGCCCGAGGCAGTGCCGGCGGCGGCAGCGGCGCAGGATATTCCGCTGAGTGTGGTCTATGAGGACGCACATCTCATCGTCGTCGACAAGCCGGCGGGTCTCGTGGTCCATCCGGCTGCGGGGAACCCGGATGGCACGCTCGTCAACGCGCTGCTGCATCACTGTGCCGGGCAGCTTTCGGGCATCGGCGGCGTGGCGCGGCCGGGGATTGTCCACCGGATCGACAAGGATACCTCCGGCCTGCTGGTCGTTGCCAAGACCGATGCGGCGCACGAGGGGCTGGCGAAGCAGTTTGCCGACCATTCGATCCACCGTGTCTACAAGGCGGTGACGACCGGGGTGCCGGTGCCGGCCAGCGGCACGGTGCGCGGGGCGATCGGACGGAGCGACCGTGACCGCAAGAAGATGGCGCTGGTGAGCGAGGGCCCCAACGGCCTTACCCGGGGCAAGCATGCCGTGACGCACTACCGCACCATCGAGGTGCTCAGCGGCGCGGCACTGGTCGAGTGCCGGCTGGAGACCGGGCGTACCCACCAGGTGCGCGTTCACCTTGCATCAATCGGTCATGCGCTAGTGGGGGATCCTGTCTATGGACGCACCGCTCCCCAGCACAAACCTCTGCTCGCCCGGCTTGGCTTTCGCCGGCAGGCGCTGCATGCCGCCGAGCTTGGCTTCATCCACCCGGCGAGCGGTGAGCTTGTGCGCTTTGCGAGTCCGACGCCGGTCGATCTCAGGACGCTCATTGTCGAACTGGGAGGGCGCGGTGATTGACCGCAGATTAGCGGACAAAGGTGCAATGCCCCAAAAACGCGCTGTATCGAATGGCGCTACCTGGGGGAGTAGTTTTGCTGTGTGGCGAGAGACGGCGGCCTCCGATATACCGGAACAAGCCGCGAACGAATCGCGACACAGGCCTACAATGTTCGTGCCCCCCTTCAGCGGGCACGGCGAAAGGATGTGTTCTGGTGTCTGAGAAGAAATCGAGCGCGCTGGTTCCTGCCCTTGGCGGCGGCGAGGCCGGGCTCAATCGCTATCTCGCCGAGATCCGCAAGTTCCCGGTGCTGACGGCCGAGCAGGAATACATGCTCGCCAAGCGCTATCAGGAGCATGCCGATCCGGAGGCCGCCGCGCAGCTGGTGACGAGCCACCTGCGCCTCGTGGCCAAGATCGCCATGGGTTATCGCGGCTATGGCCTGCCGGTCAGCGAGCTGATCTCGGAAGGCAACATCGGCCTGATGCAGGGCGTCAAGAAGTTCGAGCCCGACCGGGGCTTCCGGCTTGCGACTTATGCGATGTGGTGGATCAAGGCCTCGATCCAGGAGTTCATCCTGCGCTCGTGGAGCCTCGTGAAGATGGGCACCACCGCGGCGCAGAAGAAGCTGTTCTTCAACCTGCGACGGATGAAGAAGAACCTCGAAGCGTTCGAGGATTCGGATCTGCATCCCGACGACGTGAAGAAGATCGCGACCGACCTTGGCGTGTCCGAGACCGAAGTCGTCAACATGAACCGGCGCATGATGATGGGCGGCGATGCCAGCCTCAATGTGTCGGTGCGGGAAGACGGCGAGGGTTCGTGGCAGGATTGGCTGGTCGATGACAGCCCGCTGCAGGACGAGACCGTGGCCGACGCCGAGGAAGCGCACATGCGCCATGCCCTGCTGGTCGAGGCGATGGACAGCCTTTCGGACCGCGAACGCCATATCCTGACCGACCGCCGCCTGATCGACGAGCCCAAGACGCTCGAGGAACTGAGCCAGGTCTACAACGTCAGCCGCGAGCGCGTGCGCCAGATCGAGGTGCGCGCCTTCGAGAAGCTGCAGAAGGCGATGCAGCGCATCGCTGGCGAGCGCCATCTGCTGATGGCCTGACGCGGCGGTTCATGCGCACTGCAAAGGCGGCCGGGGGTGACCTCGGCCGTTTTTGTTTTGGCGCCTTCCGTCGCAGCGCTCCTCGCAATGGAGAGCGTGTGGGCCGGTGCAAAGTCGCTGTACGCCCGATTGCCAGCGGCGCTGCGCCGGGTCATATCTGTGCGGCATGAATGACGAACTGCAAAAGCTCAGGAACCCCGGTTACTTCCGCGCGCGCCCGACACGGCGGGCCGGTTTTCTGCATCAGGCGGCTTGGTTGCTGACGCGGCTGGTGGCGGCGTTCCTGTTCCTCAGCGTGGCGATGGTCGTGCTCTACCGCTTCGTGCCGGTGCCCGTCACGCTCACGATGATCCTCGATCCCAACGGCATCACCAAGGAATGGGTGCCGCTCTCGAAGATCGACCGCAACATGGTCGATGCGGCGATCGCGGGCGAGGACGGCAAGTTCTGCCAGCACCACGGCTTCGATCAGGATGCGATCGTGAAGGCGTGGGAGCGCAATCAGGAAGGCGGGCGCATTCGCGGCGGTTCCACGATTAGCCAGCAAACTGCCAAGAATGTCTTCCTGTGGCAGGGCGGCGGCTATCTGCGCAAGGCGCTGGAGGCCTGGTACACCGTGCTGATCGAAGCGATCTGGGGCAAGCGGCGGATCATGGAAGTCTACCTCAATGTCGCCGAAACGGGGATCGGAACCTACGGTGTCGAGGCCGGGGTGCAGCGCTATTACAAGAAGTCTGCCGCGCAGTTGAGCCGGGTCGAAGCGGCCCGCATTGCCGCTGCTTTCCCGCAGCCCAAGGTGCGCGCGGTGACGGGGGCGACGGGGTCTATCCGGCGGCATGGCAACGCGATCGCCGCGCGGGTGAACACGGTGCGCGCCGATTACGACACCTGCGTTTATCAATAGGGGCGCCGTCGGGCGCGCTGTGCTTGATTGGCTTCCGAAGAGGAGAGCCCGTCCATGCCGCAGGTCGTCATCCATGCCTATCTTGAGTTTGCCGACGAAGCCACGCGCGACGAGGCCGTGCGCCTGACCGGGCCGATCCAGTGGAAGACGCGCACCGAGGAGCCGGGCTGCCTGGAATACTGCTTTGCGGCTGATCCCTGCGTGCCGAACCGGGTGACGGTGCATGAACTGTGGGAGGATCACGCCTCGCTCGTCGCGCATTTCCAGCACACCTATTACGCGCAGATGCGCGATGCGCTGGTTGGCCTGGGGCCGACGGGGACGTGGAACCGGATGTACGAGGTGAGCCGGGATTCGCCGGTCTACCGCGCGGATGGTGCGATCCGCACCGTGCTGTTCGAAGAGGATTAAGCCGCTTCGGCAGCCGGTTCGCCCTGCACCGAGATCAGCCAGCGTGCCGTGCCTTCAAGGCCGACGGCGGTGAGCAGGCCCGAGGCATAGGCGCCGGTATCGAGGCTGATCCGCAGCGGTGACACGTGAGGGCTCTCGAGGATCGTGTGGCCGTGGACGACCGCGAAATCCCGCTTTTCCGGCCCTTCGATGAATTCGCCGCGGATCCAGCGCAGATCCGAAACCTTCTGTTCTTCGAGCGGGACGCCCGGACGCACCCCGGCATGGACGAAGACGTAGTCGCCGATCTGGATACTGTCTTCCATGCCGCGCATGAATTCGATGTCTTCCGGCGGGACCACTTCGTGCATCATCGCACGCAGTTCCTCGAGCGTTGTGCGGCTGTAGACATCGGGTGCGATCGGATAGCTGAGCAGCGTCTCGCGGCCGCCATGGCGCAGGAAGTGGCGCAGCGTCTCTTCGCGTTCGAAGCTGCCGAGGAACATTTCCTCGTGGTTGCCGGCGAGGATGCGCACCTTGCGGCGCTTGGACCATTCGCGCGCCGTGGCGATGACGCCTGCGCTGTCCGGTCCGCGATCGACGAGATCGCCCAGCAGGATAACGGTGGTATCGGCGGCAGGGCGATCGGCCTCGTCCGCTTCGATCTGCGCGATCATTCGGCAAAACAGATCATAGCGCCCATGAATGTCGCCAATCGCGTAGACGCGCTGACCATCCGGCACCGCGGGGATAACCTCGGGCTCGGAGCGGTAATCAAGAAGGGAGCGAAGTAATCTGAGCATTAATGACGGGCCTGACCGGATTTATATGGCCCTTCACACGCATCATGCAAGGTGGCCTGCTCGCATGGTGCGGAATTGCAACAGAGCGTGGGAAAGCCGCGACCAGCCGTTGATACAGTCTTGTGCAACGCAGCATAATCCGGCAACAAAACGTTACAGAACGAAGGCAGGCCGCACGAATTGAGCCGCCACGTTCCGTGCAGGTGGGACGACGCAAACCCAATAACAAAGGATTCCCCATGCGTACGTCCAGCAAGGCCTTCGTGGCCGCAACTTTTGCCGCCCTTAGCCTCGCCGCTGCTGCGCCCGCGCTTGCCGATGAAACGGCACCGCCCAGCGATATCACCATCACCGGCGCGGCAACGATTGCCAGCCAGTACCGGTTCCGCGGCGTCGCGCAGTCGGACAACAAGCCTGTCGTGCAGGGCACGATCACCATCGCGCACAGCTCGGGCTTCTATGTTTCGACCTGGGCGTCGAGCGCTTCGGCCGGCAATAGCCCGATCAACATCGGCGGCACCGAAATCGACGTCTACGGCGGCTACACCCATGCCCTCGGCAAGAGCGGCTTCACCATCGATGGCGGCCTCTACGGCTACATCTATCCGGGTGCGACCACGGGCAACTATTGGGAAATCTACGGCTCGCTCACCAAGGGCATCGGCCCGGTGACGGCCAAGGTCGGCGCGAACTTCGCGCCCGCGCAGAAGGTGTTCAACTACAACTTCACCTCGACCCATCGCAGCAATCTCTACGTCTATGGCGAGCTGGGCGGGGCGATCCCGGGTACTCCGCTGAGCATCCATTCGCACCTCGCGCACACCGGCGGTGGCTTCGATCTTCCCAAGCCGTTCTTCGACTACAACGTCGGCATTACCGCGAAGTATAAGAACCTTGCGCTCGATGCCTCAGTGGTTGGCACGAACATGCACCAGAGCGACTTCGCCAACAGCGGCCTGTGCTCCGGCGCGGGTTCGCCGGGCGCGGTCGATATCTGCTCCAACTCCTTCTACCGCACCACCAAGCCGGTGGGCGTGGTTTCGCTGACCGCCTCGTTCTGAGGACAAGCTCTGCAGGAGAAAGGCGCGCTGCCTAGCAGCGCGCCTTTTTTGCGCCGCTAACGCGGTGAGCGGCGCCAGCCCACTCCCCCGAGTTAGCGGCGTCCATCAACGCAAGTAGAAATCGATCGTCGTGACGACGCGGACCTTCTTGAAGGGCGTGTCCGAAACGCCCCAACCGCCGCCGCCATCGCCGTCGCGCGCGGAAACCTCGAAGTAGCCCTGCGTCGCGTTCTTGATCCCGCCAACGCCGGTGCCGCTGTCCTTGGCGAACTGTTCGGCGCTGCGGCGCGCATCCTTGGTCGCTTCGGCCACCATCCCCGGCTTGATCTTGTCGAGCCCGGTGAAGGTATAGGCCATGCCTGAGCCTTCCTCGAGCATCACGCCCCGGCGCACGAGATCGAACTGGCGGCGCACCGCATCCTGCGCGCGTTTGATGTCCGTGGTGCGCAGCGCCATGCGCTGGCGCACGGTGAAGCGGGTCACGCCGTTGTCGGTCGTGGTGTTGACGTTGACGCCCGTTGGCTGGAGCGCTTCTGCGGGGAAGCCCAGCCCGGCAAAGAACGCCCGGATTTCCTGGCTATCGTGGTCCACGCTGGCCTGCGCGCTGCCCATGTCTTCGGCGGTCGCCGAATAGGCGATGGTCCAGGTGGCGAGATCTGCGGTCACTTCGCGCTCGGCCAGCCCGCGCACGGTCACGGCGCGGTCCGCCTCGCGGCTGCGGCGCAACCCGTCTCCAAGGAGATAGCCGCCCACGACCATGCCGAGTGCGAGGACGCCGGCAGCGGCCAGCAGGGGGCGCTGCGTTCCCGATGGGGCCAGCTTCGCAAGAAAGGATTGGGAATCGGCAGCGGGCTCACTATCGATAGTCGTCACGGCATGGTCTCCCTGTCGGGCTTCTTGCCCTGCGGTGAACTGTGCAATTCTATCGATGAACCGAGTTTGAACGTGCCAAGGAGCTGCACCCCGTGACCAAGTTTCTCCACGCGATGATCCGCGTGACCGATCCCGAGGCGACAATCGCCTTCTTCGAGCTGTTCGGGGTGAAGGAAGTTCGCCGCTTCTCGAGCGAGAAGGGCCGCTTCACGCTGATCTTCCTCGCGGCGCCGGGAGAGGAAGGCATCGCCGAAGTCGAGCTGACCTACAACTGGCCGCCTGAAGATGGCAGCGCCGGCGAAGTCTATACCGGCGGGCGCAATTTCGGCCATCTCGCCTACCGGGTCAGCAATATCTACGAGACTTGCGCGAAGATTCAGGCCGCAGGCCACATCATTCACCGCCCCCCGCGCGATGGCCACATGGCCTTCGTGAAGAGCCCGGACGGGATCTCGATCGA
>CANGJI010000100.1 GCA_947454135.1 Sphingomonadaceae bacterium
CCTGCTTCATTGCTTGGTGACCATAGCGTCTGTGCCCCACCCGATCCCATCTCGAACTCGGCCGTGAAACCGGACTGCGCCAATGGTACTAACGCTCAAGCGTTGGAAGAGTAGGTCGTCGCCAGGCATTGAAGCCGGCGCATATCGGGCAAAAAACCCATTCACATGTCAAATCAGCCGCTGCCGGATATCACCGAGCGGCGGCTTTTTTGTCTCCTGCCGCAACGCCAGAGACATCACATCGCGGGGTGGAGCAGTCCGGTAGCTCGTCAGGCTCATAACCTGAAGGTCGTAGGTTCAAATCCTACCCCCGCAACCACACCAATAAGCCCCGGTCCAACAAGACACGGGGCTTTTTTGTGCCCAAAACCCACTCAACAACAACAACACGCCCCAGCACGCAACGCTGATGCCAACGCACAAAACAACAGCTGCCGATTAGAACAGCAGTTCCCTGATCGACGAAACGGGCTGAAACCAACCCTTTTGGAGTGCGATCAGATCGTGCGCCAGATCGACAGGTCGCGCGGCGCTACGGTGCGGCTGCCAAGCAGGAATTCCGCCCCATCTGGGGCGGGGGCTTCGGCGGTCTGGGCGCCGTAGTTGATCGCGAAGGTCAGGTGGCCGCGGCGGCGGATGCGCAGGCTTCCAGTCACCGGCGTGGTTTCGATACCGGCTTCGGCGACCATGGCGGCAATAATCACATCGAGCGCGGCGTCTTCCACCAGTGTAGCGAGATAATGGACCTTGCCGTGGCGGACCATGGCCGGGGCGCCATCTTCATAATGGCCGAGCACGGTGCATGGGCCGGGTTCGATGGTTTCGCGCCAGAGGCCGCTTTCGAACGAGGCGTTGCCGATGGTGATCGTGCCGGGGCAATCCGGGCGCAGGGTTTCCACGGCGAGTACGCGGATCGGCACGAGCGCTCGCAGGAGGCCGGGGGCGAGGCCTTCGGGGATGGTGACATCGCGCGTCTTGGCACCGGAGCGCGGGCCGATGAGCGCGAGGCCGTCTGCCGCCTGAAGGCGATCGACAGCTTGCGCCGTGGGCAGCGCCAGCGCGGGGACGAGGACCACCGCGTAGCCGGTGAGGTCTGCGCCCGGGGCGACGAAATCGACATCGAGGCCGAGGCGGCGGGCGGCGCCGTACCACGCGGTCAGGATTTTCTGATAATCATAGCCGCGGCCCTGCTGCTCGATCTGGCCGAGCCAATCGGATTCGTAATCGACGATGATCGCGACCGGTGCCTTGGTGGGTGCGGGGAGTTCGATGGTGCTGAGTTCGGCGTGGAGTTGCTCGATCTCGGGCCATGCCTCGGCGTGGGTGCAATCGGGGCGGAGCAGGCCTGCGTGCATCTGTTCCTGCGCATAAGGGGCTTGCCGCCAGCGGAAGAAGCTGACCACTGCCGCGCCGTGGGCAAACGCTTCCCATGACCACAGGCGGACCATACCGGGGGCGGGGCGCGGATTGTGATGGGCCCAGTTCACCGGCCCGGGTTGCTGCTCCATCACCCAGAACGGACGGCCTGTCAGGCCGCGCGTCTGATCGAACAGGATGCCCTGAAAATCGGGGTGGCCGGTCCGCATTAGCGGGGCGAACTCGGCGGAGGAAGACTTGGCGAGTGCGAGATCGGCGCGGCCGAGCGGGTAATTGTCGTAGGCTGCGAAATCGAGGTCTGCGGCCAGCGCGTGGTTGTCGACGCCGGTCTCGGGCATGGGGATGAAGTTGTGTGTGACCCAGCGCCCGGGAGCATGGGCGCGGATCACCGCGATCATGTCGGCGTGGAAGCGCACCACCATGTCCGAGGAATAGCGGCGCCACGCCATGCGGTGTGCCGGGCTGGTTTCGGTGACGGCGCCGACCGGCATCTCGATTTCATCGAAGCTGCGGTATTCCATCGACCAGAAGACATTGCCCCACGATGCATTGAGCGCGGCGATGTCGCCGTAGTGTTCGCGGCACCACGCGCGAAAGCCGGTGCGCGCGGCGGGGGAGGCGCTGATTGCGGTGTTGTGGCAGCACAGTTCGTTGTCGGTCTGCCAGCCCACCACATGCGGGTTCTCGCCATAGCGCTGCGCGACGGCGGTGCTGATGCGCATCGCCTCGCGGTGCCAGACGGGGCTGGAGAAATCGGTGTGGCGGCGCGAGCCGAAACCGCGCGTGCGGCCTGTTTCGGGATCGACGGGAAGGATTTCGGGATAGAGATCGATCAGCCACTTCGGCGGCGTGGCGGTGGGCGTACACATGACGACCTTGAGACCGGCCTTGCCAAGCGTTTCGATCGCGCGGTCGAGCCAGTCCCATTCGAAGCGGCCGGGATCGGGCTCGATCCGGCTCCACGCGAATTCGGCGATGCGCACGTAGGTGAGGCCGAGGGCCGCCATGCGCCGGGCATCATCTTCCCACCAGGCTTCGGGCCAGTGTTCGGGATAATAGCAGACGCCAAGCATGGGATGCCGATCCTTGGAAGTTGGGAGGGCTTCAGAAACGCGATGCAGGCAAGCGCTGGTCAGCGGTAACCCGGCCATTAAGAATTATCGTACAAATCTGGTTTTGCCACCGAAAGCTCGCCCATGTTGGCATGCTTTTCGGCCCTGGGGCGGCGCCTGCTGCGTTTCGCAAGCTGCAACTCTAGCCGCTCGTGAGGTTGGATTTGGCCGGTTCATCGCGCTGCCAGAACCGGACGAGGCTTGCGCGGTTGCCGAAGACGAACCGGTTCACTGCGAGCGAGAAGAGGATCGAGGACCACAGTGTCACGAACATCAGGTGGATGTAGTGCAGGCCGAATGGCGCGTGGACGAACGTGAAGTACGCGTAGAGCGAAATGCCGAACAGCACCGCAGCAATGGCGGCGCGGGCATCCACATCACGAAACAGCAGGCCGACGATGAAGGCCGAGAGGATCGGCATCGAGAACAGGCCATTGAGCTGCTGGAGCAGGTTGATGATGCTCACGGCGTTGGCATAGACCGGGATCAGCATGACCGCGATCCCGATCATCACGGCAGAGGCCGCGATATTGAGCGTGCGCACGCTTGCCTGCGGGTTCACGTACTTCTGGTGGATGTCGCAGATATAGAGCGCGGCCGAGGAATTGAGGATCGCGACGAAGTGCGTCGCGACGCTGGTGACGAGGATTGCGGCGAACGTGCCGGCGAGCCAGCCGGGCAGGATATTGCCGACGAGCTTGCCGAATGCGGCATCGTGGACATTGCCGTAGAGCTTGTAGGCGACGATGCCGGGCAGGACGACGATCGCCGGTACGATCATCAGGCGGATCACAGCTGCGGCGAGCACGCCCTTCTGCGCCTCGCGCACCGAGGGTGAGGCCATCGCGCGCTGGGTGATCGACTGGTTGGTGGACCAGTAGAAGATCTGTATGAACAGCATGCCTGTCAGCAGCGTGTGCCACGGGATCGGGGAATTGCTGTCCCCGATCAGGGTCAGGCGCTCGGCCGGGATACCGGAGAAATCGAAGCCGATCGCCTGAAGCGCAAGGAACACCAGCAGCAGGCAGATCAACAGCAGGCTGGCGCCGCTGAATGTCTCGGAAATCGCGACGGCGCGCAGGCCGCCAAGGACGCCGTAGCCTGCGCCCAGCGCCGCGATGCAGAAGCCGACCATGACCAGCGGCAGATCGATGCCGAACACGCTGCGCAGGAACAGCGCGCCGGTATAGAGCGCCGATGGCATCGCGATGACCAGATTGCCGAACAGGAACAGCGTCGAGATCATCGTGCGGATGCGGTCGTCGTTGTAGCGCCGCTCGAGCAGTTCCGTCGTCGTGACGCACTGGTAGCGGTAGTAGATCGGCACGAAGACGAAGGCGAGGATGAGCAGGCCGAATACTGCGGCGAGTTCCCACCAGGCGAGGAGCAGCATCTGATTGCCATTGGCGCCAACGAGCTGCTCGGTGCCGAGATTGGTGATCGTGATCGAGCCGGCGACATAGACCCAGGTGAGGCTGCCACCGGCGAGGAAAAACTCGCGGTCCTCGTTGTCGCTATGCGCGTGGCTTGCGCGGGTGCGCCACCAGGTGAGGCTGCCGACGAGCAGGATGACGAACGCAAAGGCGAGGAGCTGCGTGCTGCTGCCGATCGAGACGGCACCGGCGGGGGAGGGGGCCGCGCTCAAGCCGCGGCATTCCGGCGTCGGACGCAGGAGCTTGTTATGGAAGTCCGTCCCGCCATGGCCTCTCTCGTCGCATGCTTGTTATCGCATTTATGATATCAGAGATTGCTACGCGTCCGATGTAACAAGGGCAAGCGTGCGCGGCGCCCGCGCAAAGGTGGACTTGTCCCGCGCCGATCAGGCGGGGAAGGCCGCTTCGCCGGTCAGGCCCGAGAACAGCGTTGCCGTAGCACCGCCGACCCAGATCGTCCCGTTACGCCCGTCTTCCGCTTCGTGTTCGATGCGGATGCGGCCCGAGCGGCCAAGGCGAGTGCCCTGCGTCGCGGTGTAGGGCGCGGTGACGTGGCGCAGGCGCAGCATCCATTCGGCGGCGGAGGCATTGAGGCTGCCGGTGACCGGGTCTTCGATCAGCCCGCCATAAGGATCGCTGAAGATCGCGCGCACTTCGTAGGCGAAGGGGCTGCCAGCCGGATGCAGGCCGACGAGGCCGATATCGATGCGCGAGGCGTGGGAGCGGGCGGGTTCGACCGCGATCACTGCTGCTGCATCCCTGAGCTGGATGCCGAGCCAGCCGGGGCCGTTGTCGATCCATTCAGCGGCGACGACATCGCGGACTGCGATCCCCAGCACGCCGCAGGCTTCGGCGAGCTTGTCCGCAGCGACAGGGCCGGAGCGCAGCAGCGGCGGCGCGGCGAAGGCGAGGCCCTCCGGTCCGCGCCGCACGTCGATCAGGCCTGCGCCGCATTCCTGCACGACCTTGCCTTCATGCCGAGGCTGGCCGCCCAGCGCGAGCCAGGCGTGGGCTGAACCGAGCGTCGGGTGGCCGGCGAAGGGCAGTTCCCGGTCGAGCGTGAAGATGCGCACGCGGTAGTCCGCCGCGTCCGTTGTCGGCGGCAGGAGGAACGCGGTTTCGGAAAGGTTGAGCCAGCGCGTGATGGCTTGGAGCTGCGCGGTATCCCGGTCTGCATCGAGCGCGATCACGGCCAGCGGATTGCCCGAAAACGGGGTTTCACCGAAAACGTCGACGAGCTGGAACGGGTACTGCGGCATGATGTCCTCAACCTTTTGCGCCGGGGATGGCGCAAGGGGAAAGATCACGGCGCGCAGGTTGATTGCAACAATGAAAAGCCTTCGGACCGGAGAGCAGGGCTATCCGGGAGGTCTCATTCCGGGATGGCGAAGCTGAGCCGCAGGCCGCCGATGAGTACGTTGCTGGCGCTGGCATCCCAGCCGGGGTGGATCAGGTATTGGAGATCGGGCTGGATGTTGAGCCACCGGGTGAGTTTGCGCTGTGCCGTCAATTCCAGCACCGTTTCGGCGCGCCTTGCGCTGTCTGGCGCGAACAATGTGCGCTGTGCGGCCGCGCCGAGCCTGGCATGCGCGGCGGCAATCCCCAGGCGCCATTGCCCCGCTATCATGCTGGCCCCGCCGCCGAGATAGGCGGACACCGGATTGGCGCGGGAATCGGCAATGCCGAGCCGTACCCAGGCGCTCAATCGGCGCGTTACTGCGCCTTCGAGCATGGCATAGGCCCCGCGCGAGAGGGCAGGGGCCTCTGCAGGATCAAGCGCCGTGAACCGCGTGGTGTGATGCCAGCCGCCGACCTGCAGCAGCCACGTGCCCACAGGCAGGCGCGTCTCCGCGATCAGCAGCGCGCCGGTGGTGCCGGGAAACCGCACCGCGAGCTTGCGCGGATCGCTGCGGGCGCCAGCGAGGGAATCGAACAGGCCCAGCGCCAGCGCCTTGCGGCCGCGCTGCAGGCGCAGGACGAGCGCGGACGAGGTCATCGGGAAGATCGATGGGCCGGCAAGGCCGCTCTGCGAGATTTCCGGTCCGATCCCGAAGGCACTGTTCACGAAAAGCGCGCCGGTGTTCTGGATATCGAATTCGGCGTTGAGATCGATCAGTCCGGCCTTGGCTGAGACGAAGTCGCTCGGCTTCCACTGCGCCCAGGCTTCGTAGACATGCGGCAGCGTATCGGCCTCGAGGCTGCTCACCGTCTGGAAGGCGCCTGTGCGGCGACCCGAGAAATCGGGTCCGTGAACCGCCATGACGTCGAGATGGGCGGACCATGTATCGAGGCCGATGACCGGGCCCTTCAAATCAAGCCAGGCATCGGCGCGCGCGACGAAATCGGTGCCGTGATCGAGATTTCCGGTGACCGCGGAGAGAATGTCTGCCGTGTAGGATCCGCCGAAATCCAGCACCGATTCCGCCGCTGCCGGGGCGGGCATGGCAAGGCCCAGCGCGGCAAGGACGAGGGCGTCAAGGGCAAGGCGGATGGGCCGTGGCATGGCCCCGGGATCTAGGACCGATGCGGATAAGATCGTCCTTCGCGGCGATCAGGGAAACAGCGCAGCATGCCTGCAGCATTTGAATAAGGCTGGACTGCGGCGAGGCAGCATCAGTTCGGCCGCTTACGGGTGGGCTTGCGCAATTTCCTGATGACTCTGCTTCCTCAATGCGATAGCTTGCTCGGCACAACAAAAGTAGTTCATCCGGCGCGGCCTTGGGAGAGGATGCGTAAAATTGCACCGCGCCGGGTGTCCTGAATATGTTGTTCCCCGAAACCTCCCGCAATAGCGCAAGGCCGCCAAGGCAGGCCTGATTGTGTCGGTTGTTTGCCGGATGATCGACAGGTTCGATCATGGTGAGCGGACAAATCAACTGGCCGCGTGAGGGGGCTCTGCGCCAGAACGCACTTGCCTGCCGGTTTCCCCCGAGGCCCGGGCAACATGATCACAAACCCCGGCGGTATCCGGCAGGATCGCGCGCGCCTCAATTCTGGCGGCGCATGCGCCTGCGCGGATGCCGCGAGAAGAGAGGAAACAACCATGCGCGCTTCGCTTGCGACCCTCGCCATTGCGCTTCTGGCAGCCGCTCCGGTGGCCGCCCATGCCGCCGATGCGGCCCCGACCCCGCCGACCGCCACTGCCGAGAAGCCGACCACCAACAAGGACTGGTGGCCCGACCAGCTCGATCTGACGCCGCTGCGGCAGAACGAGAACACGCTGGCGAGCCCTTATGGCGCGGACTTCGACTATGCGAAGGCGTTCCTCAGCCTCGATCTGAAGGCGGTGAAGGCGGATATTGCGAAGGTGCTGACGACGTCGCAGCCGTGGTGGCCGGCGGACTATGGCAACTATGGCCCGTTCTTCATCCGCATGGCCTGGCACAGCACGGGCACCTATCGCACGATCGACGGGCGCGGCGGCGGTGCGGGCGGCGAGCAGCGCTTCGAGCCGCTCAATTCGTGGCCGGACAACGCCAATCTCGACAAGGCGCGGCGCCTGCTCTGGCCGATCAAGCAGAAGTATGGCCGCGGGCTCTCGTGGGGCGACCTCATGGTGCTGACGGGCAATGTTGCGCTAGAGCAGATGGGCTTCAAGACCCTGGGCTTCGGCGGCGGCCGTGCGGACACGTGGCAGCCGGATGCGGTCTATTGGGGCACCGAGAAGAAGTGGCTCGAGGCCAATGGCGACCGCTGGAACGAGAAGCGCCAGTTGAAAGGGCCGCTCGCTGCGGTGCAGATGGGGCTCATTTATGTGAACCCCGAAGGTCCGAACGCCAACGGCGATCCGATTTCGGCGGCGCATGACATCCGCCAGTCGTTCGGCCGCATGGCGATGAACGACGAGGAAATCGTCGCGCTGATCGCGGGCGGTCACACTTTCGGCAAGGCGCATGGTGCACATCCCGCGAGCTGCGTCGGCGCGGCCCCGGCTGGCGCGGGGATCGAGGCGCAGGGCACCGGCTGGAAGAACAGCTGCGGCACCGGCATGGGCAAGGACACGGTGACGAGCGGGCTCGAAGGCGCATGGTCGGCCAACCCCACCGCGTGGACGAGCCAGTACCTCGACAACCTGTTCGGGTTCGAGTGGGTGAAGGTGAAGAGCCCGGCCGGCGCGACGCAGTGGCAGCCCGCCAACGCGGCGGATGTGCAGATCGTGCCCGATGCGCACGAAGCGGGCAAAACCCACGCGCCGATCATGTTCACCACCGACATGGCGCTGAAGCAGGACCCGGCGTTCCGCGCCATCGCGCTGCGCTTCAAGGCCAAGCCCGAGCTCTATGCCGATGCGTTTGCCCGCGCGTGGTTCAAGCTGACCCACCGCGACATGGGGCCGAAGAGCCACTACATCGGCGCCGACGTTCCGGCGCAGACGTTCAACTGGCAGGACCCGCTGCCGGTGGACAATCACCCGCTGATCGGTGCGGCTGAGATCGCGGCGCTGAAGGGCAAGGTGATGGGCGCGGGGATCGCTCCGGCGGCGCTGGTGCGCACGGCCTGGGCCTCGGCCTCCAGCTTCCGCGCTTCCGATTTGCGCGGCGGTGCCAACGGAGCGCGCATCCGCCTCGCGCCGCAGAAGGACTGGGCCGTCAATGATCCAGCGGAGCTTGCCAAGGTGCTGGCCGCGCTCGAAAAGGTCCGCGCCGACTACAACCGCACCGCGCCGGGTGGCCGCACGGTGAGCATGGCAGACCTGATCGTGCTGGCCGGGAATGCTGCGGTCGAGCAGGCGGCGGCCAAGGGCGGCATCTCGCTCGAACTGCCGTTCACGCCGGGCCGCGTCGATGCCACGCAGGAGCAGACCGATCCGGCGGCTTTCGCGCCGATGGAGCCCAAGTCTGACGGCTTCCGCAACTATCAGGCGGCGGATGCGTGGCAGTCTCCGGCTGAAGCGCTGGTCGACAAGGCGAGCCTGCTGGGGCTGACGGTTCCGGAGATGACCGTGCTGGTTGGCGGCCTGCGCGTGCTCGATGCCAATGCGGGCGGTTCGAACGCGGGTGAGTTCACCAGCCGACTGGGCACGCTGTCCAACGACTTCTTCGTGAACCTGCTGGGCATGGACACGGTGTGGAGCAAGGCGGGGGCCGCCTATGAGGGCCGCGACCGGGCGAGCGGCGCGGTGAAGTGGGCCGCGACGCCGGTGGACCTGATCTTCGGGTCCAATTCGGAACTGCGCGCAGTGGCCGAAGCCTATGCCAGCGATGATGCACGCGAACAGTTCGTGCGCGATTTCGCCAAGGCCTGGACCAAGGTGATGAGCGCCGACCGTTCGTAAGGGCGGTGCCCAAATGGAAAGGGCCGGGGCGCTGATGCGCTCCGGCCCTTTTCGCGTCAGGCGTTCGGGCGGTTCGCCAGCAGGTTGTCGACCACCGAAGGATCGGCCAGCGTCGAGGTGTCGCCGAGATTGCCGACGTCGTTCTCGCCAATCTTGCGGAGGATGCGGCGCATGATCTTGCCCGAGCGGGTCTTGGGCAGGCCGGGAGCGAACTGGATGACGTCGGGCGTGGCGATGGGGCCGATTTCGTGGCGGACCCACTGGATCAGTTCCTTGCGCAGCGCCTCATCGGGCTCCACATCGGCGTTGGTCGTCACGAAGGCGTAGATGCCCTGGCCCTTGATCTCGTGCGGCATGCCGACAACTGCGGCTTCCGCTACCTTGGCGTGGGCGACCAGCGCGCTCTCGATCTCGGCGGTGCCCATGCGGTGGCCGCTGACGTTGATGACGTCGTCGATGCGGCCCGTGATCCAGTAGTAGCCGTCCTCATCCCGCCGGCAGCCGTCGCCGGTGAAATAGTGGCCGGGGAAGGTGGTGAAATAGGTCTGGAAGAAGCGCTCGTGATCGCCCCAGACGGTGCGCATCTGGCCGGGCCAGCTCTGCTCGATGACAAGGCAGCCGTCCGCCGCGCCTTCGAGCAATTGGCCCTCGCCGGTGAGGAGGGCGGGCTTTACGCCGAACATCGGCCGGGTGGCCGAGCCGGGCTTGAGCGCGGTTGCGCCGGGCAGCGGGGTGATCATCGCGCCGCCGGTTTCGGTCTGCCACCAGGTGTCGACGATCGGGCAGCGGCCCTCGCCAACGACCTTGTGATACCATTCCCACGCCTCGGGGTTGATCGGTTCGCCCACCGAGCCGAGCAGACGCAGCGACTGGCGGCTGGTCTTCTTCACCCACTCGTCGCCCTCGCGCATCAGGGCGCGCAGAGCTGTCGGGGCGCCGTAGAAGATCTCGACGCCGAACTTGTCGACCACCTGCCAGAAGCGGCTCGGATCGGGGAAATTGGGTACGCCTTCGAACATCACGGTCGTCGCGCCGTTGATGAGCGGGCCGTAGACGACGTAGCTGTGGCCCGTCACCCAGCCCACGTCCGCCGCGCACCAGTAGATCTGGCCGGGACGGTAGTCGAAGACGTACTCGTGCGTCATCGAGGCCCAGAGCGAATAGCCGCCGGTGGTGTGGAGCACGCCCTTGGGCTTGCCGGTGGAGCCGGAGGTGTAGAGGATGAACAGCGGGTCTTCCGCGTTCATTTCAGCCGGCGCGCAATCGGCGGACTGGCTGGCGGCAGCGCTGGCCCAATCGACATCGCGGCCGGCAACCATCGGCACGTCCGCGCCGGTGTGCTTGAGGACGATGACGGTATCGACGCCGGGGCACTGGGTGAGCGCCTCATCGACATTGGCCTTCAGCGGAACTCTCTTGCCGCCGCGCAGGCCCTCGTCCGCCGTGATGACAAGGCGGCTGTCGCAATCGGTGATGCGGCCCGCGAGCGCGTCGGGCGAGAAGCCGGCGAAGACGATCGAGTGGATCGCGCCGATCCGCGCGCAGGCAAGCATGGCGACGGCGGCTTCGGGCACCATCGGCAGGTAGATGGTGACGCGCGAGCCGCGCTCTACGCCGCGCGCCTTGAGCAGGTTGGCGAAACGGCAGACGCTTTCGTGCAGCTCGCGGTAGGTGATGCGGCGGTCGGGGGTGTCCGGGCTGTCGGGCTCCCACAGGATCGCGATCTGGTCGCCGCGCTCCGCGAGATGGCGGTCGAGGCAATTGGCGGCAAGGTTGAGCGTACCGTCCTTGAACCAGCGGATGCCGAAGTCCGCCTCGTGGAAGCTGGTGGTGCTGACCTTGGTGAAGGGCTTGATCC
>CANGJI010000101.1 GCA_947454135.1 Sphingomonadaceae bacterium
CGAGACACCACACGCGGCGCTTGGTGTCTCGACTTCGCTCGACACGAACGGAGGAAGAGAAATCAGAACGCCGGATCGTACCCCGGCGGCAGCTCGCCATCAGTCTCGCTCGCCGGCGAACCGGGCACATGAATGCCGCATTCCACCTTGTCCCAGCCCTTCCAGCGGCCGGAACGCGGGTCTTCGCCCGGCGCGACCTTGCTGGTGCAGGGGGCGCAGCCGATCGAGGGGTAGCCCTGCGCCACCAGCGGATGGCGCGGCAGCTCGTGGCGGACGATGTAGGCTTCGAGGTCTTCGGCGGTCCACGAGGCGAGCGGGTTGAACTTCAGTCGCCCTTCGGCATCGGTGCGGTCGATCTCGAAGCGCGGCAGGCCGCTGCGCGTGGCCGACTGGAAGCCCTTGCGTCCGCTGATCGAGGCATCGAAGGCCAGCAGCGCGCTTGCCAGCGGCTGAACCTTGCGGATCTCGCAGCAGCCGTCCGGATCCCACGACCAGCGCAGGCCGTTGCCGTCCTTGGCTTCGATCAGCGCCGCGTCGGGCTCCACGATCAGCAGCCCGGTCAGCCCCAGATGCGCCACCAGTTCATCGCGGTAGGCGATCGTTTCCGGGAAATGCTTGTGCGTTTCGAGGAAGACCACCGGGATCGACTTGTCCACCTGCGCAATCAGGTGCAGCAGCACCGCGCTTTCCGCGCCGAAGCTGGAGACCACCGCGACATCGCCGATTAGCTTGTCTTGAAGGACGCTGCGCAGCATGTCGGGCGTGTCAGTGCCGCGGAACAGGTTGTTGAGCCGGATCGCGTCACTTTCGGTGAAGCGCGGTCCGGTGTCGATCCGGTCCGTGAGGCGGGTCCGCTCAGCGCCCATGGCGGAGCGCCCAGATGGGCGAGCGGCCGTCCACCGTCTTCTGATAGACTTCGGGCCAGGTCGCCAGCGCCTTGTCGGCGGCTTCCTGTGTGATCGGCTTGTCCGGCGCGAAGGCATCGAAGCCGCAGCGGCGCATGTGGCTGAGCTGGTCGATCAGCACATCGCCCACCGCGCGCAGTTCGCCGGTGTAGCCATGCTCGCGCAGAATCCGCGCCGCCGAATAGCCGCGCCCGTCGCCGTAGGCCGGGAAGTTGATCTCGATCAGCGCGATGCGCCCCAGTTGCGGCAGCAGCATGCGGGCATCGTCGCCCGGCTCGATCCGCACTGCGGTGGCATTGCCATGCTCGGCAAAGGCGTCGACGGTGACCGCCGGATCGCCAACAGGTTCGTCGTCGCGGTAACGCAGGCAGTGATCAACCATAGATCGCCTCCTTGAAGGGGGCCATGCCGATGCGGCGATAGGTGTCGAGGAACCGCTCACCTTCGGTACGCTGGGCGCGGTAGACTTCGGTGACGGTCTCGATCGCATCGACGATGCCGTCTTCGCTGAAGCCGGGGCCGACGATCTGCGCGAGCGAGGTATCCGCCGCTTCCGATCCGCCAAGCAGCAGCTGGTAGTTCTCGGTGCCCTTCCGGTCCACGCCCAGAATGCCGATGTTGCCGGCATGGTGGTGGCCGCAGGCGTTGATGCAGCCCGAGATCTTGAGCTTCAGCTCGCCGAGGTCACGCTGCCGCTCAGGCTCGGCAAAGCGGGCCGAGATCTTCTGCGCCAGGGGAATCGAGCGCGCATTGGCAAGGCTGCAGTAATCGAGCCCCGGGCAGGCGATGATATCGCCGATCAGGTCGAGGTTCGCCGCCGCGAGCCCGGCTTCGTCGAGCTTCTGCCACAGTGCGTAGAGGTCGCTCTGCTTCACATGCGGGAGCACGATGTTCTGCGTGTGGGTCACGCGCAGCTCGTCGAGGCTGTAGGCTTCGGCGAGGTCAGCCATGAGGCGGATCTGGTCCGCCGTGGCGTCGCCGGGAATGCCGCCCGCAGGCTTGAGGCTGATGACGACCGCCTTGTAGCCCGGCTGCTTGTGCGGTGTGGTGTTCTGGTCAACCCACACCGCGAAGTCCGGATCGCTGCGATCATAGCCCTCGGCAAGGCCGTCGACGAGGCCGGGATTGCCGAAGAAGCCCTGAATGCGCGCCAGTTCCTCCGCCGGCGGCTCCAGCCCCAGGGTGAGGATATGCGCGAACTCTTCCTCCACCTGGCGGCGGTATTCGTCCGCGCCGATCTCGTGGACGAGGATTTTGATCCGCGCCTTGTACTTGTTGTCGCGGCGGCCGTAGCGGTTGTAGACGCGCAGGCAGGCTTCGGCGTAGCTCACCATCTGCAGCACCGGCACGAACTCGCGGATCACCGGCGCGATCATCGGCGTGCGGCCCATGCCGCCACCCACGTAGAAGCGCGCGCCGATCTCGCCGGCGTCGTTCTTCACGATCTGGATGCCGATATCGTGGAGCCGCATTGCCGCGCGGTCGGTATCGCTCGCGATCACCGCGATCTTGAACTTGCGCGGCAGGTAATCGAACTCAGGATGGAAGCTCGACCACTGGCGCAGCAGCTCGGCGTAGGGGCGCGGATCGACCACTTCATCCGCCGCCGCCCCTGCGAAGTGATCCGAACTGATGTTGCGGATGCAGTTGCCGCTGGTCTGGATCGCGTGCATCTCCACCGTCGCCAGATCGGCGAGGATCTGCGGCGCGTCTTCCAGCTTGATCCAGTTGTACTGGATGTTCTGCCGCGTGGTGAAGTGGCCGTAGCCGCGGTCGTACTTGTCGGCGATATCGCCCAGCATGCGCATCTGCCGGCCATTCAGCGTGCCATAGGGAATGGCGACGCGCAGCATGTAGGCGTGCAGCTGCAGGTAGAGCCCGTTCTTCAGGCGCAGCGGCTTGAACTGGTCCTCGGTGATTTCGCCCGCCATGCGGCGCGCCACCTGATCGCGGAATTCCTCGACGCGGGCGTCGACCATCGCCTGATCGTATTGGTCATACTGGTACATGTCAGATCACCCAGTTTCCGCTTTGCGGATCGGAAGGTTGCAGCGCGAGGTCAGGGCGGACCGTGGGGCCCAGCGCGCGAATGCGGTCCTTGATGTGGTCCGGTCGCACCGTGCCGTCCTCGGCCTTGGTGGCGCTGATGGCATAGCTGGCGTTCACGCGCCGCGCAGCCTCTTCAGCGGCCAGGATCGCCTCGGCCGCATCGCCGACATCGACCGCATCGCTGACATGGCGGGACCAGCCTTCGCCGTCCCACCACACCACGTGGCCGCTGCCCAAGTCATTCCCCGTCAAGATCTTCACGCAGCGTTCTCCGCCAACCTGATAAGTTCGTTATGCTTCTCGCGCGCGGTCACTTCGCCGATCACGATGAGGGCAGGGCTCTTCACCCGCTCTTCCGCAACCAGCGCGCCAAGCCCCGCTAGCGTAGCGCGCAGCACGCGCATCGAAGGCCGCGCCGCGTTCTCGATCACCGCGATCGGCATATCGGGAGCGAGGCCGTCGGCCATCAGTTTCTCGGCAATCGCCTCGCTCGTGGCGACGCCCATGTAGATCACCAGCGTCCGGCCAACGCCGGCAAGGCCCGCCCAGTTCTGGTCCGAGAGGCCCTTGCACTGGCCGGCCACGAAGCTGACGATCGAGGCGTTCTCGCGGTGCGTCAGCGGGATTTGCGCCGCCGCCGCCGCGCCCAGCGCCGCGCTGACACCCGGCACGACCTCGACCCGCACGCCGGCCTGATGGCACGCCTCGGCCTCTTCGCCGCCGCGCCCGAAAATGAACGGATCGCCGCCCTTCAGGCGGATCACATCGGTCCCCGCCAGCGCCTCGCGCACCAGCAGCGCGTTGATCTCATGCTGTTGCAGCGTATGCCGCGCCCGGCTCTTCGCCACCGAAACCAGCCGCGCGGCCTTCGGGATCATCGCCATGATCGCGGGATCGACCAGCCCGTCATGCACGACAAGCTCCGCCGAGGCGAGCAGCCGCGCCGCGCGCAAGGTCAGGAGGTCCGGATCACCGGGCCCTGCACCGACAAGGTAGACGGTGCCGATTCTTTGGGGCGCATTGCTCATGGGCGCCAGATGGTCGCTCCCTCCTGCAATCGCCAGCGAGGAAAGCTAGGGGGGCGGCTAGGTGAGCTTTAGCGCGCGGCCCACCCCCAACCCCTCCCGCAAGCGGGAGGGGGGCAGGTAGCGCTTAATTCCCCCCTCCCGCTAGCGGGACGGGGAATTTGCGTTTTCATTCTCCCCTCCCGCTTGCGGGAGGGGTTGGGGGTGGGCAGGCGGCACAGCGCTAGATCGCCCGCCCCTTCAACGCCTCCGCCAGCACCCGCAGCCCATCCGAATCCCGCAGCGTCACGTCCGATTGCGGCAGCGGGATGCTTACGCCGCTGTCCTTGAGAACATGCCACGCCGCCTTCAGCACGTCGGAGCGCACGTTGCCGACGCCGTTCTCCGGGTCGTTGATCGAGATGTAGATGAGCAACTGGATCGCGCTCGGCCCGAAGGCATCGAGCAGGATCGAAGGTTCCGGGTTTCGCAGGACGCGCGGCACCGTCATCGCCGCTTCCAGCAGCAGCTTTTCGGCAAGCTCCAGATCGCTGCCATAGGCCACGTTGACCGGGATCGTGATGCCCACTTCCTTCGAGCTGTGCGACCAGTTCTCCACTTGCGTGGTCATCAGGATTTCGTTGGGAATCAGGATCTCGCGGTTGTCCCGCGTCGCCACGGTGATCGCGCGAACGCCGATGCGGTTGACCACGCCGAAGGTGCTGCCCTTGGTGTCGTTCACCGCGATCACGTCGCCCGGCTTGATCGAGCGGTCCATCAGCAGGATCACGCCGGCGATCATGTTGCCGAAGGTCTTCTGCAGACCAAAACCGACCGCGAGGCCGAAGGCGCCGGAGAACACCGTCAGCGTGGTGAGGTTGATCCCTACCGCATCGATGCCGATCAGCACGGCGGCCGACCAGACCATCACCGTCATCAGCTGCTCGCCCAGCGCGCGCTGGGTCGCGTCGAGCCCCTTCACGCCGCGCACCATGCGCCGCGCGACACGGCCTGCAACGCGGGCGAACACGATCACGGCGATGACGACGAAGACCATCCACACCGCATTGAACAGCGAGATATGGGTGCGGCCCACATCGAAGCCGACATCGTCGAGCGAGGATGCCCAGTCGGTAACCGTGCGGCGCACTTGCGCGAAGGTCAGGGACTTCTCGTTCATGCCGCCGTCCGCCAGATTGCCAGCCCGCGCGCCAGATCGGCGATCAGGTCCGCGGTGTCTTCCAGCCCGATCGAAAGCCGCACGCCGAACTGGTCTCCTGCATCCAGTCCCGGCAGCGGCCATGGGCTGGCGGTGCGGATCGGCGCGGGGTCGACCGGTGTGGCCAGGCTCTCGAACCCGCCCCACGAATAGCCGATGCCGAACAGCGCCAGCGCATCGATCAGCGCATCGCGCGCCGCAGATGTCCCGCCTTTGAGCACAAAGCTGAGCAGCCCGCACCCGCCGGTAAAGTCGCGCGCCCAGATTGCGTGCCCGGGCGATCCCGGCAGCATCGGGCACATCACCTTGGCCACCTCCGGCTGCGCGGAGAGCCACTCCGCCACCGCCAGCGCCGAGGCGGTTTCCTGCGCCAACCTGAGGCCCATCGTGCGAAGGCCCCGCAGCATCAGCGCGGCATCATCGGGCGAGACGACATTGCCCAGTCCCTGCGCGCGCACGCGCAGCTTGCGGTACCACGCCGGCCCCGCGCTGGCGCTGCCCATCATCGCATCAGAATGCCCGCCGACATGCTTGGTGAGGCTCATGATCGCAATGTCCGCCCCGCGCACCAGCGCCGGAAAGCCGAGCGGCGAGGCCCAGGTGTTGTCGAGCACCACGGTCAGCCCGTGCGCCTTGGCGATGGCGGAAAGCGCGGGCACATCGCAGACCTCGATCGTCAGGCTGCCCGGATTTTCGAGCAGCACCGCCTTGGTCCGCGCGCAGATCGCCGCCTCGAACGCGGCGGGATCGCTGGAATCGAACCAGCGCGTCTCGATGCCGAAGTCCCGCAGCAGCCCGCGCCCCATCGCGCGGCTGGGCTCATAGGCATTGTCGATCATCAGCAGCACATCGCCCGGCCGCAGCACTGTCAGCAGCGCGCCCATGATCGCCGCGACGCCGGACGGGTAAAGCACCGTGCCCTCCGCCCCCGGCTCCAGCGCGGTCAGCGCCTCGCTCAGCGCCCACTGCGTCGGCGCGCCGCGGCGGCCGTAGTAGAACTTGCCGTCCTCGTTGGCAGGATGTGCCCTGAGCGCCGCCATGTCGGGATAAAGGTGCGTGCTCGCCCGGTAGACCGGCGGATTGACCACCGCTCCCGGATGGTCCGCGCTGCCCGTCCACTCCGCCCGCCGGCCTGCGCCCACAAGCCTTGTGCCGGTGCCGTAGTCTTCGCTGTCATGTTCCGCCATGGAGCGGTCTTAGGCATATTTTGCGGGAAAGGGAATCGCCGCAAGTGCCTGGCCGTGTTCGGCTGTAGCCCCTCCCCGCTCGGGGAGGGGTTGGGGAGGGGTAACCGCGCTCGCCCGCAGGCGCTGCACACCCCCACCCAGCCTCCCCAGAGCGGGGGAGGGGCAGGGGTCTGGTGCCAAGGCCCTACCTTGCCGCCCCCGTTTCCTTGGGCGTTTCCGGATCGGCGCCCCATTCGCTCCAGCTGCCATCGTAGAGCGCCACGTCGTGTTTGCCGAGAAGATGCAGCGCGAAGATCAGCACGTTGGCCGTCACGCCCGAGCCGCAGCTCGAGATGAGCGGCCGGGTGAGGTCGACGCCCGCCGCATCGAACACGGCGCGGATTTCCTCAGGCGATTTCCACGTGCCGTCGGGCTTGAACAGGCTGGCGTAATAGACGTTGCGCGCGCCCGGAATGTGCCCGCTGGCAAGACCCGGCTTCACTTCGGCGACTTCGCCGGTAAACCGCCCGGGGCCGCGTGCATCGATCACAAGCGCTGCATGGCTTTCAAGGTTCGCCAGCACATCCGCCTTGCTGCGGACATTGCGGTCATCGCTCCACACGGTGAAGTGGCGGTGGCGCAGCGTCTCGCGCCCTTGCGCGCAGGGGCGGCCTTCCGCCTTCCACTTGGCGATCCCGCCATCGAGCAGCGCCACATTGGCCGCGCCGAACATCGTCAGCATGAACCACGCGCGGGTCGCAGTCTTCACCGGACTGTCGTCATAAAGCACGATGCGGCTGCCATCGCCGAGGCCAAGGCTCTGCATCTTGCTGGCAAAGCGCTCTGCACTGGGCAGCATGTTGAGCCCCGGCCGCGCCGGATCGGCCAGCTCCGCGAGGTTCATGAAGACCGCGCCGGGAATGTGGCATGCCTCGTATTCGAGCACCGGATCGCGGCCGTGCTCGGGCAAAAACGCGCTGGCATCAACGATGCGCAGATCACTCGCGCCGAGCTCGCTCGCGAGCCACTGGGTCGAGACCAGGGATTCCATGGGTCAGCTCCGTCCTGCATGTGGCCCGTCTGTGCGGGTCCTTGGCATGGGAGACTAAACCTGCCCCCCGCTGCCGTCACGCCCAAAATGGGGCGATTCCGCCACTTTCCTCGCCTGCCCCAAGCGCCCGCTTGCCCCGCCGCCACGGTCGGTGCAAAGGCGCGCCGAAGAAAGGACCAGTCATGACCGATATCGGCGCCACCCCGCTCCATCTGGGCCAGACCAGCAGCCTGCCGGCCTCGCCCGAAGAGGCCGTGCTCGATTACGTGCCCAATCCGCGCGCGGGTTCGCTGTTCCTCGTGCGCTTTGCCGCGCCCGAGTTCACCTCGCTCTGCCCCGTCACCGGCCAGCCCGATTTCGCGCATCTGGTGATCGACTACGCGCCGGGTGAGACGATCGTGGAATCGAAGTCCCTGAAATTGTTCCTCGGCTCGTTCCGCAACCACGCGGGCTTCCACGAGGACGTCACGGTCGGCATCGGCCAGCGCCTCTTTGCCGAAATGAAGCCGAAGTGGCTGCGCATCGGCGGCTACTGGTATCCGCGCGGCGGCATCCCGATCGACGTGTTCTGGCAGTCGGATGCCCCCCCCGCCGGGCTGTGGGTGCCCGATCAGGGGGTCGCTTCCTACCGCGGCCGGGGATGACGGGAGCGCGTCGGTGCAGGGTCAACGATCCCAGTACCCGCCGCGATACTGCTCGGCTTCCTCGTCGATCCAGCGGTCGATCCGTGCGTAGTCGCGGCTGATCTTGCCGACAGCGCGCCAGTCGCCTTCCGCACATTCGTGCTGCTCCTTCCACTGCAGCCGGTCGATGTCCCGCTGGATGCGCTGCGCGGCGCGGTAATCGATCAGGCCGCGGCTGGTCTTGAAGCGCAGCTCGCGCTCCAGCTGATAGCCGCGCTGGCCCGAGCAGACGCCGCCGTCGCCCTGCCACGCGTTGCCCTGCCAGCCGTTGCCCCGCCAGCCGCCGCCCCAATAGCCCCAGCCGTCATGCGCGCTGGCCGTGCCGGTGATCGTAACCGCGCTGCCGAGAGCGAGCGCCGCTGCCAGAACCTTGGTCATCGTCTTCATCATCGTTCCCCTTAACTGGTGCCGATGAAGCCGTTTTGCGCGAATCGCCGTGGCATGAGCCTGAATGTGGCGTTGGCTTGTATTCATCTTCGACCGCACTTTTCTGAACGGTTCTGGTTCCCGCTTGCGCCCGCGCCGCGCGCTGCCAAAAAGAGGCGGACAAGAGAGCGCAGCGCTCCGTGGGAGAGAGGCAAGACATGAGTGGCGATACCGATTTTACCGGCCGCAAGGTCCTCGTCGTCGGCGGATCGAGCGGCATCGGCAACGGCATTGCCCACGCCTTTGCGGCACGGGGCGCGCAGGTCCACGTCTGGGGCACGCGGCCCAGCGCGGCAGACTATGATCCCGCCGAGGGCTCGGATCTGACCGGCCTTGGCTACACCTGCGTCGATGTCGGCGATCCCGATGCGATAGAAGCTGCGGCCGCACCTTTTGACGGCCTCGATGTCCTCGTCCTCTGCCAGGGCACCGTCGTCTACAAGCGCGGCGAATTCCAGCGCCCCGGCTGGGACAAGGTCATGGCCGTCAATCTCGATAGCCTGATGCACTGCGCGATGAAGTTCCGCGCCGCGCTTGCAGAAGCGAAGGGCAGCATTGTCACCGTCAGCTCCGTCGCAGCGTTCGGCGCCAATATCGGCAATCCCGCCTATGCAGCATCCAAGGCCGGCGCCGTCAGCCTTACCCGCACGCTCGGCAATGCCTTGGCGGCCGAGGGCATCCGGGTGAACGGCATTGCTCCGGGCCTTGTTGCCACCAAGCTCACCAAGGTGACCACGGATCACCCCGAGCGCCTCGCCGGCTCGATTGCCCGCATCCCGCAAGGCCGTCTCGGCACGCCGGCAGACATGGCCGGTGCCGTCCTCTTCCTCGCCTCGCCGCTCGCGTCCTACGTTACCGGGCAGACCCTTATCGTCGATGGAGGGCTCTCGCTGTGAAGGCCCTGCGCTACTACGGCGCGCGCGATGTGCGCTACGAAAGCATGGATGATCCCGTGCCCCAGTCCGCAGGCGATGCCGTGGTTCGGGTCACCGCCTGCTCGATCTGCGGATCTGACCTCCACATCTATCACGGTCACGGCTTTTCCAAGGACGTGGGCTTCTGCGTCGGCCACGAGGCGGTCGGCGAAGTGGTCGAAGTGGGCAAGGGCGTGCAGCGCCACAAGGTCGGCGATCTCGTCATGATCCCCGCCGCTGTCGGCTGCGGCCGCTGCCGCTCGTGCCTATCGGGCGTCGTCAACACCTGCGAGTTCGGCAAGGGCAGCTGCTACGGCCTCTCCGCCGCGCTGCAAGGCTCGCAGGCCGAAGCCGTGCGCGTCCCCGCCGCCGATGCCAACGCCGTCGCCATTCCCGAAGGCGTCAGCGAGGAACAGGCCCTGATGATGACCGACGCGCTCGCCACCGCATGGTACGGCGTGCGCAATGCAGACGTCGTCCCCGGCGCTTCGGTCGCGATCATCGGCCTCGGCCCCATCGGCCTGATGGCGGTCGACAGCGCGATGGTGATGGGCGCCCACGTCGTCTACGCGATTGACCCGATCCCCGAACGCCGGGCCATCGCCGAAGCCGCCGGGGCCATCGCGCTCCATCCGGATGAAGCGCTCGAACGCATCAAGGCGGACGGCAAGGGCCGCAAGCTCGATTGCGTGGTCGAAGTCGTCGGCAGCGACGCGACGGTTGATTTCGCCCTGCGCCTTGTCCGCCCGCGCGGCACCGTTTCGGTTATCGGCGTGCAGCAATCCCGCCGTTTTGCCTTCCCGCTGGAACGCGCCTTCGCCGCCGGTCTCACCTTCCGCACCGGCACTTGCTCGGTGCCGGAAGAACTCCCCGCGCTGTTCCCGCTGGTGCGCTCCGGCCGCCTGAGGCCCGAACGCTACGTGAGCCACCGCATGCCGCTGAGCGCGGGGGCTGAGGCCTACCGCCTGTTCGAAGCGCGCGAGGCCGGGGCGCTGAAGATGGTGCTGACGCCGGACTAGCTGTCCACCATTCCCGCTCCGTTCGTGTCGAGCGAAGTCGAGACACCCCACGCCGCGCCTGTGGCCGGGTAGTGTGCGACCGCTCTGGATCCCCGCCTTCGCGGGGATGACGAGAGCGTAGGGGATTGTTTCATCTCCCCTTCCCCGTTCGTGGGGGGGGGGCGGGGGGGACCCAACCCCCGGCCCGCGGGGGGGA
>CANGJI010000102.1 GCA_947454135.1 Sphingomonadaceae bacterium
ACGCAGGCGACGGCAGTCATGAGCACCCGACACAGGCGCTGCTCGATGCGCTCACCATCCGCCACGCGCTGGGCCTTCCCCGGGGGAGCGACCTCAACGGCCTCAAGGTCACGATCTGCGGCGATATTCTCCACAGCCGCGTCGCGCGTTCGAACATCCTCTCGCTCACCGCACTGGGCGCCGATGTCACCGTCTGCGCGCCGCCCGCGCTGATGCCTTCGGAAATCGCCGCGATGGGCGTGACGCCTTCGCACGATTTCGACGCTGCGCTGGAAGGCGCCGATATCGTCATGATGCTCCGCCTCCAGCAGGAGCGCATGTCCGGCCAGTTCATCCCCAGCCCGCGCGAGTACCGCCATCTTTACGGCCTGACGCTCGATCGCTTCGCCAAGCTGCCGCCGCATGTCTTCGTCATGCATCCGGGGCCGATGAACCGCGGGATCGAGATCGACAGCCAGGTTGCCGATCATCCCGCCCGCAGCCTCGTCACCCGGCAAGTCGAAAGCGGCGTCGCGATCCGCATGGCCTGCCTCGACGTGCTGACCCGCCGCGCAAGAGGTGTGCCCGGCTGGGCAGCCGCAGAAGGAGCGGCGGCATGACCCCGCGTCCGCTCACCATCACCGGCGGCAAGCTGGTCCTGCCCGCTGGCGCACCGCAGCAGGGCGCCTTGCGCATCGCCGAAGGACGCATCGTCGCCCTCGGTGATGTCAGCCCGGAACCCGGCGACGACGTACTCGATGCGAAGGGCGCCCTCGTCGCACCCGGCCTCGTCGATCTCGGCGTCTTTGCCATCGACAAGCCCGCGTTCCACTTCGGCGGGATCACCCGCGCGGCGCTGATGCCCGATCAGGGCCCGCCGCTCGATCATCCGGCGCGCGTCCGCTTCGCCGCGCAATCGGGCAAGCCCGACATGTGGGTCCACCCCCTCGGCGCCGCGACGCGCGGGCTAGAAGGCACCGAACTCGCCGAGATTGCGCTGATGCGCGATGCAGGGGCCAAGGCCGTCGCCACGGGCCGCCGCTGGATCGCCGATTCGGGCGTGATGCTCCGCCTGATGAGCTACTGCGCTATGCTCGGCCTCGTGCTCGTCACCCATGCCGAGGATGCCGGGATTGCCGGTAACGCCGTCGCCACCGCGAGCGAGATGGCGACCCGGCTGGGCCTCCCCTCCGCGCCCGCCGAGGCCGAAGCACTTGCCGTGGCGCGCGATCTCGCGCTGGCCGAACTGACCGGCTGCCGTCTCCACTTCCGGCAGGTCACGACCGCAGCCGCGCTCGATCTGGTGCGCGCAGCCAAGGCGCGCGGCGTGCAGGTGACGGCGGGCGTCACACCGGCGCACTTCATGCTGTCCGATCTGGAGCTTGCGCATTTCCGCACCTTCTGCCGCCTCTCGCCCCCGCTGCGCAGCGATGCGGACCGGCAGGCGGTGATCGCGGCGATTGCGGACGGCACGATCGACGTGATCGCCTCGGGCCACGATCCGCGCGGCGCCGAGGACAAGCGTCTGCCGTTCGCGGATGCCGAGCCGGGCATGGCCGGGGCGGAAACGCTGCTGCCCCTCACGCTCACCCTCGTGCGCGATGGCGCGATCGACATGGCCCGCGCGTTCATGCTGCTCGCTGGCAACCCGGCGGCACTGCTGGGCACCAAGGCGGGCCGGCTGGAAGTGGGCCTTGAAGCCGATATCGCGCTCGTCGCACCTGAACGCCCGTGGATCGTCGACCGCAGCAAGATGGCGGCCACCGCAGGCAACACGCCGTTCGACCGCCGCCCGGTCGAAGGCCGCGTCACGGCTCTGTTCAAGGGCGGCAACCGGGTCGCCTGAAACGAAACCGGCCCGCCCCCTTCTGAGGGAGCGGGCCGGCTGTGATCATTAGAAGCTGAAGCTCAGCGCTGCGCCATGCGGGTCGGCATCGTGCGGCCCTGCGGCGAAAGCGCGGCAGGCTCCGCCATGACGAGGCAGACCCCGCCCTTGACCTTGACCGTCTGGCACATCTGCCGCGCCGAAGCGAAGCCAGTGAAACCGACGGCCTGAACACGCCAGAACTGGCGCCCGTTCACCGCAACCTGCGTGATCTGGCTGCGATAGCCCGCAAGGCCGCTGCTGCCCGAGGTGAAGTGGCGCCAGGCGCGCTGCGCGCCATCTGCCGAAGCGAACGAGCCGAGCTGGACGACATGGTCGCCGCGCACGGGCGCGGGGGGCGCAACACGAGCGGTGCGCACGGTGCGCATCGGCTGAAATACCGGCTGAACCACTGGCTGCGCCACGAACGGCCGCGCAGGGGCAGGCGCCGGAGCGGCTGCAGCAGACTGGACCGGGGCGGGAGCAGCCGCAGGGGGCAGGTCGATCGCGGCAAGCTTGACCGCCGTCGGCGCGCTGGAAGCATCGGCTACAGCCGGTGCAGCAACCTCGGCGGCTGGCGCGGGCATCGCGGTCGCGGCAGCCTTGGCGAGGTCAGCCCCGTCGGCATGCGCGGCCTTTTCGGTTGCCGCCATGGCCACCGCTTCCTCGGCCAGCTTCTGCGAATCGGGGAAGTTGGCGAGCGCCAGAGCGGTCGGCTGGCCGCCTACGACATTGGCGGGCGCGCCGAGCAGGGTCGCCACGCGGCGGCGGGTATCTTCCGGACGCGCCATGAAAGCCCAGGTCTGCAGGCGTTCGGCCAGCTTGTCCGCCGGCACATCCTGCTGCGCCATCAGCTTGGCTTCACCCCAGCTGCCATCGAGCGCATAGGCATAGGCAAGGTTCTGGCGCACCTTCGGCGTGTTTTCGCCGCCACGGAGAGCATCGGTGAGCGCTGCAATGCCGGTCTGGGTCTGCCCGGCCATCGCCATGGCAAGGCCGTAGTCCGACGCCGGAATGCTGTCGCGATAGGTGTTGAGCGTATCGACCGCCTCGGTGCCGCGACCAAGCGCGATATCGGCCAGCGCCAGGCTCAGCGCGGCCTTGCCGCTGTCCTCGCCAAGCTGCATCGCCTCGTCGAAGGCCTGACGCGCGGCTTCGAACCGGCCGGCGCGCAGATAGGCCGAGCCCAGCAGCGTGCGGTACGAGGCATTGCGCGGGCTGGCGAGCACGGCCTGCTCAGCGAGCGCGATCGCCTTTTCCAGGCTGCCCTTGCCAAGTTCGGTCTGGGCACTGGACGCAAACTTCGCGTGCGTCGGGCCACCTGCGGCGCAACCGGTGAGCAGACCCGCCGCAAGCGCGGTGGTCACGCAGATCCTCGCCAGTCGAAGCGAATTGGGCCGCAGCGCAGCTTCCCGGTCAGTCTTGCTGTCATGTACGGTGGTCATGGCGTGATGTCCCGGTTGGTATGCGGCTTCATAAGCGGAGAGCGCGGCGGGCCAGGTCGTCGAGACCCGGCTTCGCTTCGAGGAAACGGTCGAGAGCTTCGATCACGACAGCTTGCGCACTGCGGTTGTCGAGCGTGCAGGCAAGGCGCAGGCGCAAATGGCGTGCTGCATCGAGGCGCAGCGTGAAGGCCGCCTTGCGCCCTTCCTTGAGCGCGGTACCGCGTTCGCGGCGATGCGCAGAGGCTGCCGGGGCCGGCACGCTCAGCACATCGGCGAGCGATTCGATCCGGCGCAGCACTTCAGGCTGCGAAGGCTCTGGCAGCGGGTCGGCAGCAATCGCGACGACGTCTGCAGCGGGGACAAGATCCTCGCCGTGATCGTTCCAGCCGAGATCATCGGCATCGAACTGCGGCGCCTCGGCGGTCGCGGTCGCTGCGCCGAAACCCATCCACTGGCGGTCTTCCGCGGTCAGGGGCACAATCTGCGGGCGCATGGCCGGACGGGCCGCACCCTTGCGCGCCAGCAGGCTCGGGCTCAGCGATGCGAAAGGCTTGGGTTCGCTCATGCTGCTGCGTCCTTCGCTCACGAGCCGATCACGCGGCGGCCGAAACCACCGGCGGGACGCGACGCACCTGGCAATGTCGAGACCGGATGGCCCGGCTGCGGCACCGCGAATACGGTGCGGCGGAAATTCTTCTCGAGCCGCTCCGAGACATAAGTCCACAGCGCCGCGACTTCGGCGGCAGACTTGCTCGAGGCATCGACCTCCATCACCGTGCGGCCATCGATCATCGAGGCGGCGAAATCGGTGCGGTGGTGGAGCGTGATCGGCGCGACCGTGCCGTGCTGCGAAAGCGCGACGGCGGCCTCGGAGGTGATGCGCGCCTTGGGCGTCGCGCCATTGACCACGAAGATCAGCGGCTTGCCCGCGCGCTCGCAAAGATCGACGGTCGCGCCGACAGCGCGCAGATCGTGCGGGCTCGGCCGGGTCGGCACGACGATCAGTTCGGCCACCGAGATCACCGACTGGATCGCCATGGTGATGGCAGGCGGCGTATCGATCACCGCAAGCTTGAAGCCTTGCTGGCGCAGCACGGCAAGATCGCTGGCAAGGCGCGCCACGGTGGTCTGGGCAAAGGCGGGGTATTCGGCCTCGCGCTCGTTCCACCAATCGGACAGCGAACCCTGCGGATCGATGTCGATCAGGACGACCGGCCCTGCCCCAGCGCGCTGCGCCTGAACGGCAAGGTGACCGGACAAGGTCGTCTTGCCGGACCCTCCCTTCTGCGATGCCAAAGCCAATACGCGCAAGGTAACCCCCCTCGGGAAATACGATAAGACTGAATGGTCTCTCCCCGGGGGATCGCAGAAGACCCTCAAATTTTGGTTAACATCTGCCCGTGTGCGGCAGGTGATTCTGCGCAAGCCCCCCATGAATGGAGGCCCAAGCCCCTGTGTTTTGGGCATTAACCAAATACACTCATTCTCTTGGGCAGTATTGGGCGCCGCCGGGCCTACGCAGTTGCGCTTGCGCACTGCAGTGCAGCACGGCATCGTTAACCCAGCTTTTCAGCCACTCGGCTTCAGGGGAGATTCGACCGGTCATGCGCGAACTTGCTCTCCTGGCAGCAGCAGCTCTGGGTTGTTCGTGCCTCGTCGGCGCGGATCTTGCCGCTGCCGAAGCCCGGGAGCCGTCTCAGCCACCTGCTCAGGCACCGGCCCAGCTTCCCGCGCTCCCACCTCTCCCCGATGCCGCAACGGCTGCCGCCGTGCGCGCGGGCGTCGATGCGTGGTCGGCAGGCAACTACGGAGCGGCGGTGAAGGCCTGGCAGGGCCCTGCAGCGAAGGGCGATGCCGATGCGCTGTTCAACCTCGGACAGGCCTACAAGCTGGGCCGCGGCGTCAACAAGGATGTGGCCAAAGCCGAAAGCTACTACGGCAAGGCCGCGCGCCTCGGCCATATCGCGGCGGCAGACAACTACGGCATCCTGCTGTTCCAGACGGGCCGCCAGCAAGCCGCGCTGCCCTGGCTCCAGTCCGCTGCCGACCGGGGCGAGCCGCGCGCGATGTATGTGCTCGGCATCGCGTCCTACAACGGCGATTTCATGCCCAGGGACTGGGTCCGCGCCTATGCGCTGATCACCCGCGCCGCCGCCGCCGGGCTGGAGCAGGCTACCGGCAGCCTCGCCACGATGAACCAGACGATCCCGCTGGCGCAGCGCCAGATGGGGGTCAGCCTTGCCAGCGAGCTCGATCAAAAAGCCGCCGAAGCGCGCGGCCGCGAACTGGCGGCGGCGGACCTTGGCAGCCAGATGGCGCCGGATCCGATAGCGCCCGCCGCTGCTCCGCCAGCCCGGCCGGGCACCATCGAGACCGTCGATCTCCCGCCATCGGCACGGCCCACGCCGGTCGCGACCTACCTGCCCCCGCCAATGGACGCGCCCGCCGCGCCGAAACCGGTACCGGTGAAGAAGCCTGCTCCGCCCAAGCCTACTCCGCCCAAACCCGCCCCGGCTACTCTCGCCACTGCGGCCCCGGCTTCCGGCGGCGCATACCGCATCCAGCTTGGCGCATTCGGCGTGAAGGCCAATGCCGATGCGCTCTGGGCGCGCGTGCGCACCCGGCCCGAGATCGCCGGCCATGCCCGGCAGGATGTGCCCGGCGCGGTAACGCGTCTGCTCGCCACCGGCTATTCGCAGGAGGGCGCGAACCACGCCTGCACCGCGCTCAAGGCAGCAGGCCTCGTCTGCCTCGTGGTGGCGCCATAACGCCTGATGACGGAACGGATCGGCGCGCTTGATTTCGTGCGCGGGGTTGCCGTGCTCGGCATCCTCGCGATCAACGTGACCGGGTTCTGGGGCCCTCTGCTCGCCACCTTCAGCCCGGCCATACCCCGTCTGGAGCCGGGCGGCGCGCTGTGGTTCGTCGCTGCCTATGTCCTCTTCGAGGGCAAGATGCGCGGCCTGTTCACCCTGCTGTTCGGGGCGAGCATGATGCTGTTTGCCGATGCGGCCGAACGGCGGGGGGCCAATCCCGATCTCATGCAGGCGCGCCGCCTGCTCCTGCTGATGGCGTTCGGCTATGCGCATTACGCACTGCTGTGGTGGGGCGATATCCTGTTCCCCTATGCGGTTTGCGGCATGCTCGCCTTCTGCCTGCGCCGCCTTGCACCAGAGCCGCTCGCCGCCGCCGCGCTGCTGCTGTTCTTTGCCAGCCACGGGCTTGAAATGATCGGTGACGTCGCCTCCTTGACCGCCGAGGCCCGCGTCCTCGCCGGCCATGGCGCGCCCGCCGAAGTGGCCGAGCAGACCGCGATGATGGGCCGCATCGCCACTTCCATCGCAGCAGACATGCAGGTGCTTCACGCCCCCTTCCACGAAGCCGTCCGCCTGCGCCTGACCACGGCGCCTGCGCTTCCGCTCGCCAATCTCGGCGCGACTTTCTTCGAGACCTTTCCGGTCATGCTGCTCGGCATGGCGCTGCTGCGGCTGGGCCTGTTCACGGGCGAGTGGGAGGAGGCCACCCTGCGCCGCATTGCCATCGTCGGCATCGGCGCAGGCGCCGCGATGAGCGCCGCGCTGATCGGCTGGGCCGCGGCGCAAGACTTCCCGCCCGCCATGATGTTTGCCCTCATGGGCTCGCTCGCCGCGATCCCCCACCTGGCCATGACCCTGGGCTACCTCGCCGTGCTGCTCCTGCTCTATCCGCGCGTGAAGGATAGCGCCGCTGGCCAGCGCCTTGTCGCGGCAGGCCGCTGCGCTTTCACCAATTACCTCGGCACCACTTTCGTCATGAGCGCGCTCTTCGCCGGCTGGGGTCTCGGCCTTGGCGGAGTGCTCCCCCGCGCCGCGCTGCCGCTGGTGGTGCTCGGCGGCTGGGCGCTGATGCTGGCGTGGCCGCGGTGGTGGCTGGCCCGGTTCGGACAGGGGCCGCTCGAAGCCTTGTGGCGGCGGCTTACCTGGCTGGGGGTTCCCCGCTCGCCGCTTCCACCTGCGGGCGGTGCGGCGTAAGGATCAGCACGCCGTCTTCCACCCGCCAGCCCTTGAGCCGCGTGAGGAAGTTCATGCCGATCACGTTCGGCCCGCCCTCCCCCGGCATCACGATCGCATCGAGATCGCGCGCCACGACCGAGCCGAACCGCAGTTCATCGATCCGCGCCGGGGATGCGGGAACGGTTCCGTTCGCCGTCTCGACCATCGCATCCGGGCGCAGCCCATCCGGCTCGACCCCAGCGGCCTGTGCCACGTCACCCGAAAGCGCCGTCACCGTCGCCCCGGTATCGACCATCAGCCGCAGCGGCACGCCATTGAGCTTCGCCTTGATCCAGTAATGCCCGTCCGCGCTAAGCGGGATGCGCGTCTCCCCGCCGGAAACGGTCTGCGCCGGTCCGCCGAGGCTGTGCAGCGCCGCATCGAAGCTCGGGTCCATCCGCACGAAACGCATGACCGCCAGCGCGAAGACCGCCAGCATCAGCAGGTTGCCGGCAAAGCGCAGCGCCCCGCCGATCCTGCCGCCGCGCGAGGCCAGCGCCCCGCCGATCACCACCAACAACAGCGCCGCACAAGTCGCGGCGAACAGCGGCGAGAGGTGCCCCAGCCACGGCGCTTCGCTTTCCAGCCAAGTGTAGATCTGCGTCATCGAAGCCATTGTGGCAGGCCATACCTTTCCCGGCGCTGAAAGCCAGCTACCCTCTGCGCCCTACACGCCTTGTCACCCCCCACACAGTTCGTCATCCCCGCGAAGGCGGGGATCCAGAGCGCCGCGCACCACCACTCAGAATGCCTTCACCGCGCTCGCAATGACGAACCAGCGCCCAATTGCGCCATTTACCGAGCGGCCATTCCGCCAGGGCTTAACCACATGCGTTAAGGGTAGAAACACGCGGCGTCCCTAGGCGGGACGCGCTTGCAAATGCGCTCGCGCGGCGCGGCGTTTACGCTATTTTGCAAGGTGAAAGGAGCGCCCAGATTCGCGATGTCCGGCCTGAAGTCCCCCCTCGATCTCGTCCGCTCCCGCTGGATCAGCGCGCCGCTCGGCATGATGGCGGTGGCGCTGGCCTCGCTGCTTGCATTCAATGTCGGCCGGGATATGGCGCAAGTGATGTTCGGCGGTTCGCGGGCCGAAGCCCATGTCGCCGCCGCTGCGCCGGCCCCAGCCCCGCTCGCCAAGCCGGTCGCGCTGACCCCGGCTGCGGTGCCCGCCAACAGCCCCTTCGTCGTCAAGTCGATCCTCAAGATCGATGAGCCCATCAAGTTCGGCCAGTATTTCTGGGACGACAGCGCCGCCAAGACCGGCCCCATCGTCGTGACGGTCGATCTCGAGGCGCGCACCATCTCCGTCTTCCGCGATGGGCACGAGATCGGCGCCGCCGCCATCCTCAAGGGCTATGGCAACAAGCCCACCCCGACCGGCGTGTTCCCGATCAGCCAGAAAGACGCGGATCACGTCTCCTCGATCTACGAAGCGCCGATGCCCTGGATGATGCGCCTGACGAACGACGGCGTTTCGATCCACGGCAGCAAGGTCGAACGCGGCTATGCCACAAACGGCTGCATCGGCGTGCCCGATGGCTTCGCAAAGCGCCTGTTCGGCGTCGCCAGCCTCGGCGACAAGGTGATCATCACCGATGGCAAGCGCCTCGGCGTCGGCCAGCCGATCATCGAGAACGCGGCCCCCGCGCCCACTGGCGCTGCCGTCCTCGCCCAGCGGGAATCTTGATCCAGATCCTTTTTTGCCTGTCCTTGCAGTGCCATGAGGCGCATGATCTGCCGAGGAGAGGACCACATGCGACCACACGATGAACGCCACCTCGTCAGCCGTATCGGCTGGCTGCGCGCGGCAGTGCTGGGCGCGAACGACGGGATCGTCTCCACCGCCAGCCTGATCCTCGGCGTCGCCGCCTCCGGCGCGGAGCGGCAGGCGCTGCTGGTTGCTGGCGCAGCGGGCCTCGTCGCAGGCGCGATGTCGATGGCGGCGGGCGAATATGTCTCCGTCTCCAGCCAGGCCGATACCGAAGCGGCAGACCTTGCCCGCGAACGCGCCGAACTCGCCGCCGATCCGGTCCACGAACACGCCGAACTCGCCGCGATCTACGAGGAGCGCGGCGTCGATGCCGCCACCGCCAGCGAAGTCGCCCGCCAGATGATGGCGAAGGACGCGCTCGGCGCCCACGCGCGCGACGAACTCCACATGAGCGAGACGACCGCCGCGCAGCCCGTGCTCGCCGCGATGGCCTCTGCCGCCATGTTCACCGGCGGCGCATTCCTCCCGCTGCTCCTCGCCGCGATCCTGCCGATGTCCTTGATGGTCACCGGCACGGCAGGCGGCTCGATCCTGTTCCTCGCGCTCCTCGGCGCACTCGGCGCCCGCGCAGGCGGCGCGGCGATGGGCAAGCCGGTGCTCCGCGTCGTCGTCTGGGGCGCGCTCGCGATGGCCGCGACCGCCGGGATCGGCCGCCTGGTGGGGACCGCTGTCTAAGTGGCAGGCACGCTCGATATTGCCGGATTTGCCGCCGCCGTCCTGCTGATCGAGCTGACGCCCGGCCCCAACATGGCGTGGCTGGCGGGCCTCGCCGCCACCGAAGGCAAGCGCAGCGGGCTATCTGCGGTCGCCGGGATCGCGCTCGGCCTTCTGGCCAACGGCGCGCTTGCCGCGCTCGGCCTTGCAACCCTGCTCACCGCGATGCCCGCGCTGCTCCACGGCCTGCGGATTGCGGGCGCGGCGATGATGGTCTGGCTGGCGATAGAGGCATGGCGCGGCGCGGAAAAAGCCCCGCCGCCCACCGCCGCACGCCGCGCCTTCGCCACCGGCGCGCTGCTCAATCTGCTGAACCCGAAGGCCTACCTGTTCTTCGTGGTCGTCGCGCCGGAGTTCCTCGGCGGGCGGACACTGGGCCTTACCGAAGCACTCACGCTCGCGCTGATCAGCACTGGCATCGCGACCGCGATCCACCTCGCCATCGTGCTGGCCGGCAGCCACGCGCAGGCCTGGCTGATGGACGAACGGCGCACCCGCTGGGTACGCCGTGGTTTTGCGGTGGTGATGCTGGGGGTCGCAGTCTCGTTCCTGGCGATCAAGACCGGCTAGCGAGTCGTTTGCGAAGCACGCGAAAGAGCGTGCTTCGGGCGGCACCGGCCCGCTCCCCCGCCCGGCCACCCAC